>NZ_JBHWAQ010000008.1:0-300191 GCF_042743475.1 Streptomyces sp. NPDC059534
CAGACCATGACCTGCGGCACCCCAACAGACAGTGACTGCACCGACGCTTTGGCAGCAATACTCACGACAGTTGAATACGCGAGCCCACCAGTACCGAGGCCCGAGGCGGGAGGCCCTCGTTCCTCGGCGTTGCCCTTTGGGCGAGAGCTGCCGGTATCCCGGTGCCCGCGGCGGACCTCATGCCGCGGAGCACCGAGACAGGGTGACGATCGACCGACACCATGGCCCATACGCGGGCCCTGAGCATGCGGGCCCACCAGTCCCAAGCCCCGGCCGGATCAGCGGCCGGTCTGCCCAGGACTACGGGGTGGGGGGCGACACCGGCAGCGACGCAGGCGGCCGCGGTGAGCGGGGAACGTATACGCATGCCCGCGCATCCTCGTCCGCCGGCGAGGCGACGCGGGAACGTGCCCTCGCCCTGACGGATCGCCCGTCCTGCGGACAAGCCGGCCCGCCCCGCGCGGAGCGGCGGGCCCGAACAAGGGTGCCACCTGGCGTGACTTGACGCGGTGACACCCCAACACCCTTGCGCGGTCTGCCGGTTAATCGGCGGTGGTCGCGATCTTCGGCACAATTCCGCCACATCACAGAGCCTTGCCAGCCAGGAAGGGGCAACCCTAGGGTCGCGGACAGAAAGCGCTTTCTCCGCTCTCTGCGACCCCAGATGCACCCGAGGAAACACTCACGAAAAGGAAGGCGAGGATGAGACGACCAGTCGCACCGCGACTCCACGCGGCGCTGGCGACGATGGCCCTGGCGGCCGTGACCGGTGTGGTCCTGACGATGCCCCAGGCATCGGCGGCGACCGGAGGCGTCACCGGTTACGCGACCCAGAACGGCGGCACCACGGGCGGCGCGGGCGGCCAGACCGTCCGAGCCACCACGGGCACCGAGATCCACGCGGCCCTGTGCGGCCGGGCCGGCAGCAGCACACCGATCACCATCCAGGTCGAAGGGACCATCAACCACGGGAACACCGCCAAGGTGTCGGGCGACAGCTGCAACACGGCCGCCGGCGTGATCGAGCTCAAGCAGATCAGCAACGTCACCATCGTCGGGGTCGGCAGTGGTGCCGTCTTCGACCAGTTGGGTATCCACCTGCGAGACGCCGCCAACATCATCATCCAGAACGTGACCGTCCGGAACGTCAAGAAGTCCGGCTCCCCCACGTCCAACGGCGGCGACGCCATCGGCATGGAGAGCACCGTCCGCAACGTCTGGGTCGACCACACCACCCTGGAGGCGTCGGGCGGCGAGTCCGAGGGCTTCGACGGCCTCTTCGACATGAAGGACAACACCCAGTACGTGACCCTGTCCTACAGCATTCTGCGTAACTCCGGCCGCGGTGGCCTCGTCGGTTCCAGTGAGACCGACCTGTCGAACAGCTTCATCACCTACCACCACAACCTGTACGAGAACATCGACTCCCGCGCCCCCCTGCTGCGCGGCGGCACGGCCCACATGTACAACAACCACTACCTGAGCCTGAACGAGTCCGGCATCAACTCGCGGGCCGGCGCCCGCGCCAGGGTCGACAACAACTACTTCGAGGACTCCAAGGACGTCCTGGGCACCTTCTACACCGACGCCGCCGGGTACTGGCAGGTCAGCGGCAACATCTACGACAACGTCACCTGGTCGAGCCGCGGCACCGAGAACAACCCGGCGGGCCCCGACCCGCAGTCCAACACGACCGTCACCATCCCGTACGCCTTCAGCCCGGACGCGGCGAGCTGCGTGCCGGACGTCGTGAGCCGGACGGCGGGCGCCGGCAAGGGCCTGCTGGTGTCGGACGGCGCCTGCTCGCCCCAGACCCCGAGCCCGACGGCGACCGCGACCTCGACACCCACCCCGACCCCGACCACTCCCACCAGCCCGCCCACCACGACCCCGCCCGGTGGGACCAACCTCAGCATCGGTGCCGGGTCCGACGGCTCCGGCAAGGCCGACGGCACGAGTTACGGCAACGTGCGGGACGGCAGCCTGAGCACCTACTGGTCGCCGGCCGGCCCGACCGGCTCCGTCTCGATCAAGTGGGGCTCCCCCACCACCGTGTCCACCGTCGTCATCAAGGAGGCACCGGGCGCCACGGGCCGCATCGGTTCCTGGCGGCTCGTCAACGCCGACACCGGGGCCGTCCTGTCCTCGGGCAGCGGCGCGGGCGTGCTGACCTTCGCCCGTACCGCGCTCGGCAAGATCACCTTCGAGATCACCGGTTCGACCGGCACACCCCAGGTCGCGGAGTTCGAGACCTACGCCTGACGCGGCACGACCAGGCGGCCCGCCGGGTCCGGCATCCCCGGACCCGGCGGGCTTCGTCATGTTCCCGGCGCCTCGGCGCCGGGGACCGCGCTCATCTCACCGGCCGGCTCGGCCGACGAACTCGCGGTCGCCGTACCGCACCTGAGCCCCGTCCCAGTCGGCGCCGAGCCCGGCCGTGAACGCGCGGGCGAGCGGCAGGTCCGCGAGCGGGGCGACGAGGATCAGCCGGCCGCCGAGGGTGACCGATCCGCCGACGAGCCGGTCGCGGGCCTCCGGGTCGGCGAGCAGCGCCGCGCGCAGGGCGCTCGCGGAGACGCCGGGCACCTCGATCTCCGCCGCGGCGGTCTCCGGCGACGTGCGCGGCAGGCAGCGGAAGGTGAGCACGGACTCCTGCTCGTACCGCTTGGCGACGACTCCGGCGATGTGGCGCAGCCCGTCGCGGCCCACCCGGTCCACGTCGAACTCGCGGGAGCGCTCGTACGTGGCCTGCTTCAGCTCGTCGGACCAGAAGACGCCGTCGAGGAGTTCGGAGGCGCCGGGCCGGGCGCCGTGGGCCCGGACGATCGCGCGTACCTCGTGGCCGAAGCGCGTCAGACGGGTGTCGAGCCGGGGGTCGTCCGGATCGGTGATGACCGAGGTGTTGTCGGTGGCGAAGATCTCCGCCGCCGGGCAGTCCCCCGCCCCGGAGTGCGCGTACGTCGTGCTCTGGCCGCCGGCGACGGCCAGCAGCAGGGCGGCCACGGTGGTGCCCAGGAGGCGGAGGCGCCGCCGCGCGATGACATGTCTCATGGCGTGGTCAACGATCCGCGGCGGTCACCGTTGCGAGGGGACCGCTCAGGGGTGGAAGGGATCGCTCCGGGATGGAGGGGATCGCTCAGGGGTGGAGGTGGGCGAGGCCGTGGACGAGCAGGCCGAGCCCGAAGGCGAACTCCTCGTCGACGGAGACCGAGGTGAGGGACCGGGCCGCCTGGAGGAGGGCGGGGTACGTGGCCGGGTCGAGCCCCCGGTAGAAGGCGGCGAGCCGGGGGCCCTCGTCGGGGGCGGCCGCCGGGCCGTGCTGCTGGGCGGTGAAGCCGATGACGTAGTGGGTGACGGCGGTGAAGGCGCGGGCGGCGAGGTCCGCCGGAAGGCCGTGGGCGAGGAGCGCGCCGAGGACGCGTTCGCGCTGGGCCAGTCCGTGGGGGCCGACGGGCACCTGGGCCATGAGCAGCGGCAGGGTGTGGGGGTGGCGGCGCAGCGTGTCGTGGAAGCGGTGGGCCGTGACCGTGAGCGCGTCCCGCCAGTCGGCGCGGTCGGCCAGGTCGTCGAGGACGGTCTCGCCGAGCACGCGGTCGACGACGTACGCCAGGATCTCGTCCTTGCCCTCGAAGTGGCGGTAGAGGGTGGCGGTCCCGGAGTTCAGGGCGTCAGCGAGCATGCGCAGGGAGAACGCCTGGGTGCCGTGCTCGTCGACGAGGCGCAGGGCGGTGTCGACGATGTGCGCGGTGTCGAGCGAGGGGCGGCCGCGGCGCCGCTCCGCGGTGGGAGGGGGCGCGGGGGCGCGGCGTGCGGCCCACCAGGCGGGGCTGCCGGGGGGTGGTGGGGTGGCGGCCATGGGGGTGGGGGCTCTCTCTCGCTGTGCGGTGGCGCCGGGCCGTGCGCGGCTACCGGCGGCCGTCGGGGGTGCGGTGGACACCGTACCCGCCGGTGTCCGGCGGCCCGAACGGGGCGGGGAGCCGCACGTCGCCGGTCCCGTCCACGGGTGCGACGGCGCCGATGTGGCCGTCGGGGCGGACGAGCAGGACGGTGTCCTCGGAGATGCCGTACGCGGTGAGCAGGGCCGCTTCGCCCGGTGTACGGGCGGTGGTGTCGGTGAGGACGGTGTGGCGGTGTAGCGGTGCGCCCGCGTCCGGCCAGGGGAGGCGGTCCAGGGCGGCGGCGGCGCGGGGGCCGAAGGCGAGGGCGGTGAACTGCGGGCCCCGGTAGAGGTCGAAGAGCCGGTGGGCGGTGGGTGTGGGGTGGGGCAGGGGTGCGTCGGGGGCCCGGTCGCCGCAGCGGAGGGTCGCGGTGCGGGGGGCGTCCGCCGGTGCGAGGGGGCCGCCGAAGTAGGAGATGCCCAGCTGGTGTTCGTCCTGGCCGCGGGTGAGTCGGCCGGGCCGGGGGCGGCGGAGCCCTTCGTACAGTTCGGTGGAGCGGCCGAGGACCTGGGCGGCGACGGGGCGGCGCTCGTCCTCGTAGCTGTCCAGGAGGGCGTCGGCGGCGCCGGCGAGGACCTGCTGGAGTTTCCAGCCGAGGTTGTGGGCGTCCTGGACGCCGGTGTTGAGGCCCTGCGCGCCGGCGGGTGTGTGGACGTGGGCGGCGTCGCCGCACAGCAGGAGCCGGCGGTCGCGGTAGCGCGCGGCGAGGCGGACGTTGGGGCGGAAGACCGAGGACCAGCTGATGTCGCGCAGGGTGAGGGAGCGGCCGACCCGGCGGCGGAAGAGGGCGGCGAGGGCGGTGTCGGTGAGGTCCGCGGCGGCGAGGGCCTCACCCGGCCGCACCTTGATCATGATCTGGAAGCGGTCGCCGCCGGGCAGCGGGCAGGCCGCGACGCTGCGGCCGCGCGCGCGGGGCCAGATGTGCCAGCGGTCGCGGGAGAGGCCGTCGACGGCGGCGTCGACGAGGACCATCCGGTCGGTCTCGTCGGTGGTCCCCTCGAAGGCGATGCCCGCGACCTTCCGCACGGCGCTGGAGCCGCCGTCCGCGCCGACGACGTACCGGCCGGTGAGCAGCCGGCCGTCGTCCAGGCGTACCGCGCAGGTGTCGTCCTCCTGGGTGACCCCGTCCACCCGGACACCGAACTCCACCCGTACGCCCAGGTGTTCGACGGCGGTGCGGAGGAGGTCGACGGTGGCGTACTGGGGGAGCAGGAGGACGTCGGCGTACGGGGTGCCGGCGGTGTCCGGCGCGGTGGCGTGCATCCGCCAGGTCGCGGCGCAGGGGCCGAAGTGCAGCCCCATCGGAGGGTAGGCGCCCCCGGCCGCGAGGGCGGCCGCGGCGAGGCCGAGGTCGTCGAGGACTTCCAGGGTGCGGGGCTGGATGCCCTTGGCGCGCGAGCCTTCGAAGCCGCGCCCGTCGCGTTCCAGGATCCGTACGGCGACGCCGCGGCGGGCCAGGTCGAGGGCGAGGGCGAGTCCGACGGGGCCGGCGCCGACGACGATCACGTCGGTGTCGGGCCGGGTGGTCGATGTGTTCATGGCGCTCCCCTCGTCGGCCCCCGGGCGGGGACCCGCATCATTAACGGATACAGCGTATCCGAAATAACAGGGGTGGCGCCGCCCTTGCCTCGTGACGACTTGTCGCCAATCGCGGATGACCACCCCGCACACCGGGCAAGGTGGGACAGATCGCCCGCGGGCCGGTGGACGCCCGCGCGAAAGGAGCGTGCCGTGCTGACCGACCTCTTCGACCGGCTCCTGCGACGGGGGACCGGCCGCGACCCGGGAGGGACCGCGTCCGTCCCGCAGCCGCGGCCGGGAGAACTCGTGCTCGAAGCGGACTTCTCCTCCGCCGCCCAGTGGATCGCCGGGCACTCCTGGGCCTATCCCGACGGCGGGCCGACCAACCACGGCGACAACAAGCTCGACCACCTGGTCGAGGACCCCGCCTACAGCCGTACCGGCGTCTTCCGGGCGACCCGCCGCCCGGACGGCGACTGGAACGCCGGACTGCTCACGACGGAGGGCAGCCCGGAAGGGTTCCTGGTGCGCGCGGGCGACATCCTGGAGGCGCGGGTGCGCCTGCCGGAGGAGACGGGGGCCTGGCCGGCGATCTGGACCTGGCTCGACGGCGGACAGGAGATCGACGTCTTCGAGTACCACCCCGACAACCCCGACCTGCTCGAACTCTCCAACCGGATCCGGGGGCGCTACCACTACTTCCGGGACCCGGCCGTCCGGCCGGGGGCGTGGGTCGACTTCCGGGTGGAGTTCGGTGCCCGCTCGGTGGTCTGGTGGGTCAACGGCGCGCGCGTCTTCGACGACCGCCGCGGGGTGGGGCGCGCCTGGCGGGCCCACCTCATCGTGAACCTGTCGGTCTGCGCGGGGCGTTACCACCCGGCCCCCGAGGCGGGGACGTCGGAGATGTCGTACGAGGTGACGGGGCTGCGGGTGTACCGCCCGCGCTCCGACCGCACGCCCCGGCGAACGGCGTGACGCGCGCCGGGACCGCTCCCGACCGACGGCCCTGCCCCCGCTCGCGCCTCCGGTCCCGCCGCTCCCGCCTCCGCCCCTGCCGCCGCTCCCGCCTCCGGTCGGGGTCCCGGCCGCCGCGGGGCGGCCGGGGCCGGTGCGGTCAGGCGCCGTCCGTGCCCTCCACGACCAGGACGATCTTGCCGGAGGTGCGGTCGGTCTCGCCGAGGGCGTGGGCCTTGGCCGCGTCGGCGAGCGGGAAGACCGCCTCGACATGGGCGCGCAGGGCGCCGGACCCGGCGAGGGCGGCGACCGCGTTCATCCCGGCGCGATCGGCCTCGACGAGGAGGGTCTCGACGCGGACGCCGCGCGCCGCGGCCTTCGCCGGCTCGTCAGGGTCAGTGCCGGGGAGGAGGGAGACGAGGGTGCCGCCGGGGCGCAGGACGCCCAGGGAGCGGACGCGGGTGTCGCCGGAGAGGGGGTCGAGGACCATGTCGACGTCCCGGACGACCTCGGCGAAGTCGGTGGTGCGGTAGTCGATCACCTCGTCCGCGCCGAGGGAGCGCACGAAGTCGTGCTTGGGGGCGCTCGCGGTGCCGATGACGTACGCGCCGCGTTCCTTGGCGATCTGGACGGCGAGGTGGCCGACGCCGCCGGCGGCGGCGTGGATCAGCACACGCTGCCCGGGGGCGACCCGGGCGGTGTCCACGATCGCCTGGTACGCGGTGAGGGCGGCGAGCGGCAGGGCACCGGCCTGGACGTGGTCGAGGCCGGCCGGCTTGTGGGCGAAGGCGCGGGCGGGGCCGGTCACGTACTCGGCGTGGGAGCCGACGCCGTACGGGTAGGGCAGCATCCCGAAGACCTCGTCGCCCGGCTTGAACACGGTCACGCCGTACCCCACGGCCTCGACGACGCCGGAGACGTCCCAGCCGAGGACGAGCGGGAGGCGGTCGAGGAAGAGGCCGGCGGAGCGGTGCTTCCAGTCGGTCGGGTTGACCCCGGCCGCGCGGACGGCGACGAGGATCTCGTTGAGGCCCGGTTCGGGGCGCGGCAGCACGGTCTCCCGGAGCACCTCGGGGGCTCCGTGGACGTCCTGGCTCATGGCGCGCATGGTGCGGTGATTCGTCATGGTCACCAGCCTCCCGGCCGGTCCCGCCGCGTACCATGGCATGAATGCCATCTTTCGAAGGGATTCTGCCATGAGTCGGCGCCATCGCGTCGTCGTCCTCGCCCTGGACGGGGTGTACCCCTTCGAGCTGGGCATTCCCAGCCGCGTCTTCGGCGCCGCCGACGAGTTCTACGAGGTCGTGACGTGCTCGGTGGACGGCGGACCGGTCCGCACCAACGCCGACTTCTCGGTGACCGTCGAGCACGGCCCCGAGGTGCTGGCCACCGCCGACACCGTGGTCCTGCCGCCCTTCGACACCGGCCGCCTCTCCCGCGAGCTGCCCGCCGGCGCCGCCGAAGCGCTCGCCGCCCTGCCGCCGGGCACCCGGCTCGTGTCGATCTGCACCGGCGCCTTCGTCCTCGCCGCCGCGGGACTGCTGGACGGCCGCCCCGCCACGACCCACTGGGCGCTCGCGGACACCTTCCGCTCCTGGTACCCGGAGGTCGCCCTCGACCCCGACGTCCTCTTCGTCGACGACGGGTCCGTGCTGACCTCGGCGGGCGCCGCCTCGGGGGTGGACGTCTGCCTCCACCTCGTACGCAAGGACCACGGCACCGCCGTCGCCAACCGGGTGGCCCGCACCTGCGTCGTGCCGCCGTGGCGCGACGGCGGGCAGGCCCAGTACATCGAGCAGCCCGTGCCCGAGGCGACGGCGAACGACACGTCCGCGACCCGGCAGTGGGCCCTGGAGAACCTCGACGCCCCGATCACCCTGACCGAGCTCGCCGCGCACGCGCGGATGAGCCTGCGCACGTTCGCCCGGCGGTTCGACGAGGAGGTCGGCATGAGCCCCGGGCGGTGGCTGATCCAGCAGCGGGTGGCGCACGCCCGGCACCTCCTGGAATCCACCGACCTGGCCGTGGACGACATCGCCGGCCAGGTCGGTTTCGGCACCGGCACCTCGCTGCGCCAGCACCTCCACGCCGCCATCGGCGTCTCCCCGCTCGCCTACCGCCGCACCTTCCGCGGCGGGGTGACACCGGCCCCCGAGGGGGCGGGAGTCTGAACCGCCGGGCGGCCGGGGCCCCTTCGCGCACGAGGACATCCACGAGGACGACGTGCGCGAGGACGTGCGGCGCCGGCGTCCGCGAGGACGTCCGGCCGCTCGCGACACCCCTCACCGCAACATCTTTCTGAAACATTCAGCAAGATCTTGCTGTCAACGTCATCGACTGCTTAACTCACCAGCGATCAGAGGTAGTTACCGGCCCCTCCGCGCTGCCCGCGCGCAGGGGTCGGTCTCCTTCCCTCGCGCACGAGAGGAACAGCGATGAGCAGCGAGTACGACGTCCTCGTCCTAGGAGGGTCGGGCGTCGACACGATCGTGTACGTTCCCGAGCTCCCGCTCCCGTACGCCGACAGCTACATGATCCGGCCGGGCATCGAGACCCGCGCCGGGCAGACCGGCGACTTCGTGGCACTCGGCCTGAGTTCGCTGGGGCTGCGGACGCACCACCTCGACATGATCGGCGACGACCCCTCCGGCGAACTGCTCCGGGCCTTCCACCGCGACCGGGGCATCGGCTTCACCGAAGTGCCGCTGCCCGGCGGAACGAAGCGGGCCGTCAATCTCGTGGGCCCCGACGGCCGGCGCCTCTCGCTCTACGACGACAGCCGCTCGCAGGAGTCCGACCGGCTGCCCGAGGAGCTCGTCGGCTCCCTGGCGGCGGCCAGCCGCCACGCGCACGTCTCCATCACCTATCCGTGCGCCTTCACCCTGCCCCGGCTGCGCGAGGCGGGCCTCACGATCTCCACCGACCTGCACAACTGGGACGGCGAGAACCCCTACCACGAGCCGTTCGCCTACGGCGCCGACATCGTCTTCGTCTCCACCACCGCCCTGGCGGACCGGGACAAGACCATGCACCGCATCCTGGAGCGGGGACGGGCCGAGGTCGTCGTCGCCACCGCGGGCGCCGACGGCGCGTACATGCTCAGTGCGGACGGGCTCGTCCACGTCCCGACCGTGGAACCCCGTGAACCGGTCGTCGACTCGAACGGCGCGGGCGACGCCTTCGCCTCCGGCTTCCTCTTCGGCCGCCTCGCGGGCGAGGCCCTGGACCGGTGCGCCCTCTACGGCTCGATCGCCGGCGCCTACGCCTGCACCGTGCCGGCCACCGGGAGCGACGCCATCGACCGCGCCTCGCTGCTCCGCGAGGCCGACGCGCTGACGGGCCGCGCGGAGGGAGGACGATGACGGCCGCCCCACCCGCCGACGCGTACGACGTCGTCGTCCTCGGCGGCGGCGTCGCCGGCTGTGTGCTCGCCTCCCGCCTGAGCGAGGACGCCGGGCGCACCGTCTGCCTCGTCGAAGCGGGCCCCGACTACGGCCCCCGCCCCGACGACTGGCCGCAGAAGGTGCTCGACGCCCACGCGCTCCCGCGCGACGACGTCTGGGAGCGGCACGCGCCCGTCCACCGCATCCGCGGCCGCGTCCTCGGCGGCTCGTCCTGTGTCAACGGCTGCTGGAACACCTGGGGTTCGGACGCCGACCACGAGGGGTGGGCCCGGGCGGGCGGCTCCCGCCGGACGGGCGGCCAAGCGGGCGGCCGAACTCCTGCTGCTCTCCCGGGCCGTCTCCCCGGCGACGGTGCTGCGCGTCAGCCTCGTCTACGGGCACGAGCCGGCCGGCCACGACAAGTGGCCGAACTTCTTCTCCTCCTGCGCCCACCGGCTCGCCCGGGGCGAGCCCGTGGAGGCGCCGGGCGACCAGTGGACCACCCCGGTCCTCGTCGACGACGTGGCGGCGGTCACCGCGACGCTCCTGCGACACCCCGGCGCCCTCCCCCCGCTCCTCCACCTCGGCGGGCCCGACCGTGTCTCCCGCGCGGACCGGGCCCGGACCGTCGCCCGCGCCCTGGGCGCCCCGCCGGAGCTGGTGCGCGCGGTCCCCCGGTCCTCGGGCCGCTACGCGTCGCGACCGGAGAACACCTGTCTGTCCAGCACCCTCCTGGCGTCCGTGCCGGGGATGGACCGGACACCGCTGCGAACGGTGACCGAGGCCGCCGAGGCCCTGGCACCGCTGTTCCTGCCGGACGGGAGCACCTCCTAGCCGGCGTCGCGCCGTCGTGTGCTCACCGTTTCCCGCCGTCCGTGCGGCGGCCGTCGACGAACGTCGCGGCGACCTCGATGTCACCGATCCGCGAGGGGTCGACCCGGCGCGGGTCGTCCCCGAGCACCACCAGGTCGGCGCGCTTGCCGGGGCCGAGGCTGCCCGCGCCGTCGTCCCAGTGGCAGGCGTACGCGCCGGCGACGGTGTAGGCGCGCAGGGCCTCGTCGACGGTGACGGCCTCGTCGGGTCCGATGCGCCGGCCGGAGAGGGAGGCGCGCTCGACCATGAACTGGATCGCCCGCAGCGGGGAGCCGTCGGTGACGGGCCGGTCGGAGCTCCCGACGAGGGTGACGCCGTGGTCGAGGAAGCCCCGGCCCCGGTACATCCACGGCGCCCGCACCTCGCCCATGATGTCGGCGTAGTCGTCGCCGAAGTACCGCAGGAAGTTGGGCTGGACGACGGCGCTGACGCCGAGCCGCGCGAAGCGCGGGAGCTGGTCGGGCCGGATCAGCCCGGCGTGCTCGATCCGGTGCCGGGCGCCGGGGCGGGGCCGGAGCGTCTGCGCGCGCTCCAGGGCGTCCAGGGCGAGGTCGGCGGCGCGGTCGCCGATGGCGTGGACGGCCAGTTGCCAGCCGGCGAGGTGGCCGTCCACGACGAACCGGGTGAGCGCCTCGGGGTCGTCCTGGAGCTGTCCGGTGTGGTCGGTGCCCTCGTAGGGGGCGGTGAGCGCGGCCGTGCGGGCCATCATGCCGCCGTCCGTGTAGATCTTGAGGGCGCCCAGGGACAGCCAGTCGTCGCCGAAGCCGGTGCGCAGGCCGAGGTCGAGGGCGCGCGGGATGCCGTCGTCGGCGTGGGCGTCTCGCGGCCGCAGGGTGTCGCCGGCGGGCATGAGCTGGACCCGCAGGGGCAACCGGCCCTGGTCCCTGAGGAGTTGGTAGGCGCCGAGTTCCACCGGGCTGTGCCCCAGGAGGCCGCCGCCGATGCCCGCCTCGGCACAGGCGGTGATGCCTTCGGCGAGACAGGCGCGCCCGGCGTGCTCGATCGCGTCGGCCAGCTCCTCCTGGGAGTACAGCAGCCGGAGGCGGCGTACGGCGGTCATCGCGCTCTCGGCCAGGAAGCCGTCCTGGTGCGGGACGTCGGGCGGCAGCAGGTCGAGCACGGCGCTGTTGACCACGCAGGCGTGGCCCGAGTCGTGCATGACGAACACCTTCCGGCCGGCGGCGGCCCGGTCGAGTTCGGCGGCGGTGAGGTGGCGTCCCAGGGCCCGCTGGTCGTATCCGGCGATGTCGACCCAGGAGCCGGGGGCGCGCCCGCGCGCGGCTTCCGCGACGACGGCGAGCACGTCCTCGACGCGTTCGCAGGGGGCGATGGTGGGGGTTTGGGCCTTCAGCCCGGCCCACGCCAGGTGGACGTGGGCGTCGACGAACCCGGGCAGCACGGTGGCGCCCTGGAGGTCGACGACCTCGCGTGCGGGCAGCGAGGTGACGGCCGCGTCCAGGCCGACGATCCGGCCCCGCCAGATGCCGAGGTCGTGGGCGACGGGGTGGTCGGGGTCCATGGTGAGGATGTGCGCGTTCGTCAGCCGCGTGCAGAGCATCGTCGGTCCGTCCGGTTCGTCGTCGTCAGGGGGTCGGGGCCGGCACGGTGCCGGTGGCCGGGTCGGCGAGGGGGCCGGTGTACCGCCGGGGCGCCGCCGGCACCATCAGCGGTGTGCCGGTCTCCGGGTCGTCGATGATCCGGCAGGGCAGGCCGAACACGTCCTCGACCAGTGCGGCGGTCATGACGGTCGACGGGTCGCCCTCGGCCGCGATGACGCCGCCGGGGCGCATGACGATCAGGTGGGTGGCGTAGCGGCACGCCTGGTTGAGGTCGTGCAGGACGGCCACGACGGTGTGGCCGTCGCGGGCGTGCAGCCGGGCGCACAGGTCGAGGACCTCGACCTGGTGGGCGATGTCGAGGAAGGTGGTCGGCTCGTCGAGGAGGAGGATCGGGGTCTGCTGGGCGAGGACCATCGACAGCCAGACGCGCTGGCGCTGGCCGCCGGAGAGGTCGTCGACGGGCCGGTCGGCGAGTTCGAGTACGCCGGTCTGCCGCATGGCCTCGACGACGGCCGCCTCGTCGTCGGCGGACCACTGCTTCAGCAGGCCCTGGTGCGGGTAGCGGCCGCGGGCCACGAGGTCGCCGACGGTGATGCCGCCGGGCGCGGTCGAGGACTGCGGGAGCAGCCCGAGCCGGCGGGCGACCTCGCGGGACCGGTAGGAGCCGATGGCGGCGCCGTCGAGGTAGACCTGTCCGGCGCGGGGCCTGAGCATCCGGGCGAGGGCGGTGAGGAGGGTGGACTTGCCGCAGGCGTTCGGTCCGACGATCACGGTGAAGGAGCGGTCGGGGATGTCGACGCCGAGGCCGGTCGCCACGGTCCGCCGGTCGTAGGAGAGGGTCAGGTTCTCGGCGCGCAGGCGGGGGACGGAAGGGTCGGTTGCAGTCATGCGCGGCTCTTTCGCGACTCGGTGACCAGGAGACAGACGAGGTAGAGCCCGCCGACGCAGCCGGTCGCGGTGCCCACCGGGAGGAGCGCGGGCGCGAACAGGCGCTGGACGGCGAGGTCGCTGACGGCGAGCATGACCGCGCCCATGAGGGCGGACGGCAGCAGGGCCGGCCCGGCGGACCGGGTGAGCCGGCGGGCCACCTGGGGCGCCGCGAGGGCGACGAACCAGATGGGGCCGGTGACGGCGGTGGCGAACGCGGCCAGGGCGACGGCGACGAGGAGCAGCACAGTGCGGGTGCGGGCCACGTCGACGCCGAGGGCCATGGCGGTGGTGTCGCCCATCTCGACCATGGCGAGGCGGCGGGAGAGGAGGAGGGCGAGCGGCAGCAGGACGGCGACGGCGAGGCCGATGGCCTGGGCGTGCGTCCACAGCCGGTTGCCGAGGCTGCCGATCAGCCATGCCTGTGCCTCCAGGGCTTCCTGGAAGGTGGCCCGGGTGATCAGGTACGAGTTGACCGCGAGGAGCAGCGCGCTGACGCCGATGCCGACGACGACCAGCCGGAAGCCCTGGATTCCCCTGCCGAGCATGAGGAGGTGGACGGCGAGGGCGGTGGCGAGGCCCCCGGCCAGGGCGCCGACGGCGATCTGGGTCATGCTGCCGTGCAGGACGACGATCACGACGAGGGCGCCCACGGCCGAGCCGTTGGTGAAGCCGATGATGTCGGGGCTGCCGAGGGGGTTGCCCGTGATGCTCTGCAGGATGGCGCCGCTCACCGCGAGCGCGGCCCCGACGCACAGCGCGGTCACGAGGCGGGGCATGCGCAGGGTGTTGACGACGAAGTCGGCGGGTCCGGACTCGTCTCCGGTCAGCGCCCGGACGACCTCGCCCACGGACAGGTCGAAGTCGCCGGTGGTGAGGCTGACGCCCATGACGGCGACGAGCGCGGCGAGGAGCCCGGCGGTGACGGCGGCCGCGCGGCCCCGCACCAGCACGGAGAGACCGCCCGAGCGGGTGCGGACGAGACGGCCGGTGACGACCCGCGGCGGCCGCCCGGTGCCCGGCGCGGTCGCGGGCGCGGGTCCGGGCGTCGCCTCGGCCGTCGGTCCCGGGGCGGTTCCGGGCGGGGGTTCCGGCGTGGGGGTCTTCGGCCCCCGTACGGCAGTCACAGCATGACCAGCTTTCGGCGGCGGCACAGGGCGATGAACAGGGGGGCGCCGAGGAAGGCGGTGACGATGCCGACCTGCACCTCGCCCGGGGCGCCGAGCACCCGGCCGAGCACGTCCGCGCCGAGCAGGAGGACGGGCGCGAGCAGCATGGAGTACGCGAACACCCAGCGCTGGTCGGGGCCGACGACGAACCGGGCGACGTGCGGGACGGCGAGGCCGACGAAGCCGATGGGTCCGGCGGCGGCGGTGGCGGCGCCGCACAGCAGCATGACGGCGACGGCGCCCAGGGCACGGGTGCGGCCGACGTTCACGCCGAGCGCCCGGCCCAACTGGTCGCCCATCGCCAGGGCGTTGAGGGAGGGGGCCAGGAGGAGGGCGAGGAGCAGGCCCACGCCGATGAAGGGCAGGATCATGAGGACGATGTCGTGGGAGCGGCCGGCCAGGGATCCGACGGTCCAGAAGCGGAACTGGTCGAAAGCCCTCGGATCGAGCAGCAGCACCGCCCAGTTGAAGGCGTAGAGCACGGCCGTGACGGAGGCGCCGGCGACGACGAGCCGCTCGGGCGAGGCGAGTTTCCGGCCGGAGGAGCCGAGGAGGTACACGCCGACGGAGGCCGCAGCGGCGCCGGCGAGGGCGAACCAGACGTAGCCGAGCGGGGCGGCGATCCCGAAGAACGCGATGGCCACCACCACGCCGACGGAGGCGCCCAGGTTGACGCCGAGCATGCCGGGGTCGGCGAGCGGATTGCGCGTCAGGGCCTGCATGAGGGCGCCGGAGAGGCCGAGTGCGGCGCCGACGAGGGTGCCGAGGATCGTGCGCGGGACGCGGTAGTCGTGGATGATCACCGACGTCTCCGACCCGTCGGGGTGCCACAGGGCGTCCCAGGTGGCGGTGAAGGGGATGCCCCGGGTGCCGACCCACACGCTGAGGAGCGCGACGAGCACCAGCGCCCCGGCGGCCGCGACCAGGCCCAGGCCGCGGAGGGCCGTTGCGGCGCGGCCGGCGCGAGGTGGCTCGGGTCTCCCGGTCCGGCCGTCGTCGTGGGTTCCGGACGTCACCCGGGGTGCACGGGACTGGACGGACAACGACAGCTCCCCTGGCGGCAGTTGGGGCTTCGGGCGCAACCCGTCGGAGAGAACTGACGGGCCGATACTTAGGTGAGGCTAACCGAACACGATCGACCGGTCAACGCGCGACGCCGGCCCGCACCGAAGGCCGCGCGCGAGCACCTCGAACCTCCTCTCGACCCCACCTCCAGGGCGCCAGGTGAGAGTAGGCTTACCTAACCAATCGCTACGTCTCCGTGGAGGATGCTGATGCCAACGGGCGCACCGACAGGGGGACTTGTCCTCCGACGGGCGATCAGAGAGCAACGCGGCCGCGTCATCGCCGCGTCCCTGCTCGGCATGACCCACCAGGGCTGCGAGGCACTGGTCCCGGTGGTCATCGGCGTCGTCATCGACTCGGCGGTGGCCACCGGCTCCTCCGCCTCGCTGTTGCGCTGGCTGCTGGTCCTCGCCGTCCTCTTCCTCGTCCTGTCCACGTGCTACCGCACGAGCGCCAGGATCACCGAGGGCACCGGCGAACTCGCCGCGCACCGGCTCCGGATGGAACTGGCCGCCCGGGTGCTCGACCCCCGGGGCGGCGCCGACGCGAACCGGCTGCCCGGCGCCCTCACCAGCATCGCCACCAACGACGCCCGCCGGGTGGGCTCGGTGGCCACCGTCCTGTCGTACGGGGTGTCCGCCGTCGCCGCCCTCGTGATCAGCGCCGTCGCCCTGCTCAGGATCTCCGTACCGCTCGGCCTCCTCGTCCTGCTCGGCATCCCCCCGCTGCTCTGGCTCGGCCACCGCATCAGCCGGCCCCTCGAACGCCGCAGCGAGACCGAGCAGGAGCGCGCCGCCCACGCCTCGGGCATCGCCGCCGACCTGGTCGCGGGGCTCCGCGTCCTCAAGGGCATGGGCGCGGAGTCGGCGGCCGTCGCCCGCTACCGCACCACGAGCCGCGACTCGCTGGCCGCCGCCCTGCGCGCGGCCCGCAGCCGCGCCGGACACGAGGGCGCGATCCTCGCGCTGACCGGTGTGTTCATCGCCGTGATCGGCCTCGTGGGCGCCTACCTCGCGATGGACGGCAGCATCAGTGTGGGCGATCTCGTGGCGGCCGTGGGCCTCGCCCAGTTCCTCCTCGGGCCGTTCCAGCTGCTCACGTACGTCAACGCCGAGCTCGCCCAAGGGCGGGCCTCGGCCCGGCGGATCGCCGACGTCCTCGCCTCCCCCGTCACCGTCGAGGGCGGCGACGCCGTTCCGGCCGCCCCGGCCGCCGGCCGCCTCACCCTGCGCGGGGTGTCGCTCGGCGCGCTGCGGGACGTGGACCTCGACCTGCCCGCCGGCAGCCTGACCGGAGTCGTCACCGCGGACCCGGCCGCCGCCGCCGACCTGCTGCTCTGCCTGGCCCGGGAGAGGGACCCCGACCGGGGCACGGTCGCGCTCGACGGAGTGGCCCTGGCCACCCTCGACCCCGACGCGCTGCGCCGGACGGTCCTGGTCGCCCACCACGACGCGGACCTGTTCGAGACCACGCTCCTGGAGAACGTCCGGGCCGGAGCGGACGACGACCCGGCGGCCGTCGACCGCGCCCTCCGGGCCTCGGCGGCCGACGACGTGGCCCAGCTGCTCCCCGACGGCGGGAACACCCTCCTCGCCGAACGCGGCCGGTCCCTCTCCGGCGGCCAGCGGCAGCGCGTGGCCCTGGCCAGGGCGCTCGCCGCCGACCGGCCCGTCCTCGTCCTGCACGACCCGACCACCGCCGTCGACACCGTCACCGAATCCCGGATCGCGAGCCGGCTGCGCGAGCTGCGGCGCGACCGCACCACCGTCCTCGTCACCACCAGCCCCGCGCTCCTGGCCGTGACCGACCGCGTGGTGGTCCTCGACGACGGGGCCGTACGGGCCGACGGCCACCACGACGAACTCCTCGCCGCCGACGCCGCCTACCGCGCGACGGTGCTGGCATGACCTCCACGGACGCGGCCACGGACGCGAGTACGAGTGCAGGCACCGGCAAGGACACCGATACGGGCACGGACACCTACACGGACACGGACGAGGCACGAGGGACGACCCATGAGGAACGACGCGTGACGGAGACGGAACAGACCATGAGCACCGGCCCCCAGGACCGCGCGCTCCTGCCCACCGCCACCGGCGCCGAGTCCCTCACGGCGCTCCGCACCATGCTGCACGGCCACCGGCTCCTCGCCGGCGCCGCGCTCGCCGTCCTGGTCGCCGGAACCGGCATCGGCCTGCTGACCGCACCGCTGCTCGGCCACATCGTCGACCTGGTGGTGGAGCGGCGGGGCGCGGCGGCCCTGACCCTGCCGCTCGTCCTGCTCATCGCCGTCGCGGTGGTGCGGGGCGCGGCCGCCGCCCTCGGCAGCACCCTCGTCGCCCGCCTCGGCGAGACCGTACTGGCCGTGCTGCGCGAGCAGTTCATCGAGCGGGCGCTGCGACTCCCGCTGGAACGCGTCGAGGCGGCCGGCTCCGGGGACCTCGTCTCCCGGGTGACCAGCGACGTGACCGTGATCGCGAAGTCGGTGCGCCAGGCGCTGCCCGAGTTCAGCCGCTCCGCGCTGACCATCGTGCTCACCTTCGCCGGACTCGCCTTCCTCGACTGGCGGTTCCTCCTCGCCGCGTTGCTCGCCACGCCGGTCCAGGTGCTCTCGGTCCGCTGGTACCTGCGCCGCGCCGCCCCCGTGTACGGCGAACACCGCGTCGCCACCGGCGCGTTGCAGCACCAGCTGCTCGACAGCGTCGGCGGTGCGCGGACCGTCCGCGCGTTCCGTCTCGGCCCTCCCCACACCGGCCTCCTGGAGCGGCGCTCGGAGGCCGCGCGCGACCTCGGCCTGCGGGGCATCCACATCGTCACCGGGTTCTTCTCCCGGCTGAACCTCGCCGAGTTCGTCGGCCTCGCCGCGATGCTCGCCACCGGCTTCGTCCTGGTCGACCGCGGCGCCGTCAGCCTCGGTACGGCCACGGCCGCCGCGCTGTACTTCCACAGTCTCTTCAACCCGGTCAACGCGACCCTGTTCCTCCTGGACGACGCGCAGTCCGCCGGCGCGAGCTTCGCCCGCCTGGTCGGCGTCTCCGCCCTCCCCGCCGAGCGCGCGCCGGAGGGAACCGCGGCCCCCGCCGACGGCTCGGTCGGGGTGAGCGGGGTCGGTCACGCGTACGGCACCGGCACGCCCGTCCTGCACGCGATCGACCTCCAGGTGCGCGACGGGGAACGGGTGGCGCTGGTGGGGGCCAGCGGGGCGGGCAAGACCACCCTCGCCAAGGTCATCGCCGGGGTCCACGAGCCGACCACCGGCTCGATCAGGCTCGGCGGGGTCGACGCCGCGAAGCTGGGCCCTGCCGGGGTCCGCCGGGCGGTGAGCCTCATCAGCCAGGAGGTGCACGTCTTCGCCGGGCCGCTCGCCGAGGACCTCCGCCTCGCCAGGCCGGACGCCGACGACGCGACCCTGCGCGCGGCCCTGGACCGGGTGGGCGCCCTGGAGTGGGCGGAGGCGCTCCCCGAGGGCCTGGCCACCGTCGTCGGCGAGGGCGGCCACCGCCTGACCGTGACCCAGGCCCAGCACCTCGCGCTGGCCCGGCTGGTCCTCGCCGACCCGCCCGTCGCCCTGCTCGACGAGGCCACGGCCGACGCGGGCAGCGCCGGCGCCCGCGTCCTGGAGCAGGCCGCCGCCCGCGCCCTGGAGGGCCGTACGGGTCTGGTCGTCGCCCACCGCCTCCCCCAGGCCGCGACCGCCGACCGGATCGTCGTCCTCGACCGCGGCCGGGTCGTCGAGACCGGCACCCACGCGGAGCTCGTCGCGGTGGGTGGGCGGTACGCCGACCTGTGGGCCGCCTGGTCCGACAGCCGCCGCGAACCCACGGAGCGCGTTCCCCGTCCGGCCCCGGACGCCGACGCGCTGACACCACCGACGGCCTGAGCCGGTCGGGGCGGCCGGGGGCCGTCGAATCGGTCCCTCGGTCGGTCCTTCAGGTCCGGCCGGGCGGTCGGCCGGGGCGGCCGAATCGGTCCCGTCGGTCCGGTAGTTCAGGGAGGCCCGGTCGCCCCGACCGGGCCTGTCGGTCGGACGGGCGGGAGAGGAATCCGTACGAACCGGATCGTCGTACGCGCACGGCGGCCCGCGGGGAGGTTCCCCGCGGGCGGCCGTCTGTGTGCTGGGCGGGTCAGCCCTGGCGGGCGATGAGGCTCGCCGGGCGGAGGTCGGTCCAGTGGGACTCGACGTAGGCGAGGCACGCGTCACGGGTGTCCTCGCCGAAGACGGTCCGCCAGCCCGCGGGGACGGCGGCGAAGGAGGGCCACAGCGAGTGCTGGTTCTCCTCGTTCGCCAGAACCAGGAAGCGGCCCTGAGGGTCCTCGAAGGGGTTGGTCGTCATGCGTTCTCACTCCTCGTGGATGTGACGGGGAACAGCTCGGAGAGCGGCTGCTCGGGATCGGCCGCCACCGTACGCAGCAGGGCCTGGAGTTCGTCGGCGAGCCGGCGGGCCTTCGCCGCGCCGAGCCGCCCGGTCGCGTGGATCAGCGCGCAGTGCACGGCTCCTTCGCCGCGCGGCTCGTGGAAGCTCAGGGTGAGCTCCGCCCGTGCAGCGCCGGTCGGGAGGGCCTGGAGGGTGCCCACCCCGCCTTCCAGAGGGCCGAGGTCGGCCTGCTCGTGGTGGATCACCATGACCTGGGGTCCGTCGGGCCGCAGCCCGGCGGCCCGGACCACCTCGTCGAAGGGGACCTCCTGGCGGTCGAGGGCGCTGAGCGTGGTCTCCCGTACGCGGCGCAGGAGTTCGGCGAAGGTCGGGTCGCCCGCGGTGTCGGTGCGCAGCAGGACGGTGTTGAAGAAGCAGCCGACGAGGTCGGCGAGGCGGTCGTCGGTGCGTCCGGCGACCATCGTGCCGACGGGCAGGTCGGTGCCGGCGCCGTGGGCGGTGAGGAGGGCGGCGAGGGCCGAGTGGAGCACCATGAACATGCTGGTGCCGGTGGCGGCGGCGAGCCGGTCGACGTCCGCGTGCAGGGCTTCGTCGAGGACGAAGCCGACGTGTCCCGCCGGCTGGCGTGCACCGGTGCCGGCGGCGGCCGGGAGCGGCGCATCGGCCGGCGGCGCGAGTTCGCCGGGGACGTCGGCGGGCAGCGCGAGTTCGCCCGGGACGTCGGCGAGTGTCCGCCGCCAGTAGGCGAGCTGCCGCCCGCCCCGGCTGTCGGGGTCGTCGAGGTCGCCGAGGACCCGGTGGGCCCAGCGGGTGTAGTCGGCGTACGTCACCGGCAGCGGGCGCCAGTCGGGGGCCCGGCCGTCCGCTCGGGCGCCGTAGGCCGTGGTGAGGTCGCGGAGCAGGGGGACCACGGACCATTCGTCCACGGCGAGGTAGTGGAGGGTCAGGACGACGGCCTGTGCCCCGTCCGGGCCGGTGAGCAGCCGGACGCGCAGCGGGGCTTCCCGCTCCAGGTCCGGTGCCTCCGCGGCGAGTTCGGCCGGCCGGGCGTCGAGGTCCTCGCACCGCTCCACGGTGAGGGTCGGGGCCGGGGCGGCCCGGTGGACGGGCCGGCCGTCGCGTTCGGCGAAGGCCGTGCGCAGGGGTTCGTGGCGGTCCGTCACGTCGGTGAGCGCCGCCGCGAGGGCCTCGGCGTCGAGCCCGCCGGGCGAGCGGAGCACCAGTGTGTGGTCGAAGCCGGGACCGCGCCGGTACGCCTGCCACTGCCCCTGCTGGACGGGCGCGACCGGCAGTCCGTCGTCCCCGTGGGCCGCCGTGTCCCCGGGCCGCAGCGCGGGGCGTGCGGCGGACGCGCCGTCGAGCTTGCCGGCGATGCCGGCGACGGTGAGGGCGTCGAAGACGTCCCGGATGCTCAGTTCGGCGCCGAACTCGGTGCGGATCCGGCCGAGGAGGCGCATCGCGGCCATCGAGTGGCCGCCGAGTGCGAAGAAGCTGTCGTGGACGCCGACATCGTCCAGCCGGAGGATCTCGCGGAACAGTCCGGCGAGCCGGGCCTGGGTCGCCGTCGCCGGCCGCGCGTCGCCGGTCATCCCCGACCAGTCCGGTGCGGGCAGCGCCCTGCGGTCCAGCTTGCCGTTGGGTGTCAGCGGCAGCGGCCCGGCCAGCGGGACGACGAGGGCGGGGACCATGTACTCGGGCAGCCGCGCGGCGACATGGGCGCGCAGTTCCCGCGGGTCGAGTTCTTCCGGCGCGCCCGGTCCGGTCTCGGGGACGGCGTAGCCGACGAGGCGGACGATGTCGCCGTCGCGGTCGGGCAGGACGGCGGCCTGGGCGACCGACGGGTGGCCGGCGAGCGCGGCCTCGATCTCGCCGAGTTCGATGCGGAAGCCGCGGATCTTCACCTGGGTGTCGACCCGCCCGAGGAAGTCGAGGTTGCCGTCGGCGCGCCAGCGGGCGCGGTCGCCGGTGCGGTACATGCGGCTGCCGGGCGGGCCGAACGGGTCGGCGACGAACCGCTGCGCGCTGAGCCCCGGCTGCCCGAGGTAGCCGCGGGCGAGGCCGCGCCCGGCCACGTACAGTTCGCCGGTCACGCCGGGCGGCACCGGCCGCAGGTGCTCGTCGAGTACGTAGCAGCGGGTGTTGGGGTCGGGGCGGCCGATCGGGACCCGGCCGGGGGCCCGGCCGCCGTGTTCGCGGGCCGGCCACAGGGTCGAGTTGACGGTCGCCTCGGTGAGTCCGTAGGCGCAGATCAGGTGCGCCGTGGCACCGAACCGCTCGAACAGGTCCGGCGGGACCGTCTCGGTGCCGACCAGGACAGTGGAGCCGTCGGGGAGCGCGCAGCCCGGGGGCAGCGCGGACATCAGCGACGGCGGCAGGATCATGTGGGTGATCCGCTGCTCCGCGAGGAAGTCGGTGAGGGCGGGTCCCGCGACCCTGGCCTCGTCGCCGACGAGGACGAGCCGTCCGCCGTGGCAGAGCGCCATCGCCAGTTCGAAGGCGAAGACGTCGAAGCCGATCGAGGCGAACTGGAGGACGTGGCTGTCGTGCCGCAGGCCCATCCGGTCGACGGCGGTGGCGACCAGGCTGGCGATGCCCTCGTGCGGGACGACGACCCCCTTGGGGCGGCCGGTCGAGCCGGAGGTGTAGATCACGTACGCGGCCTGGTCCAGGGCGACCGGTGCGGCGGCCGGCGGCGTGTCGGGGCCGGTGCCGAGTGCCGCGGCGGTGTCCGGGGCGTCGAGCAGGATCACGGGGACGCCCGGGACGTCCGGGATCTTGCCGGCGACCGGTTCCGTGCCGACCACGACGGCCGTGCCCGAGTTCTCGATCATGTACGTGAGGCGGTCGCCGGGGTGGACGAGGTCGAGCGGGAGGAACGCGGCGCCCAGCTTCAGCGCGGCGAGCACCGTGGCGACCATGTCGACCGAGCGCGGCACGGCCACGCCGACGACGCTTTCGGGGCCGGCGCCGCGGGCGGCGAGCAGGTGGGCGATCCGGTTGGCGCGGGCGTCGAGTCCCGCGTACGTCACCGGGCGGGAACGTTCGACGACGGCGACCGCGTCCGGGCGTTCGGCGACCCACCGGGCGAAGAGCGCGGGGAAGGTCTCCTCCCGGACGGCACGGGGCAGGCCGTTGAAGCCCTCCAGGACCTGGTGGCGCTCCTCGTCGGTGAGGATGCGGGCCCGTGACAGCGGCTGGTCGGGTGCGTCGACGAGCGCCGTGACCAGCCTGCGGAGGCGTTCGCCGATGAGCCGGGCGGTCTCCGCGTCGAAGAGTTCGGTGGCGAACTCCAGGCGGCAGCCGAGGGAGTCGGGGCCGCCGTCGGCGGAGGTGTGCTCGGTGAAGCTGAACACGAGGTCGAACTTGGCGGAGCCGACGCGGAACGGCATGTACCGCGCCTGGAGTCCCGGCAGCCGCAGCTCGTCGCCGGTGCGGACGTGGTGGCCGACCATCACCTGGAACAGCGGGTTCCGGGAGAGGGAGCGGGTCGGGTTGAGCGTCTCCACGACCGCCTCGAACGGCACGTCGGCGTGCGAGAACGCCGCCAGGTCGGCCGCGCGCACCCGGGCGAGCAGCTCGGTGAAGGTGGGGTCGCCGCCGAGGTCGGTGCGCAGGACCAGGGTGTTGACGAAGAAGCCGACCAGGTCGTCGAGCGCCTCGTCGCCCCGCCCGGCGATGGGCGCGCCGAGCGGGATGTCGGTGCCCGCGCCGAGGCGGTGGAGGAGGGCGGCCACGGCCGCGTGCACCACCATGAACATGCTGGCGCCGGCGTCGCGGGCGAGCCGCCTGAGCCCCTCGTGGACGACGGGGTCGAAGGCGATGTCGACCTCGGCCCCGGCGAACGTCGGCCGGGCGGGGCGCGGCCGGTCGGTGGGCAGTTCCAGCTCCTCGGGGGCGCCGGCCAGGGCCGTCCGCCAGTGGGCGAGCTGGCGGGCGGCGAGGCTGCCGTCGTCGGCCGGGTCGCCGAGGAGGCGCTGCTGCCAGAGGGCGTAGTCGGCGTACTGGACGGGCAGCGGCTCCCGGTCGGGGGCGGCTCCGCCGAGGCGGGCCGTGTAGGCCGCGGTCAGGTCGCGCAGGAACGGGCGGTCGGACCACTCGTCGGTGGTGATGTGGTGGAGCAGCAGCACGACGGCGTGGTCGTCGGGGGCGAGTTCCACGGTGGTGGCGCGGATCGGCAGCTCGGTGGCGAGGTCGAAGGGCTGCTTGACGGCGGCGTCGACGATGCCGGGCAGCTCGTCCTCGGTCGCGCGCAGGTGCTCCACGGGCACGCGGGCCGATCCGGCGGGCAGGATCCGCTGGTACGCCTGGCCGTCGCGCTCGGCGATGAGCGTGCGCAGGGCCTCGTGACGGTCGGTCACGTCGGTGAGGGCGGCGCCCCACGCCGTGCGGTCGAAGGCGCCGTGCAGCCGCAGGACCAGGGGGAAGTTGTACGCGGCGGAGGTGCACTCGATCTGCTGGATGACCCACAGCCGCTGCTGGGCGTGCGACAGCGGCAGTTCGTCGGTCCGGCCCGCGCCCGTGCGGGCGGTCAGGGCGGAGCGCGCGGCACCGCGCGAGGCGTCCGCGCGCTCGACGAGTTGGGCGACGGTAGGCGCCTCGAACAGGTCGCGGATGGCCAGTTCGGCGTCGAGGGCGGTGCGGGCGCGGCTGACGAGCCGGGTGGCGAGGAGCGAGTGTCCGCCGAGGTCGAAGAAGTCGCTGTCGATGCCGACGCTGCCCTCGGCCAGGCCGAGCACCTCCGCGAAGAGCGTGCACAGCGTCTCCTCGCGCGAGGTGCGGGGGGCGCGGATCCTGGCGCTGCCGGTGAGGTCGGGGGCGGGCAGGGCCTTGACGTCGAGCTTGCCGTTGACGGTCAGCGGCAGGGTCGTGACGGTGACGAGGGCGGCCGGGACCATGTAGTCGGGCAGCCGGGACCTGACGTGGTCGCGCAGCCGCTGGAGCAGTTCCTCCTCGGCGTGCTCGACGGCGTCCGCCCGTGAGGCGTCCGCCGGTGCGGCGTCCTCCCCTGAGGCGTCCGCCGGTGCCGCGTTCTCCCGTACGGCGTCCCCCGGTGCGGTGTCCTCCCGTACGACGTAGCCGACCAGGCGCTTGGTGCCGGCGTTCTCGTGCACGACGACGACGGCGGCGTGGGCGACCTCGGGGTGGTCGGAGAGGGCCGTGGCGATCTCGCCGAGTTCGACGCGGTAGCCGCGGATCTTGACCTGGTCGTCGGTGCGGCCGAGGAAGTCGAGCAGACCGTCGGGACGCTGCCGTACGAGGTCCCCCGTGCGGTACATGCGCTCCCCGGGCTCGCCGAACGGGTCGGCGACGAACCGTTCGGCCGTCAGGCCCGCCCGGTCGTGGTAGCCGCGGGCGAGGCCGGTGCCGGCGATGTACAGCTCGCCGGGGCAGCCCGGCGGGACCGGGCGCAGCATCGTGTCGAGGACGTGGGCGCGGGTGTTGCGGATGGGCCTGCCGACGGTCGGTGCCCCGCTGTCGGCGGTGGAGCCGCCGAGCGTGTTGATCGTGTACTCGGTGGGGCCGTAGAGGTTGTAGCCGTAGGTGCCGTCGGTGCGGCGCAGCCGCGTCCAGACGGTGTCGGAGACGGCCTCGCCGCCGAGCAGGACGAGGGCGGGCCGGTGCTTCCCGGTGGTCCCGTCCCGGTCGAGCAGGCCCTCCTCGATGAGCAGTTGGGCGTAGGTCGGCGTCACGTTGACGACGTCGACGCGGTGCTCGTCGCAGTAGGCGACCAGCGCCTCGGCGTCGCGGCGGAGTTCCTCGTCGCAGACGTGGACCTCGTGGCCCTCGACGAGCCAGAGCAGCTCCTCCCAGGACATGTCGAAGGCGAAGGAGACGGTGTGCGCGATGCGCAGCCGCCGGCCGCCGGCCGAGGCGATCGCCGGGTCGAAGATCTCCTTCTGGTGGTTGAGCTGCATGTTCGTCAGTCCCCGGTAGGGGGTGACGACGCCCTTGGGGCGGCCGGTCGAACCGGACGTGTAGATGACGTACGCGGGATGCTCCAGGCGTCCGGGCACACCGCGGGCGAACGCGGGCCGCTCGGCGTCGGTGATCCCGTCGCCGGACAGCGCGGCCAGCGCGGCGGCCACGGACGGGTCGTCGAGGAGCAGTTCGGGGGCGACGGGGCCGTCCGCGCGGCGCAGGGACGGGGCGACGGCGACCGTGGACACCAGGCAGAGCGGTCCGGTGTCCTCGGCCATCAGCCGCAGCCGGTCGGCCGGGTGGTCGAGGTCGAGCGGCAGGTAGGCGGCGCCGGTCCGCAGGACGGCGAAGAGCGCGACCACCATCTCGATGGACCGGGGCAGCGCGAGCGCCACCACCGTCTCGGGCCCCGCGCCGCGGGCGAGCAGCAGCCGGGCGAGCCGGTTGACCTGGGCGTCGAGTTCGTCGTACGTGAGGGCGTGGTCGCCGAAGACCAGCGCCACCGCGTCGGGGGTGCGGGCGACCTGCGCCGTGAGCATGTCGGCGACGGTCTCGTCCGGCACCGGCTCGCGGCCGGCCTCCCGGCCCGCGGCCAGTGCGGCGTGCTCCTCCGGCAGGAGCAGGTCGATGCCCGCGGCCCGGACGGATGCGGCGTCCGGGCCGTCGAGGATCTCGCCGACGCGGTCGAGGACGGTGGTGAACCGGGCGAGGATCGTGGCGGCGTCCGCCGCGCCGAACAGGTCGGGCCTCGCCGCGAGCGTCACCCTCAGCCGGGCGCCGGGGGTGACGATGAGGGTGAGCGGGAAGTGTGTGCCGTCCACGTTGGACACGCCGGTGATGCCGTGCCGTTCCCGGAGCGCCGCCGCCCGGTCCTCGCCGTCGGCGGAGCGGAGCACGAACAGGGTGTCGAAGAGGCGGCGGTGGCCGGTCTCCTGCTGGAGGGTGCCGAGACCCACGTACTCGTACGGCATGACGGACGCGCGCTCGGACTGCATCCGCCGGAGCAGGTCGAGCAGCGGCTCGCCTGGGGCGAGGGCGACCCGGGCGGGGACCGTGTTGAGGAACATGCCGATGATGCCGGCCACCCGCGGCACGTCCGCCGGACGTCCGGCGACCGCCGTGCCGAAGGCGACGTCGGCGCGGCCCGTCATCGCCGAGAGGACGAGGCCCCAGGCCGCGTTCAGGACGGTGTTCAGGGTGAGTCCGTGCCGCCGGGCGAGGGCGCGCAGCCGGTCGCTGCTCTCCCGGCCGAGCAGCGCGTCGTGGTCCACCGGGATGACGGGGCCCGTGTCGCGGCCGGCCGGCGCGACCAGGGTGGGTTCGTCGAACCCGGCGAGCGCCCCGCGCCACGCCTCCAGGGCGGCCGCCGTGTCCTGGGCGTCCAGCCAGGCCAGGTAGTCGCGGTACGAGCCGGGCGGCTCCAGCCCGGTGGCGTCGCCGGCCCGCTCGTACAGCGTGAACAGCTCCTCCAGGAACAGCCACGCGGACCAGCCGTCCCAGAGGATGAGGTGATGGGTGAGGACGAGCCGGTCCCGGCCGTCGCCGAGGCGGATGAGGAGCAGGCGGCACAGCGGCACCGAGGACAGGTCGAAGCGCTGCCTGCGGTCGGCGGCGAGCAGCTCCTCCATGCGGGTGCGGCGCACGTCGGCGGGCAGGCCCGACAGGTCCGCCTCGACGAGCGGGATCTCGGCGCCGTCGGCGATGAACTGCACCGGCCGGGGCAGTCCGTCGCCGGTGAACCCGGCGCGCAGACCGGTGTTGCGGGCGAGCAGGGTCCGGCAGGCGGCCCGCAGCCGCCCGGCGTCGACCCGGCGGTCGAAGTCCAGGGTCTCCTGGGACTGGTAGACGTCGAGCGCGTCCCCCGCGTCGTAGCCGGCGTGAAAGTACATGCCCTCCTGGAGCGGGGAGAGCGGCCAGACGTCCGTGACCGCGCGCCCGGCGGCGGCGCGCACGCGTGCGCGCTCCTCCGCGGTGAGGACGAGCCCGCCGAGCGGGGCGGGGGCCGGGGGTTCGGGGGGCGCGGCGGCGCTCAACCGGTCGAGCAGCGCCTTGAGGGCGGGGTCGACGGCCGCGCCGGACTGCTGCTGGAGGGCCAGGACGGCCTGGAGCGCGGCGGCGGCCTGTCCGGCGTCGGAGGCGGAGACGGTCACGCCGTCCTGGTGCACGGGTACCTCGGCTGTCTGGGGTGTCGGGTCGGGGAGGGTGGGCGCGTCGGCCGGGGCGGTCCCCGCGGCCGCGACGGCGACGGTCCGCGCGGCCTCGTCGGCAGCGGTCCGCGCGGCCGCGACGGCGAGGGCGGCGGGGGTACGGCACACGAACACGTCGCGCGGGCTGAGTGCCAGCCCCTGCTCGCGGGCCCGTGTGGCGACGACGATGGAGCCGAGACTGTCGCCGCCGAGGACGAAGAAGTCGTCGTCCACGCCGATCCCCGACACTCCGAGGACGTCGGCGAAGATCGCGCACAGGGCGCGCTCGCGGGCGTCGGACGGCGCGCGGCCGCCCGCTCGCGGGGCGCGTTTGGGTGAGGGCAGGGCGTTCTGGTCCAGCTTGCCGCTGGGCGTCAGGGGCAGCGCGTCGATGACGACGACGGCGCCGGGCACGAGGGGCGCGGGCAGCGCGTCGGCGAGCGCCGCGTGCAGCGCCCCGCCGTCCGGGGCGGCTCCGGATGCGGGGACGGCGTACCCGACGAGGGCGCCGTCCCGGACGGTCACGGCCGCGCGGGCGATGCCGGGGAGGGCCGCGAGGACGGCCTCGATCTCGCCCGGCTCGATGCGGTTGCCGCGGATCTTGACCTGGCGGTCGGTGCGGCCGAGGTACTCGACGGCGCCGTCGGGGCGGCGGCACACCAGGTCCCCGGTGCGGTACATCCGCTCTCCCGGCGCACCGGACGGGTCGGCCACGAACCGTTCGGCGGTCAGTCCCGGCCGCCCGTGGTAGCCCCGCGCCAGCTGGACGCCCGCGAGGTACAGCTCGCCGGGCACGCCGTCCGGCACCGGTCGCAGGAACGGGTCCAGGACGTGCAGCCGGGTGTTCCACACGGGCCGGCCGATGGGGACCGCCGGCTCGTCGGCGCCCTCGTACGGGAAGTACGTGACGTCCACGGCCGCTTCGGTGGGGCCGTACAGGTTGTGCAGCGGGACGGGTGTCCGGCCTGAGCGTCCGGTGAGGTCCGACCAGCGCCGCGCGTCGGCGCCGCTCAGCGCCTCGCCGCTGCAGAACACCCGGCGCAGGCTCCTCGCCCACCCGGGGTCCCCGCTGTCGGCCTCCATGGCCTGGACGAACGCGGCCAGCATCGAGGGCACGAAGTGCGCCGTGGTGACGCGCCGGTCCTCGATCAGGCGGGCCAGCTGGGCGGGGTCGCGGTGGCCGTCGGGGCGGGCGAGGACGACGGCCGCGCCCTCGGTCAGCGCCCAGAAGAACTCCCACACCGACACGTCGAAGCTCGACGGGGTCTTCTGCAGCACCCGGTCGTCGGCGTGCAGCCCGTACCGGCCCTGCATCCAGGCCAGTCGGTTCACGACGGCCCGGTGGGTGACGGAGACGCCCTTGGGGCGGCCGGTGGAACCCGAGGTGTAGATCAGGTACGCGGGGTGGTCGGGGCCCGCAGGCCGGGCGGGTGCGTCGTCGGCCCGGTGCGGACCTCCCGGTTCCTCCGGCGCGTCCGGCCCCTTCGCACCGACGACGACGTGGGCGAGGCCCGGCACGGCGGGCAGCCGCTCGGCCGCCGCCGCCGTCGTGACGACGGTCCGCGCACCCGAGTCGGCGAGCATGAACGCGACACGGTCGGCGGGGTAGTCGAGGTCCACGGGCAGGTATGCGGCGCCTGCCTTGAGGACGCCGAGGAGCGCCACCATCAGCTCGGCCGAGCGCGGCACCGCGACGGCGACGTACTCCTCGGTTCCGGCGCCGCGCGCCCGCAGGCGCCGGGCCAACTCCTCCGCGCGGTGGTCGAGTTCCGCGTACGTGAGAGTGGTGTCCTCGAAGACGACGGCCGGGGCGCCGGGGGTGTCCGCCACCCGCGCCGCGAAGAGCGAGGCGATCGTCGCGTCGGGCACCGGGTGCGCCGTGGCGTTGAGCTCGACGAGGTGCTCGCGCTCGCGGTCGGAGAGCAGGTCGGTGCGGCCCACCGGGCGGTCGGGTTCGGCGACCGCGGTCCGCAGCAGGGACACGAACCGGCCGGCGAGGACGGCCACGGCGACCCCGTCGAGCCGCGCGGCGTCGTGCTTGAACCGCAGCAGCAACCCGTCGGCGGCGGGTTCGACGACGAGCGCGAGCGGGTAGTGGACAGCGTCGAACACCTCGGCGCCGGTGATCCGCAGCCCGTCGGGCTGCTCCCCCGCCGGCCCTCCGACGTCCGGAGAGCCGGTCGGGTAGTTCTCCAGTACCACGAGCGTGTCGAAGAGTTCGCCGCCGCCCGCGATCCGCTGGATGTCGGCGAGGCCGAGGTGCTGGTGGTCGAGGAGGGCGGCGTGCTCGTCCTGGACGCGCCGCAGCAGTCCGGTGAGCGACTCCTCGGCCCGCAGGGTCACCCGCGCCGGAACCGTGTTGACGAAGAGGCCCACCGCGGAGTCCAGACCCGCGACCTCCGTGGTCCGCCCGGAGACCGTGGTGCCGAAGACGACGTCGCGGCTTCCGGTCAGCCCGCCGAGAAGGAGACCCCACAGGCCGTGCAGGACGGTGCTCAGGGTCAGCCCGTGGCCACGGGCGTAGGCGGCGAGTTCGTCGGTCAGTTCCCGCGGCAGCCGGGTGTCCACGCGCTCGGGCGCGGCCGCGACGCCTTCCGCCGGCGGCGGCCCGGGGAGCCGGGTGGGTCCGGCGAGCCCGTCGAGCGCCCGGCGCCAGGCCGCGCGTGCGGCGTCCCGGTCCCGGCCCGCGAGCCAGGCCAGGTACGGCTCCGGGGCGACGGGCTCCGGCAGGACGGCGTCCTGGTGGGCGGCGGTGAGCTCGCGCAGCAGCACGGCGACGGACCAGCCGTCGGCGACGATGTGGTGGAGGGTGAGGAGGAGCCGGTGGCGCTCCCCGTCCCTGATGAGGGTGGCGCGCAGGAGCGGCGGCCGGTCCAGGTCGAACGGTGTGGCGCGGTCGGCGCGCAGGAGCTCGTCGAGGCCGGTGTCGGCGGTGTCGGCCTCGCGCCACGGCAGGGTCGCGCGGTCCGCCAGGCGCTGGACCACCTCGCCGTCGGGCAGCTGGCGGAAGGCCGCGCGGAGCAGCGGGTGCCGGTCGAGGAGCAGCTGGAGGGAGCGGCGCAGCCGGTCCGGGTGGACGGGCCCGGCGAGGTCGAGGAGTTCCTGGACGAGGTAGAGGTCCCCGGCCCCGTTGTCGTAGCGCGCGTGGAAGAAGAAGCCTTCCTGGAGCGGGGAGACCGGCAGGGCGTCCTCGTCGAGGCGCTCCCGGTGCGCCGGGGCCGCGGCGGCCGGGCGTGCGACCCGGGCGAGCGCCGCCACGGTCCGGTGCCGGAACACCTCGCGGGGAGTGAGCGCGAGTCCGGCGTCGCGGGCGCGGTTGACCAGCTGGATGGCGACGATGCTGTCGCCGCCCAGCTCGAAGAAGCTGTCGTGGACGCCGACGGCGGGCAGGCCGAGGACGTCGGCGAAGAGTGCGGCGAGCGCGGTCTCGGCCGGGGTGCCGGGAGTGTCGGCGCCGGTCACGGCGGTCCACCGGGGCTCGGGCAGGTCCTTGCCCGCCAGCTTGCCGTTGGGGGTCAGCGGGAGCGGCCGGTCGAGGACGACGACGGCCGAGGGCACCATGGCGTCGGGCAGTGTGCCGGCGACGTGGGCGCGCGCGGCGGCCACGGCCGCTTCGGCGTCCGCGCCTGCCTCCTCGGGGACGAGGTAGGCGACGAGGCGCTTGACGCCGCGGTGGTCCTCACGGGCGAGGACGGCGGCCTGGGCGATGCCCGGGCAGGCCATGAAGGCGCTCTCGATCTCGCCCGGCTCGATGCGGTGGCCGCGGATCTTGAGCTGGCCGTCCGCGCGGCCGAGGAACTCCAGGTTGCCGTCGGCGCCCCAGCGGACGCGGTCGCCGGTGCGGTACATCCGGGTGCCCGGCGGCCCGTACGGGTCGGCGACGAACCGTTCGGACGTCAGGCCGGGGCGCCCCAGGTAGCCGCGCGCGAGGCCGCGCCCTGCCACGTACAACTCGCCCTCGGCGCCGACGGGGACGGGGCGCAGGGCCGTGTCGAGCACGTAGGCGCGGGTGTTGGGGTCGGGCCGGCCGATGGGCGCCGGACCGGGCCGGCCGGGGTCGGCGGGCCAGAGCGTGGAGTTGACGCTCGCCTCGGTGAGTCCGTACGCGACGACGACCCGGACCCGGCCGCCCCAGCGGGCGACGAGTTCGGCGGGTACCGCCTCGGTGCCGACGACGAGGACGGCGCCTTCGGGGAGTTCGCACTCCTGGGGCAGCGCCGAGACGAGCGACGGCGGCAGGATCATGTGGGTGGCGCGGTGGCGCGCGATGTAGTCGGTGAGCGCGGGGCCGGCCACGCGGCGCTCGGCGGGGACGAGGACGATCCGGCCGCCGACGCACAGCGACATGATCAGGTCCCACACGGTCACGTCGAATCCGACGGAGGCGAACTGCACGACCCGGCTGTCGGCGGTGATGCCGATCCGGTCGGTCGCGGTCGCGACGAGACTGCCCACGCCGTCGTGCGGGACGACGACGCCCTTGGGGCGGCCCGTCGAGCCGGAGGTGTAGATGACGTACGCGGCCGCGTCGAGGGCGATGTCCGCGCCCGGGTCGGTGTCCGCCTGCGCGGCGCGGGCCCGCGCGGTGTCCGGGTCGTCGAGCACCAGGTGCGTGACCGCGTGCGGCTCCGGCAGCTCTCCGGCGAGTTCGCGCACGGTGACGACGGTGCGGGCGCCGGAGTCGGAGAGCATGTGGGCGAGGCGGTCGCGAGGGTGGTCGGCGTCCAGCGGCAGGTAGGCGGCGCCGGTCTTCAGCACGGCGAGGAGGGCCACCACGAGCTCCGGCGAGCGGGGCAGGGCCACCGCGACCACGTCCCCGGTACCTGCGCCGCGGGCCGCGAGGAGCCGGGCGAGCCGGTTGGCGGCGCCGTCGAGCTCGGCGTACGTCATCTCCTCGTCCTCGCACACGAGGGCGACGGCCTCGGGCGTGCGGCGGACCTGGCGCTGGAAGGCGGCGGGCCAGGAGAGGTCCTCCACCTCGCGCGGGGCGACGCCGAACTCGTCCAGCACGAGGGCGCGTTCGACCTCGGTGGTGAGGTCGATGCGGCCGAGGGGGCGGTCGGGGTCCTCGGCGAAGGCATCCAGGAGGGCGAGGAATCGGCGCTCGTGCTCGCCGAGCGCGGCCTCGTCGCAGACGTCCGCGTCCACGTCGAGGTGGAGGGTGACACCCCGGCCGCCCCGGTCGCTCAAGCCGCCCTGGTCACTCAGGTCACTCAGGTCAGTCTGGCTACTTCGGTCACTCTGCTCGTCCCGGTCGCTCCGGTCACTCCGGTCGCCCGTGGTCTCGGCGAAGCCGAACGCCAGGTCGCTGACCGGGCCGAGCCAATCGGGACGCAGGGCGGTCTCGTGGTCGGCGAACCGCAGGTCGTCGGTGCGCGGCAGGACGTTGACGGTCGGGCCGACGAGCTCCGGCACGCCGTCGACGAGGCCCAGGTCCTTGGCGAGGTCCTCGGCGCGGTAGCGCCCGTGGGCGACGGCGTCGGCGATCGCGGTCGCCGCCTGTGCCACGAGCTCGGCGACGGTGGCGCCGGGACGGACGGACAGCCGCAGCGGGACGACGTTCGACACCATGCCGGGGACGGCCGCGGACACCTCGTCCTGTCGTGCGGTGACGGGCAGGCCGAGGACGAGGTCCTGTTCGCCGCTGACGCGGTGGAGGTAGGCGGCGACGGCCGCGACCATCACGCGGGAGGGCCGGACGCCGGCGCTCCGGGCGACGGCCTCCAGTCGGTCGAGGGTGCGCGCGGGCAGCTCGGTGGTGTGCCTCAGCCGGCGGGTCATCGGGACGGCGGCGCGCTCGACGAGCCGGACGGGCTCGGTCCGGCCCGCCATCCGCTCCGCCCACCAGGCCCGGTCCGTCGCGTACCGCGCGGAGGCACGGTACGCCCGGTCGGCGGCGACGAGGCGGGCGAGGGACCGTTCGCGGGGCGCGGGGGCCCCCTCCCTCAGCGTGTAGAGCTCGCCGGCCCGGCGGGTGAGGAGGGTGACGCCCCGGCCGTCGACGGCGATGTGGTGGTGGCGCTGGGACCAGAGCACCCGGTCGTCGGAGAGCCTCAGCAGCGCGTGGGCGGTGAGCGGGTCCCGAGCGAGGTCGACGGGCCGCTCCCGGTCCGCGGCGATCCACGCGGCGGCGGCCTCCTCGGGGTCGGCCGCGTCCCGCAGGTCGACGACACGGACGTCGACGGGGAGGGCGTGGGGCAGCTGCCGCGGCCCGTCGTCACCGGCGACGACGGACACCCGCAGGCACTCGGTCTCCTCGACGGCCCGGCGGATGGCGCCGGCGAGGCGGTCGAGGTCCACTCCGGTGCCGCTGCCGCCGTCCGTCGTACCGCGTCTGAGGTCGAGCGTGTAGACGATGTTGTAGGCGGAGCTGTCCGGATCCATCTGCTGGGCCAGCCAGATGCCGGACTGCCCGCCGGTGAGGGCGATCCCGGCGGCCGGCACCCGGTCCGACTCGTCGTCAAACATCGTACGAAGTGGCCTTTCCCTGGGGGTGCGTCGGTGGGGGTCCCGCGGGACGGCCTGCCGTCCCACGGGACCGGTCGTCACTTGATCGCCGTGAGCAGCGGCTCGATCTCGTCGATGGCGTACGGGATCGACAGGACGGTGTTGAAGGAGAACGCGGCGCCGATGTCGGGGCCCTGGTAGGGCACGAACAGGTCGCGCTTCTCCTGGCTGACCTTCAGCTTCTTGTAGAGCGGCTCCGCCTTGATGCGGTCGTTGGCCTCGGTGCTGGAGGTGACCCAGACGAGCCGGTCGACGTCGAGGACGTTCAGCTTCTCGGCGCTGAGCTCGGCGGCGTTCCACCCCGGCTTGGCCAGGGTGTCGATCTCCGGCTTCAGCGTGAAGCCGAGTTCGGAGAAGAAGATCGCCTTGGGGTCCGTCTTCGTGAACGCGGAGTACTTGCCGGCCTCGAAGCTGTCGGCGACGGCCAGGGTCTTCCCCGTGAACTCGGGGTGCTTGTCCCGGACGCCCTTGAAGCGGGCGTCGATGTCCGTGATCAGCTTCTCGGCCTCGGCGTCCTTGCCGAGCGCCTTGCCGATCTGCCGGGTCATGACCTGCCACGGGGCCCCGTAGTCGGGGTGTTCCTCGGGCTGGGCGACGACCTTGGTGAACTTGGAGAGCGTGTCGTACTGCTCCTTCTTCATCCCCGAGTACTGGGCGATGACCAGGTCCGGCTTGAGCGCCGCGATCTTCTCGATGTTGTACTCGTCGCGCTCGCCGACGATCTCCGGCTTCGTGTCGCCCCACTTGTCCTTCGTCCACGGCCACTTGCCGTACGGCTGCTCCTTGAACCAGTCGACCGCGCCGACCGGCTTCACGCCGAGCGCGAGCACCGCGTCCTGGTCGGAGAGGCCGAGCGTGACGATCGTCTTCGGCGCCTTGTCGATCGTCGTGCTGCCGTACTTGTGGGCGACGGTCACCGGGAACGCGGCGGGCGCGGCGTCGGCCGGGGCCGGCGCCGAGGACGGGGTGGCCGGGGCGGACTCGCCGGAACCGCCGCCGCAGGCGGCGAGGGCGAGCGCCGCCACCGCGACGACGACCGGCCGGGGGGCGGATCTGGCGAATCGCGCCAGTACGGGACGTGCACCAGTGGACACGGATGTTCCTTTCACGGGGATTCTCGGTGCGTGCCGGGCCGGCCGGGCACGGCGAAGCGGCCCGGCGGGGCATGGCGGTCTTGCGCGAGGGTGTTGCGCGGGGGGTGCTGCGCGAGGGTGGCGCTCGGCGGGGCGAGCGCGGGCGGGCGCGTGCGGGCGCCCGGATGCGGCGTCTAGCGGGCGGTGCCGACGCCGTCGGCGACCGGACGGGCCTGGTCGGCGGCGGGGGCCCGGCGGCGGCCGAGTACCGAGCCGAGGATCTCGCCGACCCGGATCGCGGTGTTGGAGAGCAGCGACGACGTGATGCCGTGGGTGTGCTCGGTGCCGCCCTGGAGGTAGATGCCGCACCGCAGTTCGGGGTCGGTGGCGATCCGGTAGTCGCGCTCGACGAGGAGCCGGCCGTGCCGGTCGCGGTGGCAGCGCTCGGCGACGTCGCCGAGGAGGGCGACGGGGTCGGCGGGGCTGTATCCGGTGGCCAGGACGACCACGTCGGCGTCGAGTACCGTCTCCTCGCCGCTGACCAGGGACGTGACGCGGGCACGCACGCGGTCGGGGCCTTCCTCGACGCCCGTGAGGCGGGAGACGTTGAGGAAGCGCAGGCGCTCGGTGCCGAGGACCTTCTCCTGGTACGACTGCCGGTAGAGGTCGTCGATGAGGTCGATGTCCACCACGGAGTAGTTGGTGTTCCCGTGGTAGTCCATGAGTTTGCGCTTGATGTCGTCGGGCGCGGTGAAGTACTCGTCGACGGCGTCCGGGTCGAAGATGCGGTTGGCGAAGCTGCTGTCGTCGGCGGGGCTGTAGCCGTAGCGGGAGAAGACGGCGCAGATCTCGGCGCCGGGGAAGCGGCGGTGCAGGTAGGCCACGTTCTCGGCGGCGCTCTGGCCGGCGCCCACGACGACGAACCGCTCGGGGGAGCTTCCCTCCAGGCCGTCCACCTTGGCCAGCAGGTCGGAGTTGTGCCAGACGCGGTCGCTGCGCTCGATGCCGTCCGGCAGGCGGGGGCGCAGTCCGGTGCCGAGGACGAGGTTGCGGGCGCGGTGGACGACGAGTTCCGCGCCGGCGCGGGCGGTCACCTCCAGGTACTCCACGGCGCCGTCCTGGAGGACCGGTTCGACGGCGATGATCTCGTGGCCGTACGAGACCATGTCGTCGACCTTCGCCGCCGCCCACTCGAAGTAGTCGTGGAACTCCACGCGGAGCGGGAACAGGTTCTTGTGGTTGACGAAGTCGATCAGCCGGCCCTTGCTCTGCAGGTAGCAGAGGAAGCTGTACTCGCTGGCGGGGTTCCGGAGGGTCACCAGGTCCTTGAGGAAGGACACCTGCATGGTCGCGTCGTCGATCAGCATGCCGCGGTGCCAACCGAAGCTCGCCTGCCGCTCGAAGAAGTGGGCGGTGACGGCCTCCTCCCTGCCGACGCGGGCGTTGTGCTCGCCGAGCGCTAACGCCATCGCCACATTGGACGGCCCGAAGCCGATGCCAATGAGGTCGTGGACCAGAGGTGTGTCACCAGGAAGAACCTGCGACATGTCACTCCCATCGTGCGAGCCGTCTGTGGGGCGTGGGCGGGAACGGGTCATCGGGCACACCGAGAAGGCGGCCCGGACCGAACTTAGGTAAAGCTAACCTCATCTGACGGGGCCTGTCGACAGGCTGACCGGAGTCGGATTCCGGCCATTGGCCGTGAACGGCCTTGAAGCCAGGGCCAGTTGTCATCTTAGGTAAGCCTTGCTTTACTTGGCGCCGTTCCATCGCCCTTCCGAGGAGGAAGCCCATGCGGGTCGTCATGTTCGGCTATCAGACCTGGGGCCATCGCACCCTCCAAGCGCTCCTGGACTCCGAACACGACGTCGTGACGGTCGTGACGCACCCCAGGAGCGAGCACGCCTACGAGAAGATCTGGAGCGACTCCGTCGCCGACCTGGCCGCGGAGCACGGCGTCCCCGTCGTCATCCGCAACCGGCCCGACGACGAGGAGCTGTTCGTCCGGCTCAAGGAGGCCGACCCGGACATCATCGTGGCCAACAACTGGCGCACCTGGATCCCGCCCCGGATCTACACACTGCCGCGCCACGGCACGCTCAACGTCCACGACTCGCTGCTGCCCCGGTACGCGGGCTTCTCCCCGCTGATCTGGGCCCTGATCAACGGCGAGACGGAAGTGGGCGTGACGGCCCACATGATGGACGAGGTGCTCGACGCCGGCGACATCGTCCAGCAGCGTGCGGTCGCGGTCGGACCCACCGACACGGCGACCGACCTCTTCCACAAGACGGTCGACCTCATCGCCCCCGTCACGATCGGCGCCCTCGACCTGATCGCCTCCGGCCGGACCGACTTCACTCCGCAGGACAGGTCGCGGGCCAGCTTCTTCCACAAGCGCGCCGAGGAGGACATCCGCATCGACTGGAACTGGCCGGCCGACGTCCTCGAACGCCTGGTCCGCGCCCAGTCGGCGCCGTACCCGCCCGCCTTCACCTTCCACCGAGGCAAGCGCCTCGAAGTCCTCTCCGCCGTCGTCTCCACCGGCCGGTACGGAGGCACTCCCGGGCGCGTCTTCTACCGCGAGGGCGACGGCGTCGTGATCGTCGCCGGAGCCGACGCCCGGACCGGCCGCAACCACGGTCTGGCCCTGACCCGCGTACGGACCGAGGACGGGCGCGAACTCCCCGCAGCCGAGTACTTCACTTCCATGGGCGGCTACCTGACCGGCCGCCCCTGACCCCGAGGACCCTCGCCCTATGCGTACCGCACGGCCCAGGCACTACCTCATGTGCCGGCCCACCTACTTCGACGTGATCTACTCCATCAACCCCTGGATGGACCCGGCGAAGCCCGTCGACACCCCCCTGGCGATCGCCCAGTGGGAGAAGCTGCGCGAGGTCTACCTGAACCTCGGGCACACCGTCGACACGATCGACCCCCTCCCCGGCCTCCCCGACATGGTCTTCGCCGCCAACGGCGCCACCGTCGTCGACGGGCGCGCCCTGGTCGCCCGCTTCCGCGACGCCGAACGCATCGCGGAGGGCCCCGCCTACCACGCCTGGCTGCGGGACAACGGCTTCCCCGACCTCCGCACCGCCGGGGTCGTCAACGAGGGCGAGGGCGACTACCTGCTCGCCGGCGAGTGGCTGCTCGCGGGGACGGGCTTCCGCAGCGACCCCCGCTCGCACGACGAGGCGCAGGAGTTCTTCGGGCGCCCCGTCATCGGGCTGACGCTCGTCGACCCGCGCTACTACCACCTGGACACCGCCCTCGCGGTGCTCGACGAGACGACGGTCGCCTATTACCCCGCGGCCTTCTCGCCGGGCAGCCTCGCCGTGCTGCGGCGGCTGTTCCCGGACGCCGTGATCGCCACGGAGGAGGACGCGGCGGTCTTCGGCCTCAACGCCACCTCCGACGGCCGCAACGTGGTCCTCCCGCACAACGCCACAGCGCTGACCGAGCAGTTGCGCGAGCGGGGCTTCCACCCCGTCGGCGTGGACCTCTCGGAACTCCTCAAGGCCGGCGGCAGCGTCAAGTGCTGCACGCTGGAGCTGCGTACGGCCGCCTGAACCCCGACGTGCCCCGGACGGTCCCGGGGCACGTCGCCGGGGTGTCTCCGACGCACCGGCCGGACCCCAAGGAAGAGTTGATGGAACAGCCGGTCATCTCCGGTACGGCGCACGACCCGTCGGGCAACCGCTTCACCCTCGTCGGCATCTCCAACGTGCCCACCGACTGGGCCCACGTCTTCAGGGCCATCGCCGACGCCGACCTGTCCCCGGTCACCGTCCCCGAACCGGGTCCGGCCGGACCGGCCACGCCCTCCCGTGAACCGGCGCACCCGCCGAGAACCCCACGCGGCACGCCGCCGAGCGTGCTGGACCTCAACGCCTACCTGATGTCCGCCGTCGGCAAGGCAGCCCGCCGCAGGCTCGCCGACACGCTGGCCGCCCGGGGGTTACGCCTCTGGCACCTGACCGTGCTGGCCCTGCTCGACGACCTCGGCCCGCAGATGAAGACGGCCCTCGCCGCGCGGCTCGACATCAACGTCAGCGACCTCGTCAAGGTCGTCAACGACCTCGTCGCCCTCGGGGACGTGGACTGCGTCCGCGACCGGGCCGACCGGCGGCGTGTCGTGGTCCGGCTGACCCCGCGCGGCAGGGCCTCCCTGGCCGAACTCGGCGCGGAGATCGCGGCGACGGACGACGACGTCCTCGGCCCGCTCGACGAGGCGGAACGCCGCCAACTCGCCTCCCTCCTCCGCCGCGTGCACCACCACCTCTCCTCCGCGCCCTCGTGACTCCGCCGCGCCCCCGCGGTACAAGAAAGTGAAAGCAATCGGCAGCAGATACGACAACTGTGGTGGAACCAGCGCGTTATGACGGGCGCCGGAGATCTGCCGGGCTACAGTCCCGTCTCAAGATCCCGTTCGCCACCACCCTCAAGGGGGAATCTGCCATGGGCAAGACCGAAAGCGGAACGTACGAGGGATTCTCGGCCGATGAGCGGGCCGCGATGAAGGATCACGCCAAGGAGCAGAAGGCAGCCGCTCGCCGCAGCTCCCTCGCCGACAAGGCGGCCGAAGCGGAACGGGACGTCCTGGCCAAGATCGCCGAGATGAAGGACACCGACCGCATCCTCGCCGAACGCGTCCACGCCGTCGTCACCGCCAACGCCCCCGACCTCGCGCCGAAGCTCTGGTACGGCATGCCGTCCTACGCGCTCGACGGCAGGATCGTCTGTTTCTTCCAGAGCGCCGAGAAGTTCAAGGCCCGCTACGCGACCCTCGGCTTCAGCGACCAGGCCAACCTCGACGACGGCACCATGTGGGCCGCCGGATTCGCCCTCACCGAGGTCACCCCCGACGTGGAGAAGCGCATCGGCGCCCTCGTGAAGCAGGCCGTCAGCTGACCCGCCCCCGCTGACCCACTGCCGCCGGCCTGCCGCCGGCCTGCCGCCGGGCCGCAGACGGCCCGCGCGGTCGGGCGTGCGACCGCGCGGGCCGGCGGTGGCGCCCAGCGGTCTTCCACCACACCAGCTGGGCCGTTCGGGTGCCCCGCCGCCTCCGGATCCCACGGATCGACCTCGCCGGACGCACGACTCGCACCGACCCCCTCCCCGCCCTGGGCCGGCTCGGGCGCCCGACACACGACTCGCGCCGACGTCCTCCGCACCCTCGGCTAGCTCGGGGAGGACCCTCCCCCGGGACGGCGCCACGGGGGACGGGACGGCCGGCCGACCTCCAGCCAGACGACCTTGCCCACGGCCCCCGAGGGCTTGTCCACCGTGCCCCAGGCACCGGCAAGCCGGTCGAGCACCATCAGACCGTGGCCGCCGGGCACCCCGGGCGACCGGGGCAGCTGGGCCTTCGGATGTTCGGGGCTGGCGTCGGCCACCTCCACCCGGAGCCGACCCTCGGTGTGGCGCAGGATCAGCTCCTCGGGGCCGCCGGCGTGCAGACAGGCGTTGGTGACGACCTCGGAGACCAGCAGCAGGACGTCCTCGACCCGCTCCCCCGCCTCCTCGCTCTCCGGGGGGATCCAGCCCCAGTCGGCCAGCGCCGCGGCGGTGAAGTCCCGGCAGCGTGCCACCACACCGCGGGTCCGGTTCAGCACGAGCCTGCGGACCTGCTCCGGGGGGACGTCAGCGCTCTCTGTCATGGCCGCCTCCGTGGCCGTGCCCGGACCGTTCATCGTCCCGCATGGACTCCCCCAACCTCCTCGCACCCTTCATCCCTTTTATACCTTTTTCCGATCGTGGGCTCGTGCCACCGCGACGGGGGCCGTCGGCGGGGTTACGGTCGGCGGCATGGCTGGTGATCGTCAAGGGTGGCTCCGATGCCTGCTCGCCGGGGCCGTGTTCGTGGTGGGGATGACCGGCACGACGCTGCCCACGCCGCTCTACCCCCTGTACCAGGAGAAGTTCGGGTTCTCCGAACTGACGGTGACCGTCGTGTACGCGGTGTACGCCTTCGGGGTCATCGGCGTGCTGCTGCTCGCCGGCAACGCCTCGGACACGATCGGCAGGCGGCCGACGCTGCTGTGGGGCCTCGGGTTCGCGGCGGCGAGCGCCCTCTGCTTCCTGGGCGCCGAGGGCCTGGGGTGGCTGTACGCGGGCCGGCTGCTCTCCGGCCTCTCGGCCGGCCTCTTCACGGGCGCCGCCACCGCCTACGTCATGGACCTCGCACCCCCCGGCGGCGCGTCCCGGGCGACGCTCGTGGCGACGGCCGCCAACATGGGCGGTCTCGGCTGCGGCCCCCTGCTCGCCGGCCTCCTCGCGGAGTACGCCCCCGAACCCCTGCTGCTGCCGTTCGCCGTGCACCTCGCCCTGGTGGCCGTCTCCGCCGTCGTCCTGGTCCGGCTGCCGGAGACCGTACGCGATCGCCGCCCGCTGACCGCCGTACGCCCGCAACGGCCCGCGCTCCCCCCACCGGTCCGCCCCGTCTTCGTACCGGCGGCGATCGCCTCCTTCGCGGGCTTCGCCCTGTTCGGCGTCTTCACCTCGGTCAGCCCCGCGTTCCTCTCCCGCTTCCTCCACGTGGACAACCACGCCGTCACCGGTCTGATCGTCGCGCTCGCCTTCTTCGCCTCCACCGCCGGACAGATCGCGGTCGGCCGCGTCGGCGTCCGCCGCTCCCTGCCCCTGGGCTGCGCGGTGCTCTTCGCCGGCCTCGCCCTCCTCGCGGGAGCGCTCGCCACCGACCTCCTGGTCCTCGTCGTGCTCGCCGCCGTCGTCGGCGGCGTCGGCCAGGGCCTCTCCTTCCGCGCCGCACTGTCCGCCGTCGCCGGCGCCGCACCCCCCGCCCAGCGCGCCGCGGTCATCTCCACCCTCTTCGTCGTCGCCTACACCGGCATCTCCATCCCCGTCATCGGCGTGGGTCTCCTCTCCGACCCCCTCGGCCTGGAACAAGCCGGCCTCGTCTTCACCGCCTGCATGCTCCTGCTCGTCGCCTCCGCCGCCGCCTACCTCCTCCGCCGCCCCGTCAGATCCGAAGCCTCATGACGGCACCCCCCTGCGACCGGCACAGCCCTCCGAAGCCTCCGCACCGCACTGCGTCCCGTGGCTGACCAGCACTTCGACGACAGGGGCGGGCGGCAGGTGGGGGACACTGGGGCATGGTCACCATTCATCTGAAGTACGAGATCGACGTCGACAAGCTGGAGGACTTCGAGGAGTACGGCCGTCGCTGGGTCGCGCTGGTCAACCGGTTCGGGGGTGACCACCATGGTTACTTCCTCCCGAGCGAGGGCGACAGTGACATCGCGTACGCGCTGTTCACGTTTCCCGGGCTTGCCGAGTACGAGGTCTATCGCAAGGCCAGCATGAAGGACCCCGAGTGCCAGGCGGCCTTCGAGCTGGCGCGTGCGACCGGTTGCATCAAGCGGTACGAGCGCCGGTTCCTGCGTCCGCTGGATGCGAACCCCGCGACGGTGGCTGCTCAGGTCCTCTGATGCGGGGCGGGGAAGGCGCGGGGCACGAGCGGTCCGGCCGGGGGTTCCGGCGATGCCGCCTCGCGGCCCCGCGAGGCAGCGGGTGCCCCGCCCTTCCCCTCTTCTCCTGCCCCTACCGCGGCGCCGCTCGCTTGGGTGTGCCGGTCGGGGGCGGGTCGGCGCGGAGGGCGCGTGCCGGGCGGAGCAGGGGTTCGACCACGAGGAGTTGGGCCGCGGCGAGGGCGAGGCAGAGGGAGGCGGTGGCGGCCCACAGGGCGGCGGGGCCGACGTGGGCGAGCAGTTGGGTGGAGGTGAGCGGGGCGACGACGGTGGCGATGCCCCAGCTGATGCCGTAGGCGGCGAGGTAGCGGTCGGCGCCGCCGCGGGGTGCGAGGTCCGCCACGACGGTGAGGACGCGGCCGAGGACGAGGACGTCGCCGAGGGTCCACACGACCGTGGCCGCCAGGAAGGCGGGGAGGGTGGAGGCGATCGCGTAGCCGGCCAGCCCGATCGCCAGAAGTACGTGGCCGAGCGCGAGGGCCGCTGAGTCGGGGAGTGAGGCGAGGCGCCGGAGCCGGAGCGCCGGCTGGGAGGCGACGACGGCGACCGCGGAAGCGGTGAACAGCAGACCGGCGTCGGCGGGTTCGAGGCCGCGCCGGGCGAGGGTCAGCGGCAGACCCATCGTGATCTGGGTGGTGACGAGCGCGAACAGGGTTCCGGAGAGGAACACGGCCCTCAGGGCTCGATCGCGCCAGGGCCGTACGGGCTCCGCGTCCCCACCCCGCCGGCCGGCCGGGGGGTCCGCGTGGTCGGGGCGGTCGGGGTGGGTGGGGTGGTCGGCGTGGTCGGGGTGGTCGGCGGGCAGGGCGAGGCGCAGGGTCAGGGCGCACAGGAGGCAGGTGACCGCGTCGACGACGAACAGCCACCGCAGGTCCCAGCGGCCCAGAGCCGCGGCGATGAGGCCCGCGCCGGTGCCACCGGCGGCGAGGGCGGCGTTGAACAGGCTGTAGGCGCGGACGCGTTCGGAGGGGCCGACCGCGTCGGCGATGAGCCCCTGGCTCGGCGGCTCGTACAGCTCGAAGGCCAGCCCGAGCAGTACGGCGAACACGGCCACCACGACGAGCGACCCGGCGGCGGCGATCCCCAGCTGCGCGACGGCGCACCCGGTGAGCCCGAGCACGATCGTGCGGCGTCGCCCGATACGCGTCGCGAGCCTGCCTCCGGCGAGCCGTGACGGGATCGTGGCGATTCCGAAGGCCGCGGACACCAGGCCCGCCGTCGTGACGCTCGCACCGAACTCCGCGCTGATGAGGACGGTCAGAAAGGGCAGCGAGAAGGCACCGAGCCGGTTGATCGCCCGGGCGGCCACCAGGAGCCATACGGTCCGCGGCATTCCGCCACCCCTCACGTGACTGTCGAATCGACTATCGTCAGTCACAACGCTAACCATCGAGGGAGTGACTGGTCAAGTGATGTTCGACAGTCACGTCGCGGTACTGCTGGAACACGCCGTATCGCTCGTGAACGCATTGACCGCCGGCGAAGCCCGCGGCCGCCCGTACCCCGCCCCCCACGGTCCGGACCTCCTCAAGGCCGTCGAAGCCGCGGTCTCCGACACCGCCGGCTCCCTCCCCCGCACCCTCGATCCCGCCGAGGCCGCCTACCTCGCCACCACCGCGGACGCCATGCGCCAGGTCTTCCAGGCGATGCACGACGGCGACCCGGACACCGCCGCCACCACCGTCAACGGCCTCCTCCGCGACACCGGCGCCCGCCCACGCCTCGACCGGGCCCCCGCCACCGACCGGAACGGAGCCCCGACCGACAACCCGCCCTGGCACCTGCACTTCCACGGCGCGAACGACTCCTTCGCCGCCGGCCACAGCGCCAGCTGCGCCACCGCGCTCGCCCTTGCCGTCGGCGGCAGCCTCGCCGGCCGCCTGGGCGTCTGCCACGCCGACCGGTGCGACCGCGTCTACGTCGACACCTCCCGCAACGCCGCCCGCCAGTTCTGCTCGACCGCCTGCCAGAACCGCACGAAGGCCGCGGCGTTCCGCGCCCGCAAGGGCGCCGGCGGCTGACCGACCTCCGGAGCCGGCCGACCGCCGACCGACCGGCCGGCCGCCCGGCTGCGTACGGCGTACGCCGCCGTGCCCGCCCCGGTCACGGCACGGTCGGAGAGGGGCAGCGGCGGGCACACACCGGGGCGAGCAGGCACGACCCGGGTACGGACGGAGGCGGACGGCGTGAGGCCCCCGTCCGTTCCCGCGGGTCAGGACCAGGACGCCACCACCAGGGAGCGTTCGGCGGCGGCCAGGTGGACCGCCGAAGCGAGCCACGCGCGGGCGTAGGCGTCGGACGAGGCGTCGGTGAGGCGTCCGAAGGCGTCGCGGGGGCGGCGGTCGGCCTCGGCCGCCAGGGCGGCGGCGAGGCGGGCGGCACCGCCGAGCCCCGCCCGGTGCAGCGGCGCGAGGAGTGCGGCGGCGTCCGCTCCACGGCCGGCCTCGGCCACGGCGCGGCGGCCGCCCGCGACGCCGGTCTCCAGCAGTCGGCGCACCCGCCACAGCGGCGCGTCCGCCAGGGGGTCCGGGCCCGCCGTCACCGGTCCGCGCGGTGCGGATTCCGGCGCCTCGCGCGGGAAATGGCTGCCCTGGAGGCGGTCGTAGCCCAGGTCGGCCCGGCCCAGCCACTCGTCCGGCAGCCTCAGCGTGTACGACGCGCCCGGCACGGCCCCGACGGCCAGCGGCCGCAGGGTGGCGGCCCGGTCCGGGTCGGGGCGGCCCAGGACCCGCAGCAGGAGTCCCGGGTACTGGGCGATCCGGCGCAGATTGGCCGCGTGCGGCAGCTCCGGGTGGGGGTGGGCCGGACGCAGCCTCAGCACGGGCCCGTCCCCGGTGACGCGCGCCACGAGGTACTCCCCCGCCGCGCCGACCACCTCCACGTCGCAGCCCAACAGCCCCGCTTCGGCCCCGCCCCGCTCCTGCGCCAGACCGTCGAGCGCGGCGGCCATCGCCTCGCGGACCGGTCGCGCGAACAGCGCCGCCGCCGGCTCGTCCGCCCAGTCGACCCCGCGCAGCGGGGTCGCGCTGACGCCCCGGCCCGCACCGAGCCGCCCGTCCGCCGAGACGGTCGCGCCGACGATCCGGAGACCCCCGCGCGCCAGCCCGGCATGGTCGAGGACCGCCCCGCCCAGCGCCACGGACGCCGTACCCGCTCCCCTGGCACGCGCCAGACCGCCGGGACGTACGTCGGACACCGAGTAAGAGGAACCGTCCTGCCCCACCAGATGCGTGGCCACCCCGCCGTATCCGGTGGCGGACAGCACGGGCTCCCTGCAGAGGCCGAACACCCGCAGGCTGCCGCCCTGTTCGTAGGCCCGGCGCGCGGTCCCCGCCTCCCCGGCGCCCGGCGCCCCGGAGGCGAGTACGGCCGCCCCGGCCAGCAGCTCCCGAAAGGCGTCCGCCAGGTCCCCGAGCCGCTGCCCCTGGCCGCGCTGCCGGGCGGCACGCAGCCCCCGCACCACACGCAGCGCGGCGGCCTCCGCGCGCGGCAGCCCGGCCAGCCGTACGGTGTGCGCCGCTCGCAGCAACTCCGCCTGAACCACCGCCCCACCGGCCGTGACCCCTGCGGCCAACGCCTCGGCACCGGCTTCCCACAGCGCGCCCGCCGCCCTGACCTGTGCGGCGGTGAGCCCGGCCGGGGCGGGGTGCGGGGGCACGGTGGCGGCGGGCACTGCGGCATCGGGAGCGGCGGCGGGAGCGGGCGTGGAGCCGCCGGTGGCAGATGCGGCAGCGGCAGCCGTGGCATCGCCCCCGGTGGCCGTCGCGCCGGTGCCGGTCGTCATGGGACCGGTGCCGACCCCCAGGGCAGCGCCCTGAGCGGGTCCGGCTCCGTCGTCCTCGGGCCCGGCGCCGCCCGCCGCCTCCGAGGGGGCGAGCGGCTCCCCGTCCGCGATCGGTGCCGCGCACAGTACGGCCGCGCGGTGCAGACAGCGCGGGGCCAGCAGGCAGGTGCAGACGACCTGTTCGGCACGGGTGAGGACGCCCGGCGGGCCGGGGTGCAGGGTGACGACGGCGTCCTCGCCGAAGCGCACGGTGACGGAGCCGTCGGCGGCCGGGACGGCGTGTTCGGCGCATGTCGCGGTCGCGGCGTCGAGCTTCTTGCGCAGCCGGGCGCTGAGCTGCTCCACGGCCTCGGCGAGGACGTCGGGGGCGACGGGTGGCAGGTCGTCGGGGTTCAACGGGCTTCTCCACGGAGGCGGTCGCCGACCCAGCGGGCGAGGGCGAGGGGGCTGAGGGCGGCCACCGGCATGCCGGCGGCGACGAGTCGGCGGGCGACGGGCACGGAGTAGCGCGGTGCCCCGGAGTCGTCGAGAGCGGCGCAGCCGAGCAGGTGCGCGCCGGAGGAGGCCAGTGCCCGCACCTCCCCGAGGAGTCCGGCGAGCGGTGCGCCCTCCTCGAAGTCGCTGACCACGACGACGAGGGTGCGGCTCGGCACGGTGATCAGGGACCGGGCGTGGGCGAGCGCCGCCGCGATGTGGGTGCCGCCGCCGACCCGGACCTCCAGGAGCAGGGAGAGGGGGTCCTCGACCCGGTCGGTGAGGTCCACCACCTGTGTGGAGAAGGCCAGGAAGTGCGTGGACAGGGTCGGCACCCCACCGAGCACGGCTGCGGTCAGCGCCGACCAGATCACCGACGCCTCCATCGAGCCGGAGACGTCGACGACGAGGATCAGCCGCCAGTCCGCCTCCTTGCTCGCCCGGGTGCTGAACACCGGCCGCTCCGGGACGACCACGACACGGCCGTCGTCCGTCCGCCGGGCGTGGGCGAGGTTGGCGCGCAGGGTGCGGGCGAGGTCCAGACGGCCGCCGGGGCGGCGGGTGGGACGTGGTGTGGAGAGGCCGGAGAGCGCCGGCCGCAGCCGCGTCGCCAGCTCCCGGGCGAGCTCGTCGACGAGCCGTTTCACCAGTGGCCGAAGCCGTGCGAGCCGGGCCTCGGGCATGCCGCCGGCCAGCGACAGGACCGACCGCAGCAGCTCCACCGACGGTCGTACGGCAGCCGGGTCCAGCTGCGTGAGCACGTCGGAGCGCCCCGCGTCGGCCGCCTCGGCGAGCACCTCCTCCCGCACGTCGGCCCCGAAGAGGGCCTCCAGCTCGTCCGACCACTCCCGTGCGGTGGGGAACGACGGGTCCTGTCCCCCGCCCTGGCCGGATCCGCCGTCCGGGTCGTCCGCTCCCTCGCCGCGCCCGCTGCCGTACAGCTCGTCCAGGGCGCGGGCGTAGCGGCGGGCGTCGGCGGGCAGCCGGTCCCGGTGCCGTCCGAGCAGGAGCCGCCACCGGTCGGCGGTGCCGAGGCTCCGGCCGTCCGGCGCACCGGCGGGGGTCGTGTCCGCCGAGGTGCCCGGGGCCGTGTCCACCGCACCGGCGGGAGACGCGTCCTGCGGACCGGCTGCGCCTGCGCCTGCCGCGTCGGTGGCGCGAACCACCCCGTCCGGCACACGACGCGACGCGTCCGCTGAATCCGAGGCGTCCGAAGCGTCCGAAGCGTCCGGGCCGGTCAGGGCCAGGGCCTTCAGCGCGGCCAGTCCGGCGGCGTCGGCGGCCGCCCAGAGGGCGAGGAGTTCGGGCGGGGCGTCGAGGGAGAGGTCGAGCCGGTCGCCGAGGCGTTCGGTGACCGTGGCGAGGAGTCGGTCGCGGGCGGCGGGGGCCAGCGCGTCGAAGCCTCCCCTCAGGGCGGGGAGTCGGTCGAGGAACTCGGGGTCGCCCAGGTCGTCCACGCGGTCCAGGAGCGGGGTGAGCGCGTCCGGGGATGCCTGGAGCAGCGGTCCGGCGGCGGTGAGCAGTCCCGCGAGGCGCTTCGTGAGGGCCCGTCGGGTGTCGGGGGCGGTCGCCGCGTCGATCCAGCCGGCCGCGCGTTCACCGAGCGCGGCGGCGGGGTCGAGGTCGAGCATCACCCGTACGGCGAGGGCGGCGCCCTGCATCAAGGGCGAGGCCGTGGAGGCGAGTTCGGCGAGCGCGCGGTCCAGTCGGAGACCCAGGTGCCGGGCGGCGGTCCGGTCCGCGAGCGCGACCAGCGCCGCCGCGTCCGTGGCGGTGTCGCTCCCGGCCAGACCGGGGAGGGCGCGCACGGCGGCTTCCAGCAGTTCGCCGGTGAGGGCGCCGGACAGGTCGCGGGCGCGCCGGGTGGTGCCGGGGTAGTGGCCGCGCCGTATGCCCTCCAGGAGGTCGAGCGCCGCGAGGAGTTCGGGCAGGTCGGCGGTGGCGGGCAGGACGGCGGCGGCCTCGCGCAGCCGTGCGTCGACGAGGTCGGGCAGGTCGCAGCGGGCGGCGGCGGTCAGCCCGGCCAGGATCTGGGCCGGCGTGGGCCCGCCCTCGGCGGCCTCGCGGCGGGCGGTGTCGGCGAGCGTCCCGGCGGCGGCCTGCTCCGCGGTGACCCCGCGGACGCCGGCGAGGTCGAGCCGCGCGGGCACGGACGGCGTCCACGTCAGCCGCCACTTGGTGCCGAGCGCGGTGCCGTCGCCGGTGGCCGCCACGGCGAGGGGCTCGCCGTAGGACGCACCGACGACCAGGAGGCGTTGCAGCAGCACCTCCCGGCGGCCGTCCAGCGCCGAGCGGAGCGGATCGAGGCGCACCTCGCGGGGCTCGGGCTGTTCGGGCCGCGGGAGCCGCAGCGCCGTGAGCTCCTCCTCGACCGACGGGCCCAGGCCGGAACGGGGCGCGTGCGGGCTGATCCGCCCGCGTGCCGCGCCGACGAACACGGCCTCCATCGCGTGGGCCAGCGCCCTGCCCCGGCCCAGCGGTTCGCCCTGTCCGAGCACGGTGGTCACGGCCTCCAGCACCTCGCCGCGCCCCGGCGCGGGCAGTCCGCGCAACGCGGCCAGGTCGCATGCGAGCCGCAGCGTCTCTGCGCCCTCCCCCGTCCCCGCGGTGTGACCCGCGCGGCGCATCTCCCGGCACAGACCGGTCACCGCCGCGGCGGCCGCCTCCCGGATCCGGTCCGGATCACCGGCCGCTTTCAGTACGGCCTGCTGCCACAACGGGTCGCGGATTCCGGCGGGATAGCCGGAGCGCGAGTCGAGCAGGTCGAAGGAGTAGGGCACGAAGGAGGTCACCGCCGAGGCCGTGGACGGACCCGTGGCGGTGGCCGCTCCCGAGGACGCATCCGTGCCCGTACCCGCTCCCGTACTCGTGCTCGTGCCCGTATCCGTATCGGTGAGCAGGGCCGGTGCGTGAAACGCGCCGATCACGGCGGCGACCCTGCGTCCCCCGGCGGCGGCCCCGGCCAGCACCTGCCGCATCCGCGCCTCGCGGGCGAGGTCGGCGGCGGGCACGGTGGCGTCGGCGCGCAGGGCCCAGCCCACGCCCAGCGCGGCGCGGCGTACGGCCTCCGGGGAGCTGCCGGGTGCCAGTACCTCCACGGCGCGGTCCCACATGTCGTCGCCGTCGCGGCCGGTCGCGGAGGCGGCGAGCGCGTCGGCGAAGGAGTGGCGGCGCTCGGTTCCTCCGTCCTCGTCCCCTTCTGTGTCGGGCAGGGACGGGCCCGTGTCGGACAGGGCCCAGCCGGGGTCGGCCAGCGGAAGGTCGCAGCAGACCACTTCCGCCCCGTGGGCCCGGGCCCATCGCAGGGCGGCGAGCTCCGGGGAGAAGTCGGCGAAGGGGTAGAACGAGAGGCGGCCGGTGTCGCCCGTTCCGGCCAACGCGACCGGGGCGACGGTCTCGGGATGGGACAGGTGCTCGAGCCAGGGCTGGAAGTCGGCAGGGAGTTCCACGCAGACGACCTCGGCCCGGGCGTCGTCGAGGAGCGCGGGCACCACCGCGGCGAGGGCCGGGCTGTGGTGGCGTACCCCCAGGAGGTACGGGGCGCGCGAGGCCGCGAGCGCTTCGACGGCGGCCCGTGGGTCGAGGGTCGTCACCGCAGGCTCCCGCGCAGGTCCCACAGGCGGCGCCACATCGCGGAGCCGTTCTCGGCCCGGCGGCGGACGGGGCCGTCCCAGTACCCGAGGAGCCGCGCGTGGTCGGCGGGGTCGTCCTTGCGGACGACGCCCAGGAGGTGGCCGGGCAGCAGGTCGAGCACGTCCCCGCCGGGCAGGTACGCGGCGGCGACCCCCAGCGACGCCGCCACCTGCACCGCCTCCGCGGTGGACATGACCGTGCCCGGCCGTTCCACGTCCCAGCCCTCGGTGGAACGCCCGGAGCGCAGGTCGCGGAAGACGGTGACCAGGGCGTCCAGGACCGCGTCGTCGACGCCGAAGTCCGCGCCCGCCCGCCGGACCGCCGCGACGGCCTGACGGCGGATCAGCACGGCCTCGGCGTCGGCGTCCGCGATCGGGTCGACCGTCTCGAAGTTGAACCGCCGCTTCAGTGCGGCGGACATCTCCGAGACGCCCCGGTCGCGCAGGTTGGCGGTGGCGATGACCGTGAACCCGGGCGCGGCGGCGACCACGGCGTCCTCGGTGGCGGTCAGCTCGGGCACGGTGATCCGCCGGTCGGACAGGACGGACACCAGGGCGTCCTGCACCTCGGGCAGACAGCGGGTGATCTCCTCGACGCGCACCACGCGCCCGGTGCGCATCGCGGCGAGTACGGGCGAGTCGACCAGGGCCTGGGAGGTGGGCCCCTGGGCCAGCAGCAGGGCGTAGTTCCAGCCGTAGCGGAACGCGTCCTCGGTGGTGCCCGCCGTGCCCTGCACCGTCAGTGCGCTGGTTCCGCTGACGGCGGCCGCGAGCAGCTCCGACAGCATCGACTTGGCGGTGCCGGGCTCACCGGTGAGGAGCAGTCCGCGCTCCCCCGCCAGCGTGACCACGCACCGTTCCACCAGGGCGCGTTCACCGACGAACTTGGACGCGATCGCCAGCTTCGACGGCAGCCCCGCCTTCCGTCCGGGCAGTGCCAGTTCCACTCCGTCGCTGCCGCAGACGAACGTGACGGCCGCACGCGGCGTCAACGCCCAGCCGGGCGGACGGGGGCCGGGATCCTGCGCGGCGAGGAAGGCGAGTTCCGCGGCGTACCGCTCCTCGGCCGGCTGGGCCTGCCGGGCGGGGGCGGGCTGTTCGATGACGGTCATACGGGGTTCCTCCAGGGACGACTACTACGACTTCGGGTACGGAGACCGACGACGACTACGGGGACGGTGTACGGGTCCGGGTCCAAGTGCGGGGGCGGCGACGGCGTACGGGTGCCACTACGCCCACGGGGACCGCCGCGTACGGGCACAGGTACGGCCGGCCCGGTGCGGCGCCCCGAACCGGAGCGCCGCACCGGGCGGCGGACTGCCCCGCCCTTCCCTTACCGGCGCCGTCTGGTGCGCTTGACCTTCAGCTCCTCGAAGCGGGGGACGTCGCCGTCGAGGATGCGCTGCCAGGCCCGGGCGAAGAGTTCGGCGGCGGGTTCGGTCGGCACGAGGGCGCCGAGGAGCGGGCGGTCGGCGGCCACGGGACCGTACAGCGGCAGCTTCCACTGCTCGACCGGCAGGACGGGCGCGGTCTGCTCGGCCCAGGCGCCGGGCAGGAAGAGGGAGCGTCCGGCCCGGGCGCGGACGGCCGACACGACGAGGTCGCCGGTGGCGAGTTCGGCGCGGGCGACCTTGAGGCGGGCGGGCTTCCAGCCGGTCCAGCGGGCGGTGTTGCGATCCGTGGGGTCGGGTAGCGCGAGGAGCATGAGGTACAGGGTGGCCGCGTCGGCGCTCAGGCCGTGGGCGCGGGAGACCTCGTCGACGAGCGCCGGCACCGAGCGGGACGGGTCCTGCGGCCACCAGGTGCCGTCCTGGTCGGTCTCGCCGGCCGCCGGCGCGCCCGGGTCGGCGAGGAGGCGGGCGAACGCCGGGTCGTGTGCGCGCCGGAGGGCCGTCTCGACGGCGGTGGGCCGCTGGTCGGGTCCGCGGAGCGCGGCGAGGTACGGGTCCGAGCCGGTGGAGTCGAGCAGGGCGGGCCGCAGGGCCGGCTGGGGCTGGTCGTCGTGGGTGGCCATCAGCACCGCGCCGTACCGTTCGTGGTCCGGTGCCTTCTCGGTCGGGGCGCCGGCCACCTTGCGGAATTCGACGATGTTGGTGAAGTGGCCTGCGGGGAGCAGGAGTTCGGGTGCGGCCAGGCGCTGTCGCACGGCGGTGAGCGCCGCGGGCAGCGTCGCCCGCAGGGGGTCGCCGGCGGGCAGCCGGTGGGCGAGCCAGGCCGTGAGGCTCATCGAGCCCGCGAGCACGGTGTCGGTGAACGGCGCCTCGGCCGGGGTGACGGGCGTGGGCCGGTCGCGCTCGATGTGCCAGGCGACGTCGACGCCGAGTTCCGGGGAGGACGTGGGGTCGAGGAGCGCGGGGAGGGCGCGGTGCACGGGCCAGCCGCTCCGCGCGGCGCGCGCGGCCTCCGCGGTCAGCCAGTCGGGCACCTGGGTGCGGCGGCCGACGCGTGCGTTCCACACCTGCGCCGCGGCCGCCACGTCGGGTCCCTCGTCCCAGAGCCGCGCCGGGTCGTGGGGCAGCAGGGCCGCGACCACGGCGCGTCGTACCTCGACGGGGAGGGCGCGCAGTTCGTCGCGGGCGTGCGCGGCCTCGGCCACCTTCAGGCCGAGGGTCTTGCGGAGGTCCGCCGGGAGGAAGTTGTTCTCCCAGCTGTCCACGTCGGGGATGCCCGCGAGGACGAGCCTGGCCAGCGCGGCGGAGGCGCCGGTGAGCCGGCTGAACTCCTCGGCGTGCTCGGGACGGAAGGGGACCTCCGTGCGGGCGGTCGCCTCCCGCAGGAAGGCGGTCAGCCAGTCGGTGGCGCGGGTGCGGTCGCCGACCGGGGCGTCGCCGCGTGCGGTGTAGGGGCCGGGGACGTCGAAGCGGCCGGTGGGGTCGTGGAACAGCGCGCCGAACTCCCGCCCGCCGTCGACGTCGTTGTGGTGTTCGGTGATCGCGAGCGCCGCTCCGCCGCCCAGCGGGAGGACGCAGCGGTGCGAGGAGCTGTGCCGCAGGCCGTCGGGGGTCTGGAGGTGGGGCGTGTCGAGGTGGACGAGGACGCGGCGCCAGTGGCCGGCCGAGCCCGCCGTCGAGGCCAGCCCGAGGGCGTCGACCTGGGCCAGGATGCCGAGCAGCGCGGTGCGGTGTTCGGCGCCGCTGCCGGGTGCGACGGCCCGGTAGGCGATCGCGGCGGGCTCGTCGAGGAGGGGGGTGAAGGGCAGCGTGGTGTACGGCAGGGCGGGCAGGTCGAAGTGCACGCGCCCCGGGTTCACGGTGGCGGTGGTGTCGGCGCGGGCGGCCGCCAGCAGGTCCAGGAAGCGGTGGGCCACGTCGGCTTCGACTCCCGACCGGTGGTACCCCGTGGCGGCGATCCCGTTCAGGGCCATGCTGATCAGCCGGTCGGTGGGGCCCAGGACCCGGACCTTCTCGGGCTCGGTCGAGGGGTCGAGCCGTGCGGCGACGGAGTCGAGGGACTTCTGCTGCCGGACGGCGAAGCGGAGGACCCGCACCACGCCCGCGATCAGCTCGGGTGCGGTGATCGCGGGCAGGGCGGTGCTCACGATGTCCGGGAGGTCCGCCGCGCGTTCCGCGAGGGCGGCCGCCTTCAGCAGGGTGCCGGACGACGCGGCGTCGGCGGCGCGCAGCGCGGCCGAGCCCTCGGCGTCCCGTGCGCGCAGGGCGTACAGGTGGGACAGCGGCGGCAGGGTGGCGCTCGCGGTGCCGTACAGCTCGCTCCGGTCGGCTTCGGCGGTCGTCGTGACGACGCCGTCCGGGTCGGTCAGGGACAGCTTCCGCCACTCGTGGGTGAGTGCCCTGGGCCGGTCGTCACCGGGGAACGTCACGGCCGCGAGGGGCATGGCGGAGCCCTCGGGCAGGGTGACGGCACGTCCGGTGGTGTCCTCGGCGTGCCAGCCGTTGCCGGGGAGCCGGACGACGCGCCAGCCGAGCAGGCCGTCCTCGGGGGTTCCCAGGACGGATCCGTCGACGGCGGGGGCGGGCCGGATCCACGAGGAACGCGCGGCCAGTTCGGCCCCCGTGCCGTGGGCGCGGAGGGCGTCGGCGAGGAAACCGGGCTGGGAGCGCCGGCCGTGGGCGCCGCCGGTGGGGTCGTACTCGGCCCAGCCGCTGTCGCGGTCCTGTTCGTCCGTCTGCCAGACCCAGTACGAGGTGCCGTCGGACAGCAGCGGGCGTTCGCGCGGCAGGGTGGTGTCGCCGTGGTGGAGGACTCCGCCGCCGGTGGTGCGGCCGCCGCCGGGCAGCGGCAGGCTGGGGTTGTCCGAGCGGAGGGACCAGTAGTCGGCTCCGCTGTCGAGGGTGAACACCCTGTCGGGGGCGGTGTGCCAGTAGCCCTGTGCCTCGCCGCGGCCGTAGGTGGTCCAGAAGACGAGCAGGGCGCCGTCCACGTAGTGGAAGCCGTGCCGGTAGGAGTGTCCGGCGGGGACGCGCAGGTCGTGGGTGAGCAGGGTGGTGTGGGCGTCGATGACGCGGACCTGGGTGGTGCTGGCCACGATCAGGTGGGGCCACGCCTCGACGACGGTGAGGCCCTCGACGCTGTCGCGCGTCGGGGCGAGTGCCGCGAGGGTCTCCTCCCACACCGGCCAGCGCAGCTCCTCCCACAGGCCGCCGCGGAGGGTACGCGCCAGGGTCTCGCCGAGGTCGGCCCCGGCCGCGGCCGCGACCTCCTCCGGCGCGAGCGCGAGGGCCTCGGCGGGCAGCCACGTCAGGCGGGCGAGCGCCTGGGGCAGTCCGGGCAGTCCGGCGGCCACCGAGTCTCGGGCGACGCCGCGCATCCACTCGGCGAGCATCGGGCGGCCGCCGGCCGAGCCGGCCAGCCGGCGCATCACGTCGGCGCCCGAGGACGCGCCGTTGTAGGCGTCGGCGGCGCGCCGGAAGGCGGGGCGGAAGCGCGGGTCGGCGGCGAGCGCGGCGAGGTCCCGGGGCTGTTCGCCGCGCGCCCAGTCCGTGAGGTTGAGGGCCTGGCCGTACCGGCCCGGCGCGTCCTGCGGAGGGTCGGCGACGGGGATGTCCAGGGCGAGCAGCAGGTCGAGGAGGTCGGCGTCCTCGACGCCGATCCGGAGGGATCCCTCGCCGTCGGGCCGGGCGGCCAGGTCGGCGCGCAGCGGCTCCGCGGCCCGGTTCACCAGGTCCAGGAGGGCGGGCGGCGTCGGGCGGGGACCCCAGCCGCGGTGCCGGGCGGTGTGGAAGCGTTCCAGCCAGGCCGCCACGCCGTCGGGGCAGCGCTCCGCCGGCGGAACGACCGCGCCGGTCAGTCCGGCGTCCGCGCCGGACTCCGCGAGGATGTCCAGCCACAGGACGCTCAGTTCGGCGTCGTCCCCGGGCGGTGTGATCGACAGCAGCGTGCCCCGTACGGCCGGGACGCGGCGGGCCAGCGCGACCAGGGCGGCGCGGTGTGCCTTCCACCAACCGGTCGCCGCCCGCAGGGTGGCCGGCAGCGGCAGCAGTTCGCCGAGGTACTCCTGCTCCGCCTCGGTGCCGGACAGGCCGGCGGCGCGGGCCAGCCGCCGCAGTTCGGCGGCCGCCTGCACGGACGGGGCGAGGCCGCCGGCGGTCCGGCGCACGCACAGGCGCCGGAAGCGGTCGTACGCCTCGCCGGGGGCGAGCCGGGCCGCGAGTTCCTTGCCGTAGCCGGCCAGGACCTTCACCGGCAGGGCGCCGGCCAGGGCGAACTCCAGGAAGACGGCGTCGAGCCGGTCCTCGTCGACGGTGAGGCCGTGCTGGGCCTCGCTGGTACGGGCCCGGCCGAAGAGCTGGCCGGCGTACGTGGGGTTCTCGACGCCGAGGAAGACCCGTGCGGCCTGCTCATAGAAGACGGGCAGGAAGTGCGGGACGGCCGAGGCGAGCCGCCCGGCCAGTTCGTGGCAGGCGTCCAGGGCGGCCTTGGGCTTGGTCTTCGCCTGCCGGGCGAGCCGGTCCAGCTCGGGGACGACGGCCAGCGCGTGGTGTCCGTCCTCCGGGTGGTGCACGAGGACCCATTCGGGGAAGCCGAGCTCCCGGCGCCGGCCCAGGCCCACCAGGGCCGGTTCGCCCTGGGGTTCGAGTCCGAGGAAGCCCGCGGCGAGATCCTCGGCGGGGCCGAGTTCGGCCGCGGTCAGCCGGACGACGACCCGGTCGTCCCCGAGCACCGGGTGGCGGTAGGTCCGCGCGGTCATCGGGACCGCGGAGGCGCCCGCGCCCTCGGTGCCCGCCGGGAGCACCGCTCCGGCCTTGAGCAGCTCCGCGTTGTCGGAAGCGGTCGTGCTGGTCATGCGTCCCCACCCTCTTCGATCGTGCGGCCGGCGTAGAGCGCCGCGGCCATGCGCATCCCCTCGGACCAGGCCACCGGTCCGACCTCGTGCAGCCGCACCGCGCGGCCGTCCTCGTCGTGCCAGGTCAGGCCGCCGGTCTCCGACTCCCCGTCCCAGTACGGTTCGCCGATCCACACGGAAGCCTCCGTGCCCCGGCCGCCGTCGCGGACCTTGCAGGTGGCGTAGCCGCCGGACACCCGGTAGCCGAGCGCCGTGGCCCGCGCGGCGAGGCCGAAGCGGGAGGCGAACTTCCCTCCCGCGTACCGGCGCACCTCCGTCGCCGTGTCCTTGTGTCCGGTGCCCGGCCCGTCCCAGGTGGCCCGGTGGATCTGCTCCACCCGCTGGGTGATGCCGAGTTCGGCCGCGAAGTCCCGTACGTCGTCCAGGTCGGGCAGGAGTACGGGGTGCGGGAGGGTGACGGTCCGAGGGGAGAGCCGTACGGTCTCGCCGTCGAGGTCGAGGATCCTCAGCTCGCCGTCCGCGGTGACGTCCCGAAGGAAGCCGACCTCGTCCGGTTCGTCGCCCACCACGGCCATGTCGCGCATGGCCGACTGCCATGCCTCGTCCGGCCACACGCGGGCGATCAGCCCGGTGGGCACCGGGAGCGACGACACCATCCAGGTGTCCACCTGGGCCACGCACGCGGCCACGTGCCGGTCGAGCCACTCGGCGAGCCGGCGCAGCCGGTCGACCTCCGGGTCGTCGCGCAGTCCCTTCGGCAGCGTCTTCAGCTGCCGTCCCCCGGCGCGCCGTGCCACCACACGCCCGTCCTCCAGGGTGATCTCGTACCCCTCACCCGCTGTCAGCCACGCCATCAGCCGTGCCCCTCCGCCTGTCCCGTCGGAAATCCGCACAGCTCGAACCACGGGGTCGAAGCCCCCGGAGCTGCGGTATGCGGGGAACACTAGACAGAGCCACTGACAACGGGTCCGCGCACGCCCGCCGGAGGAGGCGGGGTGCCGGACGACGCATGGCGCGGGGATGTACGAAGGGCAGGGCGGGGGCGGACGGAGGGTCACGCGCGTCGAGGGAAAGGGCGGGCGGCGGGTCACGCCGCCTCGCCGGAAGGGCCGGGCGGGCGACGGAACGTCAGGCGGACGGGACCGCGCGCTGGATGGCGGTGATGACGCGGTCGAGGGCGTCCTTGCTGTGCGGGTCGGTGAGGTTGGCCCAGAGCTTGAACATGAAGCGCTGCAGGACGGGCCGCTGGAGGCTCTTGGTGGCGACGAGCTTCATGACCCGGGGCTGGTTCAGGGCGTGGACGACGAGGCGCCCCACGGTGAAGTAGCGGCCGTAGGCGGCGCGGACGGCGTCGGGGTAGCGCAGCAGGGCCTCCTCGCGCGCGTGGGCCGTGGGCCGCCCGAGGGCGTGGGTGACGGTGTCGGCGGCCAGGCGGCCGGACTCCATCGCGTAGTCGATGCCTTCGCCGCTGAGCGGGTTGATCATCCCTCCGGCGTCGCCGGTCAGAAGGAGCCCCCGGGTGTACTGCGGCCGCCGGTTGAGGCCGGCGGGCAGGGGGGCTCCGCGCAGCGGGCCGGTGGCGTGGTCGTCGTCGAAGTGCCGGGCCGGGGACAGGCGGGCGGTCCACTCCCCGAAGAGCGCCCGGTGGTCGATCTCGGGGCGCCGGCCGATGTGGAAGGTACCGAGACCGACGTTGAAGGTTCCGTTGCCGACCGGGAACACCCATCCGTAGCCGAAGGGCATGTAGGTCCGGCCGCGGCTGTCGCGGGTCTCCAGGTCGAGCCATGCCTCCAGATGGTCCTGGTCGCGGTCCGGCGTCGTGTAGTAGCGGCGCACGGCCACGCCCATGGGCCGGTCCCGGCGCTGGTGCAGGCCCAGGGCGACGGCCAGGCGGCTCGACGCTCCGTCGGCTGCGACCACCAGCGACGCCCGGTAGGTGCGGGGAGCGCCGTCCCGCTGGGCCGTCACGCCCGTCACGTGGCCGGTGGCGGGGTCGATGACCGGGCCGGTCACCTTGGTCCCTTCCAGCAGGCGCGCACCGGCGGCCACGGCCTTGCCCGCGAGCAGCTGGTCGAGGTCCATCCTGCTGCGGACGAGCCCGAAGTCGGGGTAGGACGCCACGCGGGGCCAGGGCATCTCCACCGTGGTGCCGGAACCGTGGGCCCGCAGGCCCCGCGTCCTGACCCAGCCGTCGTCCTCGATGTCGACGCCCATCCCGACGAGTTCCTTCACGGCCCGCGGCGTGAGGCCGTCGCCGCAGATCTTGTCGCGCGGGAAGGTGGCCTTCTCGATCAGCAGGACGTCGTGGCCCGCACGCGCCAGGTGGTACGCGGCGGCGCAGCCGGCGGGTCCCGCGCCGACGATGATGACGTCCGCCGAGTCGCGGTGGGGTGACAGGTCCATGTGGTCTTCCTCTGCTGCGGGCGGCGTGAGGTGCGGGGAACGGCTCCCCATCTGTACCCAGGGCCGACGGCTTTGATCACCCGTCACGCCACTCTCCGTGCCGGGAGCCGCCGCGGCCCGCGCCGGCCCCCGACCCCGGTGGCGCCGCGCCGGGCACCGACGACCCGTGGCCGCGGAGCCGGATCCCCGCAGCCGCCTCCCACCCTGCCCCTCCGGACGGCCGGGGCAAGGACCGCGAGGCCGAAAGGCCCCACACCTCACCTGTTCGGGTCCCCCGGGCGGCGGCGTGCGCGCGGCGGTCCGCCGATGTGCGCGCCGCGGGCCACCCGGGGAGCCGAGGGCTCTCCCCGGCGCCCCGCCCCACCCCTCCCGGCCCAGCCCCGCTCCGTGCAGCCCCGCCCCGTACCAAAGAGGCATTCCCACGGGCGACTTCGGCATCAGAGCCCAGCGCCCCACCCGCGGCTACCGGCGGCGGATCGTTCGCGTGGGCCACCGGGTCGCGACCGCGAGGCCGTCAGGACGGAACGGCGCCGAGCTGGCGCAGCTGGGTGAGCACGTCGACGACGCCGCGGATCTCGGCGATACGCCCGTCGGCGAACCGGAGGATGAAGATCTCCTGGTAGGAGACGGGCCTCCCGGTGGGCGGCAGCCCCTGGTACTCGCCCTGGTGCGTTCCCGTCACGGTGTTCCTGGAGACGACCTTGTCGCCCTCGGCGATCGTCTCCTCGACGGCGACGTGCACGTCGGGGAACGCCCGCAGGAGCACCTCCCAGACCCGCTTGAGGGCCTCCGCTCCGGTCGCGCCGACGGCGACGGGAGGGTGGAAGTCGAGGTCGGGTGCGACGAACTCGTCGATGGCCTTCGCGATGACGTCCCGGTCGCCGCTGTTCACGGCGGCGTGGAAGCGGTGGAGGATCTCGGTGTGACGTGCTGTCGCGGCTGCCGTCATGGTGTCTCTCCTCTGGTCTGCGCCTTCGGCCGGATCTTCGGACCGAATCTTCGAGCCGAATCTCCGGGCCGGGTCTCCGGGCCAAATCCTTCGGGCCGGATCCTTCGGCCCTGCGTCGTCTCGTCCGCGCCTTCGGGGTGCCCGTGCACCGCCGTGTCCCGGCTACGGAGACGGCGGCTCTCCCCCTAGGACGGCACAGCCACCGGATCTGTGACACGGCCGGGGTCGATGCTGCCGCCGGGACCTACCGTTCCAGGCGCTCGACGGCACGGGCCGCCCGCGTGGCCGCCTCGCGCGCGGTCCGCAGGGCCCGTTCGGCGGCCGTCAGCGCCGCCCCGGCCTCGGCGTCGGCCTCGGCCGCTTCGCGGACGGTACGCCGAGCCGCCCGGAGCTCCTGCTCCAGGTGCCGCACCCGGTCGGCCGCCTCCTCCGCCCGCTCGGCGGAGGCGTGTCGCGCGTCCTGTGCCTCGTGGAGCTCCCTCTCACGCCGGCCCGCCTCCGCGGCGGCCTCCTCCGCCGCCTCCTCGGCCGCCGTACGGGCGCGTGCGCGCTCCCTCGCCCGACGTGACGCCTCCCGGTCGAACTCTCCCGCGACCGCACCCCCGGACTCCCGCGACCCCGCACGCCCGGGCGTCGGGGACACCTCACGCCCGGCCTTCGCCGCCTTCCCGCCCCCCGACTCCCCCGGCTTCCCCCGCTCCCCCGGCTCCCCTCGTTCCCCCGACTCCCCCGGTGGCCGGGGCCGTTCGGCCTCGCCCGTGCGGGCGGCCACCGCCTCCGGGGCGGCGGCGGGAAAGCCGACGGCGGCAGAGGGGGGTGTCACGAGGCGGCCTTTCGACCACCGCGCGGCGACGTCCGGGTCGGCGAGTACGCCGTGGAGGGTGCGCTCGATGTCGTGGGTCACCGTCTCACTGACCGGCTGTCCCGCCTCGCGGGCGAGGTCGGCGGCCAGGCGGGCGAGCGCGGTCACGAGCTGGTGCTGTCGACGGCTCGCCGTACGCAGCCGCTCGGCGTCGAGCGTACGGTGGGCTTCCCGGAGGCTCACTCCCAGCGTGAGCAACTCCTCTGCCTGCCCCGGCTGTCGACGGGCGAGCAGGTTCGCGGCCCATGCCGCGAGCGCCGGTCGGCGCAGGGCGGCGATCGCCTTGGCCGCGGCGGTGTCCTTCGCCGTCCGCGCCTGTGCCACGTACCGGTCCCGCGCCGGTACGAACTCGGCCGGCTTGAGCCCGTACAGCTCGTCGGTGACCTTCTCGACATCCACGCCGACCACTGTGGCCGCCCGCGGGCGGGCGACACGGCCCCGGCCGCCGGGCCTCCGCCGGATGACCGACGCGATCACCCGCCCGGGCGCCGGTCCGGGGCAGCGACGCGCCACCCACCGGCCACCCGCCCCGGCCACCCGCTCGCGGCCGAGGCCCGTGGGCGCCGCCGTCGCGGCGGCGGCCAGGCCCGCCCGGCTTCCCCTCAGCCGCTCGCCGTCGTCGGGCCCGTCCGGACGACCGCCTGGTCGCCGTGGGGGCCGAACAGGTGCAGGATCTCGACCGGCTCGGGGCCTGCGGGGCCGAACCAGTGCGGTTCGGCGGTGTCGAACTCGGCGGCCTCGCCCGGCCGGAGGGTGACGTCGCGGTCCCCGAGGATGAGGCGGAGCTCCCCGGCGAGCACGTAGAGCCACTCGTAGCCGGAGTGCGTGACCAGCTTCGGTTCGCGGTACGCGAGGACCTGCTTGAAGACCTGGACCCGGCCCGGGTACTGGGTGAGCGGGACGAGGACGCTGCCGCGCCCGCGGCTCCGGGGAGTGAGGTGGACCCGCGGGTCGCCGGTGGCCGGGGCCGCCACCAGCTGGTCCAGGGCGACCCGGTGGGCCCGGGCGAGCGGGATGAGGAGGTCGAGCGTGGGGCGCCGCAGGCCGGACTCCAGGCGCGAGAGGGTGCTCACGGAGATCCCGGTGTCCTGCGCGAGGGTTTCGAGGGTGAGGCCGCGGTCGCGCCGCAGGGCGCGCAGCCGTGGACCGATGCTGTCGAGGAGTTCCGCGAGTTCTGCGTCCATGGGGCCATTTTGCGGTCTTCGCAAAGTTCCTGGTCGCGGGTGCTTCCCGGGGCCGAGCCTGGCGGAGTCCGATCCCGTCGAAGGGGGAACTCCCGTGCTCACGACATCCCTGCCCGCTCCACCCGCCCCACTGAGCGCGCGCCGGCGCTGGACGGTGCTGGCGGTCTGCGCGCTCAGCATGTTCCTGGTGGGGGTGGACACGACCATCGTCAACGTGGGGCTGCCCGAGATCGGACGGGGCCTCGGCACCGGCACCCGCGGTCTGGAGTGGGTCGTCGACGCGTACACCGTGGTCATGGCCAGTCTGCTGATCGTCTCCGGCGCGCTCGCGGACCGCTTCGGGCGCCGCCGGGTCTTCCGGTGCGGGCTGCTCGTCTTCGGTGCGGCCTCCGTCGTGTGCGCGCTCGCCCCGTCCCTCGGCGTCCTCGTCGCCGCCCGTGCCGTGCAGGGGATCGGGGCGTCGATGCTGAGTCCGGTGGCGCTGGCGATCGTGGTGAACGCGATGCCCGACCCGCGGGAACGGGCCCGGGCGATCGGGGTGTGGGCCTCGGTCTTCGGGCTCAGCATGGCGGCGGGGCCGGTCACCGGCGGGGCGCTGATCGCCGCGTTCGGCTGGCGCTCGGTGTTCTGGGTCAACGCGCCGGTGGTGGTCGTGGCCCTGGTGCTGGTCGCCGTGTTCGTGCCGGAGTCGCGCGGGGAGCGCGCCCGCCGCCTCGATCTGCCCGGCCAGGCGCTCCTCACCGCGGTCCTGTGCCTCGCCGTGGGGCTGCTCATCGAGGGCCCCCGTATCGGCTGGACGTCGCCCGTGGCCCTCGTCGGTTACGCCGCGACCGCGGCGGCCGTGGCGGGGTTCGTGGTGGTCGAGCCGCGCCGGGCCGAGCCCCTGATGGACCTGGGCCTGTTCCGGCGGCCGCCGTTCGCCACGGCGGTGCTGGGTGCGGTGGCGGTGTTCGTCGCGCTGAACACGACCCTGCTGCTCAACACCCTCTACCTCCAGCACACCCGCGGCTGGACGCCGCTCGCGACCGGCGCGGCGACCCTGCCCATGGCGCTCGGCGCCACCGTGTGCGCGCCCTGGTCCGGGACCCTGGTCGGCCGGCTCGGGCCGCGGCGTCCGCTGGTCCTCGCGGGCGTCTTCGTCGCGGCCGGAGGTCTGTGCCTGGTGGGCCTGGACCGGGACACGGCCGTGCCGCTGGTCCTGCTCGCCCTCCTGCTGATCGGCATCGGCTTCGGCTTCGCCAACGCCCCCCTGACCAACACCGCGGTGAGCGGTCTCCCGTCCTCTCGGGCGGGGGTGGCGGGCGCGATCACCTCCACCGCGCGCCAGGTCGGTGCGGCGGTCGGTATCGCCGTCGCCGGCGGCCTTCTCGCGGGCACCGGCCCCGCCGGACTCCCCGCCGCCACCCGTCCGGGATGGCTGCTCGTCTCGGTGTGCGGGCTGTTCCTCCTCGTCGTGGCGCGCGCCGCGGGACCCCGGCCCGCCGGGAAGGCCGGCGGCTGACCCGCTCGAACCCCGGTCCGGACGCGGACCGCCGTCACGACGTGACGGACCGCCGCGCGTACGCCTCGATCTCGATCTTCATCCGGGGATCGGCGAGGCCGCACACAAGCATGGTGGCGGCCGGCACGCCCTCGCCGGTCTCGCCGACGGGCTCGCGGCGGCCCGCGAGGCGGGCAGCGGCCGGGCCGGGCGTCTGCGGATCGGCTTCGCGGCCTCGCTGGCGCTGACCGTACTGCCCGGTCTCCTGCGCACGTTCCGCGAACGGTTTCCCGCCGTGCGGCTGGACATCCACGAGATGACCACCACCCCGCAGCTGGCCGCCCTCCGCGAGGGGACCCTCGACATCGGCCTGCTGCGCGAGCCGCCCTCCGACGACGCGGAGTTGGGCTTCGAGACCGTGCTGACCGAGCCGTTCGTGGCGGTGCTGCCGTCGGCGCACCCGCTCGCCGCGCAACGGACCGTCCGGGTCGGGCAGTTGGCCGACCACCCGTTCGTCCTGCTGCCCCGCCCCGTCGGCCCCGGGCTGTACGACCGGATCACCGGCCTGTGCACCGCGGCGGGTTTCACTCCCCGCGTGGCCCAGCACGTTGTGGAATGGCAGACGGTCTGCGCCCTGGTGGAGACCGGTCTGGGCGTCTCGCTGGCGCCGGAGAGCATCCGCCGCGTCCGCCTCAAGGGCGTCGCGTTCCGCCGTATCGCCCCCTCCACCCCGCGCACGACGGTCGCCGTCGCGTGGCGCCGCAACGATCCGAATCCCTTGGCCGCACGGCTTCTTGAGGCGCTCGGCCAGGACGCGTCGGGCGGGCCTCGCCGGACGGGACCCGCCCGGTAGTACGGTCCGTCAGGCGGTCGGGGCCTGCCACGGCTGGAACCACGGGGCGGGCCACCGTTCGGCGGCGGCCAGCAGGGGGAAGAGGGTGGCGCCGTCGAGGGACTCGCGGATGATGTCGGCGTGGCCGCCGTGCCGGGCGGTCTCCTCGACGAGGTGGAGGAGGACCCAGCGGACCGACCACTCCTCGACGTCGGCGGGGAACCACGGCAGCCCCCGGGGGACGGGCACGCCCTGGCCGAGATCGGCGATGGAGGCGATCACCTCGTCCGTCTCGCGGGCCGCGGCCTCGTACTGGTCGAGGACGTCCGCGAGGGTCTCCTTGTCCGTGAGCCGGAACTCGGCGGAGTCGCTCTCGTCCGCCTCCCGCCGCGGGCCGCGCTGCCGCTGGAGGATCAGGTCGGTCCAGCCCGCCTCGCAGCGGGCGGCGTGCTTGATCAGACCGCCGATGCTCAGTTCACTGACCGTCGGCGTCAGCCGGGCCTGATCGTCCGTCAGGCCGTGGGCGGTGGCGCGCAGTGTCTGGCGCTGCTGGGCGAGGTAGGCGAGTAGGCCGTCGCGTTCGTCGGCGACCGGCGGTACGTGTGCGGGCATGGGCCGACCCTCTCGCCCGGCGAGGATGCCGGTCAACACTTTTCTGAAATTTCTTGCAGCTTCTTTCGCAAGGAGAGGGTGCGGGCAGGCACGTCACCGCCGAGCGGAGCGCCCTCGAGTCCTGGACGCGGCCCGCCCCCACCCCCTGAGCGGGGGTCAGACGTCGAGCTCGACGTCGGTGACCGGATAGGCGACACAGGAGTGGGTGTAGCCGAAGCGCTCGTCGGAGAGCCGGAGGCGGCCCTCCTGTGCCGTGTGGACCGCGCCCTTGACGACGCGCACGCGGCACAGACTGCACTCGCCGGAGCGGCAGGCGGCCTCGGGGCGGATGCCCTGGTCCTCCAGCGCGTCGAGGAGCGGGCGGTCGCGGCGGGTGCGGAAGGTACGCCCCCGGGCGGTGACGGTGACCTCTTCGTCGGGCGCGGCGTCGGCGGGCCAGTGCGGCTGGGCGGCGGGGTCGGCAGGGGCGCCGTTGGCCTCGAAGCGGACCCGGCGGGCCGGGTGGCCGAGCTCCGTGAGCTGCGCGAGCGCGTACGGGTAGAGGGCCTGGGGGCCGCACACGTACACCATCCTTCCGTCGAGCGGCCCGGCGAGGGTGTGGACGAGGCCCGCGGTGAGGAGTCCGGTCGGACCCGCCCACCCCGTCCCGGGTGCGGTGACGACGTGGTCGACGCGGATGTTCGGGTGTTCCGCGGCGAGTCCGTCCAGTTCGTCGCGGAAGAGGATGTCGTCGGCCGAACGGGAGCCGTACAGGAGATGGAAGCGGCGGTCGATCCCGTGGTCGACGATGTCGCGGATCATGCTCATGGCCGGGGCGACGCCCGAGCCCCCGGCGAGAAAGACGACGTCGTCGCCGTGGAAGAGCGGGTGGTGGTGGAAGGTGCCCAGCGGGCCGGTGGTCGTGACGGCGTCACCGGCCCGCACGGTGTCGGCCAGGTGGTTGCTGATCCGTCCGCCGGGCACCCGGCGGACGGTCAGATCCCAGTGGTCAGGGTGGGCGGGACTGGACGAGATCGCGTACGGGCGGCTCGTGCCGTCCGCGTACACCGCCACGTACTGGCCGGCGAGGAACGGCGGCAGATCGGCGCCGTCCGGACGGCGCAGCCGGAGCGTGACGGCGGTCGGAGTTTCGGGGACCACGGCGGAGACGGTGAGGGTCAGCCGCTCCGGGTGGTGGGCGTCGAGGACACGGCGGGTCGTGGCGACGTGGTCGGCGGGGTCGGCGGGACGCCGGTCGATCTCCGCCTGGACGTCGTCGTGCCCGTCGAAGAGCGGCGCGAGGTGGTGCTTCACAGGTGTCTCCCGGAGGTTCGGACGGGGTGGGCGCGCGGGCTGTCCTCCGGGCGCGTCAGCCGGTCCGGGCGTGCAGGAGGCGGCGGGCGACGCGGTGGCCGGCCTCCAGGGTCGGCTGGAATCCGCCGAACCCTGCCCAGGACCCGGCCAGATGGAGCCCGGGGACACCCGGGTCGCGGAGGCTGTCCCGGAAGAGCCAGTTCTCGGTGCGGTCCTGGTCGTATCCGTAGATCGCTCCGCCGGGGTGGCCTAGGTAGCGGGCCATGGTGAGCGGGGTGGCGACGTCGACCTCCTCGATCGCGTCCCGGATGCCGGGGGTGACCGCCTCGACCCGGTCGAGGAGGGTCTCGGCGTAGGCGAACTTCGCCTTCGCGTACGCCGCCGGCGGGAGCTTCTCCCAGACGTCGCCGTACTGGAGCGTCATGAGGCTCACATGCGTCGCGCCGGCGGGAGCGAAGCCGATGGGGGCGATGTCGTAGGAGGAGACGCAGATGCCGCGGGCGGGCTCCAGGGTGCGCCAGGAGGCGTACGTGCGCTCGTCGTCGAGATCGGCGGTGACGAAGGTGGTGCTGCTGGTGAAGCCGAGTTCGGCCGGGGTGGCGTCGAGTCCCATGTGCAGGACGAAGCCCGAGACGCCGACGCGGCGGGTGGCGAGGTCGGCGCGGACCCGCCCCGGGACGACGGAGTCGTCGAGCATGCCGTACGTGACGGGGAGCGAGGCGTTCGAGACGACGTCCCGCGCCGAGACCTCCTCGCCGTCGGCGAGGCGGACTCCGGCGGCCCGGCCGCGCTCGGTGACGATCCCGGTGACCGCCGTGTTGAAGCGGACCTCGCCGCCGGCGGCGAGGAAGGAGTCGAGGATCGCGGTGGACATGGCCTGTGAACCGCCCCTGACGTGCCAGGGCTTGAACTCCAGGTAGGCGAAGAGCGTGATCGCCAGGTCCTGGAAGGCGAGCCGGGACGGCGGCTGGCCGAGGTAGGTCCAGTAGGTCGCGAGAACGGACTTGAGGCCGGGGTCGTCGAAGTGCTCGTCGAGGACGTCCCGCAGAGGACGGAGGCCCTGCCGGAAGAGGACCGGGTCGATCTCGTCGGCGGGCATCCCGCGCATGGCGGCGATCTGCCAGAAGGCGACGTCCCGCAGGAGCCGGAAGAAGCCCTCGACGCGGTCCCGATTGCCGGGGAACGCCTCCTCCAGGGCGTCGGCGGCCCCGGCCCAGTCGGCCGGAAGGGTCACGTCGTGCCGGCCGGGGACGACGGCCCGGTAGAGGTCCTCCTCCTGGACGAAGTCGATCGAGTCGGAGACACCCAGCTTGTCGAACAGCCCCCGCAGGGTGAAGCCCTGGCCTTCGAGTCCGACTCCGGACAGCTGGTGCAGCGCCACCTCGAACTCGTACCGGCCGCGCCGGAAGGACGTGGCGCAGCCGCCCGGCACGTTGTGCCGCTCGACCAGGAGGGTGCGGAGGCCGGCGCGCTGGAGGGTGGTGGCGGCGGTGAGTCCGGCGTTGCCGGCGCCGATCACGACGACGTCGACGTCGGTCATGCCCCGGCCGCCCCGCGGGCCTCGCTGCCCCCAGAAGACTCGCTGCCCTCAAGGGACTCGCCGTTCCCGTGGGACTCACTCGCCTCGCGGGCGATCCGCTCGAACTGGGCCCCCATGGCCTCGGCGAGCGCCTGGGCGGCGGAGAGCGGCCGGACCATGACGGTGAAGTCGTCGATCCTGCCCTCCTCGTCGAAGTGGAGGAAGTCGCAGCCCTGGATCCGCTTGCCGCCGACGGTGGCCGTGAAGACGAGGGCGTGGTCGCGGCCGTCGGGCTGCGCGATCTCCCGCACGTAGGTGAAGTCCTCGAAGACGCGCATCACGCCGCGCAGGATCGCCGCCGTGATCGCCTTGCCGGGGTACGGCTTGAACGCGACGGGGCTGGTGAAGACGACATCGTCGGCGAGAAGAGCCTCGATCGCGGCCTCGTCGCGGTTCTCCACGGCCTTGCGGAAGGGATGCACGGTGACCACCTCTAGTAAACTAATTGAATAGGTGCACCGGAGAGTAAGGGGCGCGCCACGGCTTGTCCAGACCCGTCATCCGCCGGGTCTGCGACGCCGCCGACCCACTCGCCCCCGCACCCGATCGACCCCGCGCGTCCATGCGTCCCACCGAAGAGAGGCCCTGCCCATGACCGTCACACCCGTCCGCTTCTCGCGGTTCGTGGCCCTCGGCGACAGCCAGACCGAAGGCGTCGGAGACGGCGACGACGTCACCGGACTGCGCGGCTGGGCCGACCGGCTCGCCGAACGCCTCGCCCGGCACAACCCCGGTCTGCGCTACGCCAACCTCGCCGTCCGCGGCCGCGTCGCCGGCGAGGTCCACGCCGGCCAGCTCGCGCCGGCGCTCGCACTGCGGCCCGACCTGGCGACCGTGGTCGCCGGGGTCAACGACCTGCTGCGGCCCCGGTTCGACGCCGACGAGGTCGCCGGCCACCTGGAGGCGATGTTCGCCGCCCTCACCGCCGGCGGAGCGCGCGTCGCCACCCTCACCTTCCCGGACGTCACCCGCGTCATCCCCCTGGCCCGTCCCGTCCGCTCCCGCATCACCGCCCTCAACGACCGCGTCCGCGCGGCCGCGGACCGGCACGGCGTCGTGGTCGCGGAGACCGGTCTCCACGCGGTCGGGAGCGACCCCCGGCTGTGGAGCACGGACCGCCTCCACGCCAGCCCCGTCGGCCACGACCGCATCGCCGCCGCCGTCGCCCACGCCCTCGGCCTCCCCGACACCGACGACTCCTGGACACGCCCCTTCGCCACCCCACCCGGGCCCGGCACCGGCGACCTGCGCTGGGCCGCCGAGTTCCTCGGTCCCTGGCTCGGCCGCCGACTCCGGGGCCGTTCCTCCGGCGACGACCGCACCGCCAAGCGCCCTGACCTCGCCCCGCTGGAAGCCGAGCCGGCCCAGGGGTGTGAGGCGTCCGCACGGTGTGGCACGTCCACGTGACGTGCCACGCAGACGGCCTCGCCCGGCGCACGGAGCGGCTTCGACCGAATGGCTCAGGCGCGGCGCGCCTCGGCCGGGCAGGCGGTCGCCGGTGGAGGATCGGCGGGGCGGCGGCCCCGGTACGGGGCTGCCGAGCAGAGCCGTCATCGCGTGAAGGGGTCCGGCCATGGAAGCGTTCGACCGGCTCGACGAGAGCCTCCGCACCACGACGGTGACGACGTGAGCACCGCGCGGGGCGAGGGCCGCTATGGGGAGGCCGCCTTCCGGCCGGAACAGGCGGGCGAGGGGGAACGGATCGACTTCGGCGCCCTGGCCTACGACGACATCACGATGGCGCGGCTGCGGGCGCTCGGGGTCGGGCCGGGGTGGCGCTGCCTCGACGTGGGCGCCGGTACGGGCACGGTCTCCCGGCGGCTCCTGGAGGAGGCCGGGGTGGAGAGCGTGCTCGCCGTGGACCGCGACGTCCGCTTCCTCGGCGCGCGGTCCCGGCCCGGGCTGGACCTGCTGGAGGCCGACATCACCGCGCCGGACTTCTCCCCCGGCCGGTTCCGGCTCGTCCACGCGCGGTTCGTGCTGATGCACCTGCCCGAGCACGAGCGGCTGATCAGGCGGCTCGCCGAACTCGTCGTGCCCGGCGGAGTGCTGGTGCTCAGCGACGCGGTCGACCTGACGAGCGACCGGACGCCCGACTCCCCGTACACGGCCGCGATGCGGGCCATGTGGCAGGGGCTGCGGGCCACCATCGGCACCGATGTCTCCTGGGTCCCGTCGTATCCGAGCCTGCTGCGCGGGGCCGGTCTGCTGCCCGTCGCCGCCGAGATCCACGTGCCACCGCTGCTGCCGGGCAGTCCTCTCAGCCGGTTCTGGGCGGACACCTGGGAACGGAGCAGGGCGGCGATGGTCGCCACCGGTCTGGTCGACGACGGCGCCGTCGACACGGCGGTCCGGTACCTAGCTTCCGACGAGTGCGCCGCGCTGTCGGCCGGCATGCTCACCGCCTGGGGCCGACAGCCCGGGGACACCCCCCGCTGACACTTCCCGGGCCCGGAATCCTCATCGTTCGGACAGGTCCTGGCCGCGCGCGAGCGTGTCGAACCAGCGCACGATCTCGGGCCCCGCCAGCTTGAAGGACCCGTTGTGGTCGGCCTTCCCGTGGTCGACGACGGGGGCCGTGACACCGTTGCGGGCCAGATCGGCCGCGCAGCTGACGGAGTTGGCGATCGCCACGTCCGTGTCGCCGGCCGCGCTGTGCAGCCGTACGGGCACGTCGGGCTTCCAGTCGCAGGTCCCGTCCTGCGCCGCGAGCGCGGCCAGGAGGCCGCCGTCCGGGCGCCGCAGCCGCTCGTAGAAGCCGTCGGTCAGCAGCTCCTTCACCGAGCCGGGCAGCTTCGTGACGATGTCCTCCTCGGTGTGCCGGGTGTCGAAGAGTTCCTCCACGTACCCCGCGTACGGCTGCCGGAAGGCGTCGGCCGGGTCGTCGTAGACGGGGTGCAGCCGGTTCTGTGCGGTGAGGAAGTACGACATGTAGAAGACGCCGCTGATGTCGTTGACACGGCCGTCGAGCAGAGCGGGGATCTCGGCGCCCTGCAGGTCGTACGGTCCGGCGACCGGCGCGAGCGCCCGCAGCCGGAAGTGCCGGTCCGCGCCGCGCGCCAGCTCGCGGCCCAGCGCCATGGCGACCTGGCCGCCCTGTGAGAACCCGGTGCCGTACACGTCTCCGGTGAGCGGCCTGCCGAGCGCACGCGCGGCGGCGCGGGAGGCCCTCAGCATGTCGAGCGAGGCGGAGACGGAGGAGGCGGTGTCCATGTAGGGGTGGAGGCCGGGGCCCTTGCCGAGCCCGAGGTAGTCCGGAGCGGCGACGGCGCGGCCCGCGGCGGCGTGCAGATAGGGCGCGTACAGGCCGAAGTCCTCGGCGACGGACGGCGCGTAGTCGCGGTGGACCATCGTGCCGTGCGTGTCGGCCACCAGGTCGAGCCGGCGCTCGCCGCCCTTGGGAAGCACCAACAGGCCGGTGGCGGTGGTCGGTTCACCCCGAGGCGTCAGGGTCCGGTAGGTGAGCCGGTAGCCGCGCACACCGTGGCGCACGGTCGCCGGGTCGATGTCGGCGCCCTTGAGGAACGCGGCGACCTCGGCCCGGCTCAGGTCGGCGACGGGAGTGACGCCGAGAAGGGCCCCGCGCCCCGTGCTCTGCTGGGCCGGGCGGGGTTCGGCCACCGCGACCGCCGGGGCGGCGGCCAGGGCGGTGAGGACGACGGCCGTCGCGGCGGCCAGGGACCGGCGTGCTCGCCTGCGCTGCACGGCCTGTCGGAAGCGGGTGCGGGTCGTGGTGTGGGTCATGGCGACGACGCTACGGAGCTGTTGATCACAGGGACATCCGACGGCCCCCCGGCCGGGGGTGCGGCCAGCCCTACCCCGGAACCAGGGAATCCCCCCGGGTGGAGGCGGGTTGGGCCGGCGTCCGGTTGTGCAGTCCGCGGCCCGTGAGCCGAACGCCGTTCGGGCGCGATGGGGGTTCGCCCCGGGCGGCCGGGGCCGGTCGCTCGATCGGGTGGTTACGGCAGATGACGGCCAGTGAGGACCCGTGTACAGGAGAACGTTTCCTCGTCGGGCAGGCGGGTGTGCGGAGAGGGTGTGGTGCGGAATGGATGTGGTGCGGGAGTCGGCCCGGGCCGGGCGGATCGTGTTCTGGGAGGAGTCCGCCCGGGACGGTGCGCAGGCCAAGACCCTCATGGGGGCGGGGTTCCGGGTGCGGCTGGCCCGCGAGACGGGCCGGATCTTCGGTGCCGATGGCCCCCGGCACGTGGTGTTCGCCGCCGGCTTCCCTGCGGTGTGCGCCGAGGAGTTCGAGGCCGTTCGCCAGGTGGCGGCGGAGGCCGAAGGTGCTGTGAGTGTGGCCGCGGTGTGCCGTGGCGTGGACCGCGACGTGGAGCAGGCCGTCGCCTCGGTGCGCGGCAGCCGGCACGCGCGGGTGATGGTGGTGGTGCCCGCCTCGGACGCGATGGCGCGGGTGATGGTCCACCGCACCGCCCCCGAGGCCCTCGAAGCTGCTGTCGACCTGGTCAAACGGGCCCGCGACCGGGACGACTCCGTCGCGGTGGACATCTGCCTGGCGGACGCCTCCCGCGCCGACACGTCTCTGATGGCCCATCACTCCCAAGCCGTCACCGACGCCGGTGCCGGGCTGGTCGTCCTGGCGGACACCGTCGGATCCCAGCTCCCCCACGCCTGCCACGACATGTTCACCCGCGTCCGGGCGGCATGCGGTCCCGAGGTGGTGCTCGCCTCCCACCTCCACAACGACCTCGGGCTCGGCCTGGCCAACACCCTGCAGGCGCTGGCGGCCGGGGTCCGGGTGGTCTCCAGCTCCTGGCTCGGCATCGCCGAGCGGGCCGGCATGGTCGCCACCGAGCAACTGCTCTTCCTCCTCGCCCGCCACAGCGAGGAACTGCTCGAAGCCGACTCGGCACCGTGGTGGACGCCCCCTGACCTCACCCGGCTGCCCGCCATCGCACGCATGGTGACGGCGGAGACGGGCGCGCCCCTGGGCGTCACGACCCCGATCGTCGGTACGGGCGTCGGCACCATCTCCACCGGCACGCCCTTCGTCCACCCCGAACTGTTCCAGCCCTACGACCCGCACAAGGTGCTGGGGATCGAACCGCACGTGGTCCTCACCCAGCTCGCCAGCACGCGCGTCGTCACCGCCGTCGCCGCCCGCCTCGACCACACCCTCGACCCGGACCAGACCCGCGCCGCCATGGACTGGGCCAAGACCCGCGCCTACCGGACCGGCCAGTCCGTCACCGACGACACCGCATTCGCCGCCTACCTCGACGGCCTCACCCGGACCATCGCGGGGAGCACCCCGTGAACACCGCCGAAGGAACACCGACCCGCACACCGGCGACCCTGGCCCAGGCCCGCCACGCCCTCAGTCACGGCACAGCGGTGGTGCTCCCCAATCCCGCGCCCCTCACCCACATCGTCACCGCGACCACGGCAACCGCCGTCAACCAGGCCAAACACCGGCCCGCCGACCAGCCCGTCGCCCTGTGGGCCCACCACCACGACACCCTCGACACCCTCACCGACCTGTGGGACCTCGCCCCCCGCCACCGCACGACGGCACTCCACCTGCTGGCCGAAGAACACCTCACCGTCCTCCTGCCGGTGCGCGTCCCCGGCACGCTCCCCTCCTGGCTGGCTCCGGCGGTGAAGGACGGATGGATGCTGCTCTTCGGCGCCCGCTGGCAACCGCTGCACCCCCTGCTGGACGACCACCCGGTGCTGTACGTCAGCAGCGCCAACCGCACCGGCCGCCCACCCGTCGCCGACACCGGCGAGGCCCTCGCGATGTTCCCGCCCACGGTCCCCGTCCTGCACCTGACGGACGCCGAACCCCCGCGCCCACACACCGGCACGCAGGTGCGACGGGCGACCACCACCGTCCGCGTGACGTCCGACGGACAACTGCATCTCCATCGCCACGGCGCCCAGGACCACGCCCACGGCCAGGCCGACGACTACCTGCGCCACCTGAACACGTGTTACACCGACTGATTTCCACGCTCGGTAGTCACTGCGTCACCGGCAGCAGCAGAACGGCGCATCGGCACCCCGTCAGGTCTCCTCCTCCGTGGCGAGCAGGCGCGTGACGGGCGCTCCGATCAGGGCCGGGGCATGCGCGGGACTCACCCACACGTGCGTGCGGAGGAAGTCCAGGAAGCCGTCGGCCCGCTCGGCGGTGGCGAAGGACAGGTCGACGACGACGTAGGCGGGGTCGTCGATGGGGCGGCTCACCCGGTGCCGGAGCACTCCGGCGTCTCGGCGAGCGTAGGCGAAGCGGTCGAACGCCTGCTTCCACACGGTGTAGTCGGTGATCGGGTGCTCGATGTGCAGGGTGATCACGGCTCCTCCCTCCAGAGGCGCGTGGGATTCGAGGGAACGGTTCCAGCGTGGGTGACGGCGCCCGGTCGCGTACATCCCAGATTTCTGGGGTTTCGGCCGTACGCTCCGCCCATGGCTTTGCCCGCCTCCCACGCCCGCTCCCGCGAACGCGTCCTGCGGATCTGCGCGACCGGCGGGGACGCGCACGCTCTCCGGGTCCACCTGCTCCGGGAGTTCCGGGGGTTGCTGGGCGTCGATGCCTTCGCGTTCCTGCTGACCGACCCGGTGACCTCGGTGGGGTGCTCGCCGGTGGCCCGGGTCCCCTTCCTGCCGGAGCTGCCCCGGTTGATCCGGCTGAAGTATCTGACCTCCGCCGATCGCTGGACCTCCCTGACGGGTCCCGCGGCGCTGAGCGGTCTGCCGGAGGACGAGAGGGGGCCGCTGTGGACGGAGCTGCTTCGCCCGGCCGGAGTGCGGGACGTGGCGTCGGCGGTCTTCCGCGACCGTTTCGGATGCTGGGGGTTCCTCGACCTCTGGCGGTACGGAGCCGAGTTCGGCACCGCAGACCTGGCCTATCTGGACGCGGTCAGCGGCGCGGTCACCGAGGCCCTCCGGCGCGCCCAGGCCACGGCCTTCCCGGCCCGCCCGCCGGGTGCCGCACGTCCGGGCCCGCTGGTGCTGCTGCTCTCCGGAGACCTGCGGGTGCGCGGCCAGACGCCCGAGGCCCCCGTCTATCTGGCGGGTCTGATCCCGCCGGAGGAGGGCCGGGCGCCGATCCCGGCGGCCGCGTACAACGTGGCCGCGCAGCTCCTGGCCCGCGAGGCGGGGATCGACCCCAACCCGCCCCGCGCGCGCGTACACCTCGCCGACGGGCTGTGGCTGACGCTGCGCGCGGCACGGATCGACGACGACCCGGACTCCGAAGTGCCACGGTCCGGGCGGGAGATCGCCGTGACGATCGAGGAGACCACGCCCGCCGACCGCCTGGACGTGTTCTGCCGGACCCATGGGCTGACGGCACGCGAGACGGAACTCCTCGGCCTCCTCGCGGAGGGCGCCGACACCGGCGCCGCGGCGCACGCCATGTCCCTGTCCGCCCACACGGTCCAGGACCACCTCAAGTCGGTCTTCGCGAAGACGGGCACACACCACCGCCGCGGGCTCCTGGCGCGGGCGCTGGGGTCCTGACCCCGGGCATGCCGTGCGACGGAGTCACCGATGTCCACCACCCGCACCTGTGCCGGGTATCCGTTGTGGTGGCAGGATCGTGCATGGTGTGGAGGCAGGAGCATGCCAGCGGGGAGTCCTGTGGAGGAGGGGGGTTCGCTGCGATGCTGCTGATGTGGTCGGGGATCTCGTCCCGGGCACCTCTGAGGAAACGGCGCCGGGGCGCCGGGAGGGGAAGAACCATGATGCGTACCGCCACCAGCAAGGCTGCCCGAGGGATCGCGGCGGCGATGCTGACCGCGCTGGCGACGACAGGGGCGTTCACCGCCCTCGCGGGGAGCGTCACACCGACGAGCGGTGACGCCGTCGTAGGGGCGGGCGGCTGTCTCGACCCCCTGAGCGCGTGTTGGGTCAACGGCTGGCAGGAGAAGTCGGGCACCTGATCCTGTGCGGCGAGCCCGCCACGGGGGTGGGTCCAGCGGTCCGGGTGCCGAGCACGACGCGCGGCCCACCGCCTTTCCAGTACCTCGTCACCGACCGACCGTGGAGCACCGCCGATGCACCGCATGCAGATCCTGGGAATCACCCCCACGGAGGAGCGGACGTACCGCCACCTGTTGAGACATCCCGGCAGTGGCGTCGACGAGATCGTTGCCGCGCCTTGGCACCCGGCCGGGGCCGGTGCGGCTGCCGTGGAGCGGCTGAAGGCTCTGGGCGCCGTGGTCGAGAGCGACGGAGCGCTGTGGCCGGAGGAGCCGAAGGTGATGGTGGGCCTGCTGGCCGAGCGGCTGCTGGCCGAGCTGCACACCATCACCCGCAGCCTTGCCCAGGTCTACACTGTGGTGCGCTCCCTTGAGGACGAGGCGGCCGCCACCGGCCGGCCCGAGGAGGGTGACACGCCTCCGCAGGACAGCCGGCTGATGGAGCGGATCACCGATCCCACCGCGTTGCGGGCGAGGGTGGAGGCCCTCGCCCTGAGTACCCGCTCCGAGGTGCTGGCGGGTGGGCTCTGCGAGGAGGTCGACCCCCGGGTCCTCCGGCTGACCTTGCCGCTGGGCCTGCGGATGCTGGGTCGCGGCGTCACCGTGCGGCTCCTGGTGTGGCAGTCCATGCTGGCCGACCCGGTGGTCGTCGCCCACCTGCGCCAGCTGGCCGACGCGGGCGCTCGGGTGCGGGTGCTGTCCTCCTCGGACAGCCCGATGGCGGTGTGCGACGGCGGGACCGCGCTGGTGCCGGTCGAGCCCTCGGACGTCGCCAAGGGCGCGTTCGTCACGGCTGAACCCGGCATGGTGAGCACGGTCGTCAACCACTTCGAGCGGCTTTGGGCGGACGCCCGGGAATTCGGGGACGGCTGACGGCCGGGTCACGTCCCCGGCTGTCAGACCCGGGGACGGCTGACGGCCGGGTCACGCCCCGGCTGTCAGACCCACCGGCTGTCAGACCCACCCTCGTTCTCGGGCCAGCAACGCCGCATGGGCGCGGTTCTCCGCACCGAGGAGCCGCATCAGCTCCGATATGTGGCGGCGGTAGGTCCGCAGTGCGGTGCCCACCTGGCGGGCGCCGGTCTCGTCCTTGCCGACCGTGCACATCGCCCGCAGCACCTGCACTTGCAGATCGCTCAGTTCGGGATCGCCCGACGAGTCGTCCCCCTGCCCGACCAGGTCGGTGAACTCCTCGGCCCCCGCCCACAGACGCTCGAAATTGTTGACGACGGTGGTGACGATCCCCTCCTCGCTCGAGCAGAGGGCGCCCTTGGAGGTGTTCTTCGGGTCCACCGGCACCAGCGTGGTGTGGTGGTCGTACACGATCATCAGCTCGCTCAGGTCCTCGACCACCCGGATCCGGGCCCCGGCGGCGGTCAGTTCCTGGAGGTAGGCCCGCGTGGTGTCGTCCGCCACCGAGGAGGCGCGGACCAGGTTGCGCAGGACGACGCCACGGCGCAGGCAGCGCAGGTCGAGCGGGCGGGAGTGCTTGATGTTCTCCAGGGTGAGCGCGTCGTAGGGCTCAGAGGCCAGAACCTCCGCACGGGCGAAGAACGCCAGTTCGTCCAGACGTTCGCGGATGGCCGATAACCCCATCAGTCGTTCCACCGGGGCGTGTTCGGAGTTCGGGCCCTGGTCGCGCGCGTCACGCGCCAGGGAGTCCACGATGGGTTTCAGGTCGGACAGCGTACGGATGGTGCTGTAGAACTCCTCCAGGCGCTGCTGGGCCAGCCGGTTGACCACCAGGTCCGGCTTGTGCGGCCATGCCTTGCCGTCGTCCTCGCGGATGACGTGCAGTTCCCGCAGCCGACGCACCGCTGCGTCCAAGGTGAGGGGTTCCAGTCTCAACAGGACGTGCACTTCGTCGAGTTCGACGCCCGGGTTGCGCAGCAAGTGCCGGTAGAGCTCCTCTTCCGCCGCAGTGAGACCAAGGACCGCCATGTGGTGCACGAGCAAGAGGCACTCCGGTGGGAGAGGACGTCGGGAAGGATCCGGCCGGCGTGTTGTGCTGCAGGAATTGTAGAAGGGAGGTGCCCGAAGGGTAAAGGTTTCCCCAGGAGCCCCTGGTGACCCAGCAGTAGGATCTCCGGCGCGGGAGCGATCAGGCCGGATCCTGCATCGGGTTGGCCGTATCTGGCCAACAGACCTTGTTCCTCCCCGCCTCGGGCGCTGCCATATTCGGTCGTGAGGGAGGTGTGGTACTGACCACACGACGCGAGGGGGGACACGCTGCCGCCGCCGGGCGGCCCCTGCGGCCCGAGGCCGGTACCTGCCTCAGCACTTCACACGAGAGGTGGCAGAGCGAGATGCTTTTCCGACTGCTGGGGCCTGTGAGGATCGCGGGCGGTGCCGAGACGCAGTCGGCGGCCCGCCGCGCGCTGCTCACCGCGCTGCTCCTGCGCCGGGGACAGTTCGTCGGCATGGGCGAGCTGACCGAGCTGCTGTGGGACGACCCGCCGTGCTCGGCGGTGGCCAACATCAGGAGCCACCTCACCGGGCTCCGCCGCGGCCTGGACTCCGCGCAGCCGGGACTGAGCAAGCGGCTGACCACCAGCCGCGGCGCGGAGACCGGGTACGCCCTCAGCGTCGACGCGGACGAACTCGATCTGTCCTGCTTCCTGAAGCTCGCCCGGAAGGGCAAGGAACTGCTCGCCGCGGGCGACCACCGGGCCGCGGTCGGCCACCTGGACGAGGCCCTCGCCCACTGGCGCGGCCCGTTCGGCCAACGGCTTCCGGCCACCCGATGGTTCCACGCGCATACCGTGGGCCTCAGCAACACCCGCTTCGAGGCATGCCAGGACTTCTTCACCGCCTGCCTGCTGACCCATCGGACCGAGATGCTGTCGTACCGCATCGAGACCGTCCTGGCCGAGGCCCCCTACCGGCAGCGGCTGTGGCAGTTACTCGCCGCCACCTACTGCGCGCAGGGCGACGTGGCCGGCGCGCTGGGCGTGATCGAGCGATGTCGGACCGTCTTCGCCGACGAACTGGGCCTGGACGTCCCTCCCGGCGTCGAGGCCATCCGGGCCGCCGCGCTCACCTGGGACACAGCGCGGGCGCACCGCCTGGTGGCCGAGATGGCGGGCCAGTGACGGCGGGCATCCGGTCGGCCAGGGACCGGGTCCGACGGCGACTTCGGTCGCTCGCGGTAGGGGAACTGGTCAACGTCCCGTTGCAGACGGCCGTCTGGTTCGGCGTGGTCGGCGTGCCGGCGACGGCCGCCAACGTCTTCGGGTTCGCGCTGGTCACGCTGCTCCTGCTGGAGGGCGCCGCGTACTGGACGGTCAAGCTCCGTGCCCTGTCCGCCGGTAGCGGCGCGCCGCTGCCCGGTGCGGCGGTGTTCGCCGCCGCTCGGGTGGTCAACCTGGTGCTGCTCGGGCTCGGCGTGCCGCTCACCGTTCTCGCGGTGGCCGACGCCCCCGGGACCGGGAGCATCCCGGGGCTGCTCTTCGCGCTCTTCGCCGTCCTGGAGCACGTCAACTATTTTCATACCCAGCTGATGTACGACACTCCCGAGGACCGGCGCAGCCGCCGCAGGAACGGGCGGCGCCGGGCGCATCTGGCCCGTGACCTGGAGCGGGCCCGGAAGCTCGAGACCGGGCGACCGTCCGCCGATGAGGTCGGTCGCTCCTGACGTCCCAGGCGCACCGTGACCGGCCCGGTCACGGTGCGGCCTTCAGAATCTCGTAGAGGTCGGACGCGGCGGCCCGGGGTCCGTGCACCGCGCCGACCCCGGTGACGTTGAGGACCACCTCGTCCACGCCGAGCGCCCGGTAGGCGTCCAGCCGCTGGTGGATCTCCTCGGCCGTCCCGTAGAGGAAGATCCCGCCGTCCACCAGGGCGCGGACGTCGTCGGGCCCGCCGTCGCCGGTGATCTGGATCCCGGCCCGCCGGAGGACGGCCTGGTAGTGGGGGAACTGGATGTGCCCCCCGCAGGTCGCCCGCAGCAGTTTCGCCATGTCCCGGTCGGGGCCGGCGAGTGCCACCGGGACATAGGCGGTGACCTTGACCGGCTGCTCCGGACGCCGCTCCTTCGCGCTCCGCAGAGCCGGGATCAGGAACTCCTCGAGGTACGCCGCCGAGGCCATCCAGGTGATGGCCACATCGGCGAGTTCTCCGGCGACTTCGGCCATCCGCTCCCGCAGGACGCCGAGGCCCAGCGACACCTCCGGCTTGTGGAACGGCATGAGCTGCGCCTTGGCGGAGAAGATCTCCCCCTCGCGGTCGCTGATCCCGCCGTCCAGCAGGTCCCGGACGATGGTGACGTACTCCCGGCAGGCGGTGAGCTGGCTGGGGTAGGGCCGCCCCATGGCGCAGGTCTGCGCGGCGAGCGAGCCCGGACCGTAGCCGGCCACCACCTCGTGGCCGGTGGCCAGCGCCACGGACCGGGCCTCGATCGCCGCGTTGTACGGCGAGCGGTAGGGCATCAGCGACACCCCGAACCCGGCGGGCACCCTGATTCCGGAGCCGGCCAACCAGCTCACGATCTGATGGCTGTCCAGGACGAGGCCCTGGCCCTGCCACAGTCGGGCGGCGCCACCCCATTTGACGAGATTGGCGAAGGGGATCACCTGCTCGGGGCGGGTGGCGTTGACGGGGAGGAGGATCGAGTGCCGCATCCCGGCAGCCCTTTCGACGAGTGGTGGAGCGGACGACAGGCGGGAGGTCAGCTCCGGGAAGGCGCGGACATTTCCAGCGGGAGGCGCAGACCGGCCGGGTCCGCGCCGCTGAGCAGGACATCGAGCATCAGGTCGGTGTCGCCCACGCCGGCCCAGCCGAGCATGTAGCCGATCAGTGAGGTCCGGCCGGCCGCGCCGGTGAAGTAGCCGTCCTCGCGGATCCGGCCGAGGACCTCGGTCTGATGGGCGGCGGCCCGCTCGAACAGGTCCGCGCGTCCCAGGGTGCGGCCCGCGCCGATCAGGCACTGGACGACGCCGCTGCTGCCGTGGCAGACGGAGAGGTCCACCGCGCGGCCAGGCGCCAGGGCGGTCGCCCGGCCGACCAGATCGGCGAGCCGGGTCTCGGTCAGCCAGTCCGCCCGGCCCGCCGCGGCGAGGATCTCCGAGCCGGCGAGCAGAAGGCCGGCGGCACCCTTGCACCAGCCGTGCTCCGTCGGGACGCCGTCCCGCTCCCAGCGGCCGATGAGCCAGTCGGCCGCCTCCTTGGCGGTGCGCTCAAGGCCCAGAACGGATCCGGTCCGGGCGGCCGCCCAGCGCAGTCCCAGTTCGCCGTGGGCCAGGTCCGACCAGTGGGTGTCCCGCTCCCTGCCCAGGTGGGACAGGGTCAGGTCGGTGAGCCGCTCGACCGTCGTGGCGTCGGCGGGGAAGGAGGAGCCGTCGCGGCGAATACGGTCGAGCAGCACCATCAGCAGCCCGGCCGGGCCGTTGGAGAGGTCGGTCTCCAGCACGTCTTCCGCCGCACGGTCCTGGACGGCCTGGAGCAGGTCGGCCAGCCGGGCGGACGCGGTCTCCGGGTCCTCGGGGCGGACCAGCAGCAGCGAGGCGGCCCCCGTGAACACCGACTCGGGGCGCTGCAACAGCGCCTCGCCGTACTCGGCGAGCAGGGTGGTGAGCCCGCGGTCGGCGCTGCCGGCCGGACCGGCCAAGCTCTCGTCGCGGGCGGCGGCGCGGTTGAGGAAGGTGACCACGCCGGCCGAGTCGTGGAAGGAGACGAAGTTGCCCGGGGTGATGGTGGAGGCGTCGCGGTCCGGGCCGATGCCGCCGACCCAGCCGCACTCCTCCTGCCCGCCGGGAGCGGTGACCGGCACCCGCACCTCGGCGATCCGGCCGGCGATCGCCCGCCACCAGTCGCCGGGACGGGCCCCGTCCAGCAGGTGCCCCCCGAAGACCCCGGAGGCCGAGAGCCCGCCGGGCGTGTCCTCGCCGCACAGCTCGCCGAAGCACTCCTCAAGCAGGAAGTGGTGGTAGGCGTCGGTGCGGGCCGCGTTGTGGGCGACGCCGCGCCGGGCGAAGTCCAGCGCGGTAGCCGAATACACCCCGGGCGTCGACCCGTTGACCGTGCCGAGTGCGTCGGAGTCGCCCCGGGTGACGAAGTACGGCACGTTGCCGCCGTGCAGCGAGGAGCGCTCCGCAGCCGCCGCGAAGCGCTCCGCCTCCGGGGACAGGAAGTCCTGGTGCATCTTCAGAAGTCCGAACAACCGCTCGGCCTCCTCGGGGTCCACCAGGTACTTCGGGTGGGTGGAAGCGTCGATGAAGCGACCGTAGATCATGGTGGAGCGCAGCAGCAGCCGCGCCGGCACCTCGGGATGGGCCTCCAGGACACGGGTGACGGCGCCGCCCCGCAGGGCCGTCAGGGCCGCACGACAGCCGGCCAGGATGGCGTCGAACCACTCGGTGGCGACCAGGTGCTCCTCGCCCAGCCGGGCCACGTTGGCGCCCTGCCGGTAGCTGAAGGGCTCCCGCGACACCGCGATGGCGTCCGATCCCGGGTCGCGGATCACGGCGCTGGTCATGGACGACGGCTGGTCGCCCGCCACTCCGACGCCCGCCATGATGAAGTCGACCGGCGAGGTCGGGTTCACCATCGGCACCAGCATGGTGGAGGCGACGGACAACTTGGTGTGGTTCATCAGCACGTCGGGGAGTGAGTCGTCGCCCACCCCGGCGTCCGGCCGGATCATGGTCTCGGTGTCGATGACGCACGGGTGCTCGCCGCAAGCCAGCAGGTTCTCGTCGTGCAGGTCGGTGGCGCCGATGGCGCCGAACAGCACCGCCAGAGCGCCGATCCGGTAGAAGTAGCGGTCGGGCTGGTCCGCCTGCTCCATGGCGGTCGGCACGGTGAACTCCTGCCAGCCGTGCGTGCCCACGGTGAACGACCGGGGGACGCAGCGGGACAGCGAGTGCTCCAGGTACGGGTCGACCGCCCGGTAGAGGTCGCGGACGAAGTCGTCCGCGGTGAGCGGCCGCGGCTTGAACACCAGCCGGGTTCCGTTGGCCAGGTGGAGAATGTGTACCTGACGGTTGTCGTTGTGCAGGTCGGAGCCGCTGGGCGAGATCGCGGACAGCAGCCGGCCGTCGCCGCCCGGCTCGCCGAGCAGTCCGGCCTCCGCGAGCAGCGGGTGGTCGTCGGCGAAGGCGGTGAGGAACTCGCGGTAGGCGTCCAGGGAGTGGGACAGCATCGCGGTCAGCCGCACCCGCAGCACCGGGTACTTCTCCAGCAGGGCGTCCGGGACGCCGGGCTCTTCCAGACGGGCCGTGAAGCGGCGCAGGGCGGTGTCGCCGCCGGACTCCATCGGCAGGCCCAGCTGCTCGCGGAAGGCGTGGAACTCGCCGATGAGTATCCGGTAGGACTGCGTCTCCACCATCTTCAGCAGGGCCTCGTGGGCCTGGTCCAGCACGTGGTCGCGGCGGTCCGGGACGGCAGCCCGCAGCAACGGCTCGCGCAGCTCCTTCTCGACTGCGGACCGGGGGACCACATGGGAGTAGAAGGGGAGGAATGCCTCGATGGCCACCATGCTCTCGCTCATGCCCCGGCACCTTCCACCAGCAGTTCGGCCGTCGGGCCGGCCCCATCGGCTGTCGCCGCGTACAGGTCCCGGTACACGCTGCCTCCGTCCATGAGTTCTGAATGTGTTCCTTGCTCGACGATCCGTCCCTGGTCGAACACGTAGATGAGGTCGGCGGACTCGATCGTCGACAGGCGGTGCGCGATGACGATCTGGGTGGCGCCGATTCCCTCGATCAGCCGGGTCACCCGGCGTTCGTTGACCGTGTCCAGGGAGGCCGTGGCCTCGTCCATGACGAGGATGGACGGCCGTTGCAGGAGGGTGCGCACGATCGCCAGCCGCTGCCGCTGCCCCCCTGAGAAGTTGGAGCCCATCTCGGCGACCAGGGTCTGCAGACCCATCGGCAGGTCGTCGAGGAAGTCCAGGATGCCGGCCTCGCGGCAGAACTCCCGGACGGTCTCCTCGGGGATGTCCTGGCCCAGGGTGAGGTTCTCCAGGATCGACCGGTTGTGCAGGTGGACCTCCTGCGGGATGTAGCCGATCACTCGGCGCAGGGAGTCCCGGTGGTACTCGCCGGCGTCCCGGCCGCCGAAGCGGACCGAGCCGGAGGTGGGTTCGTGCAGGCCGCAGACGATCCGGGCCAGGGTGCTCTTGCCCGACCCGGAGGCGCCCACCAGGGCGACCCGGGCGCCGGCCGGGATGTCCATGGTGACCTCGCGGACCACCGGTTCACTGTGCCGGGTGTAGCGGAACGACACCCGGTCCAGTTGGACGGAAGCGGACGCCAGCTCCTTGCGGTCACCGCCGGGGCCCTCGGGCTCAGAGCGGGTGATGTCGCTCAGGCGGGACATGTAGCGGCTGGTCTCGGTGAACTCCGCGTACGCCTGGAACACCGAGGTGGAGATCGCGAAGTAGGTGGCGGCGACGGTCTGCACCGCGATCGCCCCGCCGATGCTGATGGTTCCCCGGCCGACGAAGTAGAGGCTGGCGAGCAGCAGCAGGAGCGGCCCGAACATCTGGATGGTGGCCGCCACCCCGGTCACCTGGCCCTGCTGCAGCCGCATCCGCGCTTTCATCGCGTCGAGGGAGGCGGCGTAGGTCTCGCGCCAGGTGTCCAGGTACTGGTCGGCGTAGCCCCCCATCTTGATGGTCGGGATGGAGACGATGGCGTCCAGCTGCAGCGACTGGCTCCTGCCCAGGTGGGTGATCTCCATGTCGACCGCCTCGAGCACCCGCAGTCGGGTGGCGGCCAGATAGCCGGCGTTGCCCAGCACCAGGGCGAGCGCCATCAGCCCGAGCCGCCATTCCACGTACAGCAGGTAGCCGCTGACGCAGACCATGGTGCCGACGTCCAGCACGCCCTGGGCGACCCGGGAGGAGAGCATGTCGCGGACGGCGTTGACGCTGCCGAGCCGGAAGAGCAGCTCGCCGGGCTGACGGGTGGTGAAGAACCGGTACGGCAGCAACAGCAGCCGGGTGAAGGCGTGGTCCATCAGATGCCGCCCGAGCACCGACACCAGCGAGGACAGCAGCAGGATCCTCAGGAGATGCAGCAGGTAGTAGCCGACGGCGGCGCCGGCCACCATGCCGATGACCCACAGATGGTCGCCGAGCTCCGTCCAGCCGGAGAACCGGTCCACGGACCATTCGGTGAGCAGCGGGATCCCCAGCACCGCGGCGTAGGCGGCCAGCGACAGCGCGCCGACACCGGCCATCCGGCGCCCCGCGCCCTCGGGCAGCAGGGGCATCGTCCGCCAGTCGGCGAAAGGCCGGCGGCGCAGCCGGCGGAACGCGGGCCCGGGCTCGGCGGTGAGGACCACGCCGCTGAAGTGCTGGGCGAGTTCGTCCGAGGTCATCCGGCGGCGGCCGACGGACGGGTCCATGACGACGGCCTGATGGCCGTCGAAGCTCTCCAGGACCACGAAGTGGTGATCGTCCCAGAAAAGGATCACGGGCGAGTCGAACCGGGTGAGCGCTGCGACGCTGCGGGCGCTCAGCAGCCGGCTCCGCATGCCGCGGGACTCCAGGAACCGCGCGAGCTGCCGGGCGCTCAGGCCGTCCCGTCCCGCGTCCATGTCCTCGCGGACCTCGGAGATGCCTTCGTCCCGCCCGTAGTAACGGAGCAGGGACACGCAGCAGCACAGACCGCACTCGGTCTGGGCGACCTGGGTGACGGCCGGCACGCGTCGCGCGGTCCGACGTGATTCCGGGCGAGCGCCCATGGCTACCGCACCTCCGGGTTGTGGGACTTCGGGCAGGAAGAGGGGTGTGCGTCGACGGGACGTCGGACGGGGCGGGAGACCGGGAAGCCCGGTGCGGGCCTTCGGACCTCGGTCCGGCCCTCCCCCACCCCGTCCGTCGTGACCGACGCGGCGGTCCGGTTCAGCGGGCCGCGCGTATCAGTGCCGTCAAGGGCTTCAGCACTGGCTGGTGCACTTGGTGGTCGGGCAGGCGACGGCGGACACGAGGGTCACGATGGCGCAGCTCCAGGTGGTACCGCCGTACACGTCCGCCTCGCCCATCTCGACGAGCTCGAACTCGTCGTAGCCGCCGAGGACGTCGGCCTGCATCTTCTCCATGGTCTTCTCCTTTTCGTATTTCTCCGGAAACGCGCCCGGAACTCGCCTGGCGAATACCGAACGCACACCCTCCGCGTTCGGAGGACGCCTCCCATTCTGTCCGCCCTCAATTCGCCGAACGCATAGACCCGACGCCCCCGTACGCACACACTGATATACACAGGAAAATGCGACGGGCCCCCACGCATTCGCGTGGGGGCCCGTCCATGGGAACTGCCGGAAGAGGCGAGGTGGGAAAACCCGTCAGACGTCCCGCCGCACAGTCACCCAATGCCCAAGTCCCACCGACCCCACCGCCCACACGGCGAGCACACCCAGCCCGGACCACGCCCCCAGCACCTCATCGCCCCCTGAGCCGCGCAGCACCATCCCCCCCGCCACATCCGGCAGGAACCGCGCCACCTCCCCGACCCCAGGAATGTTGCTCAGGATCGTGGAGAGCATGAAGAACAGCGGAAGCAGAATGGCCAGCGCCGCCGCCCCCGACCGCAGCAGCGTCGCCACGCCCATGGAGAACGCCACCAGCAGCACCGTGTAGAGCACCGCCCCCGCCACATGGCCCGCCGTGGCGAGTCCCGCCGGCGCCCGGTGCTCCCCGATGCCGCCCTGCACGATCAGGAAGGCCGGCACCACGCCCACCACGGCCAGCACCCCGCTGACCAGGCTGACAAGCCCCACCTTGGCGTAGTAGAACCGGGCCCGGTCGGGGACGGCCAGCAGACTGCTCCTGATCGACCCCGACGCGTACTCGCCCGTCACCGCGAGAATCCCCATGATCACCAGCACGATCATCCCGAGCGGTACGGCCGACAGGCCGAGCCCGACCGGGTCGAACCCCGGCGCCGTCAGCTGCTTTTCGCCGGGAACCATCCCGTAGACGAAGGCAAGTCCGATCATCAGGACGACATAAACCGCCGGGGACCATTTCGGAGACCGCAGCGTCGTCAGTTTGACCCATTCCGCGGCCACGGCGTGCTTCATCGGAACCCTCCGGTCGAAGCCCGGTATTCAGCGTGTTCCCGGGTCAGCTTCATAAACGCCTCCTCCAGCGAACCGGCGGAAGCGGTCAGCTCGAATACGGCAATATGCTCCGCGCTCGCGACAAGCCCTACCTTCTCCACGGACGCCCCGCTCACCGCCAGCGTCGCGTCGTCCTGCCGCACCGCCTCGATGCCCTGCTCCCGCAGCGCCCGCCGCATCCCCTCCGGATCGGCCACGCGGGCCAACACGGTCCTGTCCGAGTGCGCGGCGATGAACGCGTCCACGGGGGTGTCCGCGAGCAGCCGGCCCCGGGCGACGACCACCAGATGGTCGGCGGTCACCGCCATCTCGTTCATCAGGTGGGAGGAGACCAGCACCGTCCGCCCCTCCGCGGCCAGCCCCCGCATCAGCTCCCGGATCCACCGGACACCCTCGGGGTCGAGCCCGTTGACCGGCTCGTCGAACAGCAGCACCTCGGGGTCGCCGAGCAGCGCCGCCGCGACGCCGAGCCGCTGCCCCATGCCGAGGGAGAATCCGCGCACCCTCTGCCGGGCCACCGCGAGCAGGCCGACCCGGTCCAGGACCTCGTCGGCCCGGGTGACGGGCAGGCCGTGGGAGGCGGCCAGCACCCGCAGGTGGTTCCGGGCACTGCGGCCCGGGTGCACGGCCCTGGTGTCGAGCAGCGCTCCCACCCGGGTCAGCGGGCGCGCCAGACTCCGGTAGGGGACGCCCAAGACGGTGGCCCGGCCCGCGGTGGGCTCGTCCAGACCGAGGATCATGCGCAGGGTGGTGGACTTGCCGGCGCCGTTGGGGCCGAGGAATCCGGTGACCTTCCCCGGGGTCACGGAGAACGACAGACCGTCCACGGCGACCTTCGCGCCGTACCGTTTGGTGAGGTTCTCGACCTCGATCATCACAGCACCTCTCGTCCGTGAACAGTCGTGACCGGACGGCCCCGCCCACCGGCCCTCATACGGCCCCCGCCACCGGCTCCGCGTACAGCCCCGCGTACACCCCGCCCAGAGCCAGCAACTCCTCGTGCGTCCCCCGCTCCACGATCCGGCCGCGGTCCAGGACGTGGATCAGGTCCGCGTCCTGGATCGTCGCCAGCCGGTGCGCGATGACGATCTGCGTGGCGCCGGTCTCCGCGATGATCCGGGAGACCCGCCGCTCGTTGGCGGTGTCCAGCGAGGCGGTCGCCTCGTCCAGGACGATGACCCGCGGCCGCTGCAGCAGTGTCCGCACGATGGCCAGCCGCTGCCGCTGCCCGCCGGAGAAGTTGGAGCCCATCTCGGACACCAGGGTCCGCAGCCCCATCGGCAGTTCCTCGACGAAGTCGAGGATCCCCACGGCCGCGCAGTACTCCCGGACCGTGGCCTCGTCGATGTCCTGACCCAGGGTCAGGTTCTCGAGGATGGTCCGGTTGTGCAGGTGCACCTCCTGCGGGACGTACCCGATCTGCCCGCGCAGGAAGTCGGTCCGGTAGGCGCTCATGGGGTGGCCGCAGAACTCCACCGCCCCTCCGGTCGGCTGGTGGAGCCCGCAGACGACGCGCCCGACGGTGGACTTGCCCGAACCCGACGCGCCGACGAACGCCACCTTCGCGCCGGCCGGGATCTCCAGCGACAGGTCCTCCAGCACCGGCCTGCTGTGCCGGGTGTAGCGGAACGACACCTCCCTCAGCCGTATCGAGGTGTCGTGGAGTTCCGTGAGGGGCCCGCCCTCCGACTCGCTCTCGTGCGCCGTGATGTCGCTCAGCCGGCTCACGTAGCGGGAGGTCTCCGTGATCTCCGTCAGCATCTGGAAGACGGACGCGCTCAGGGCGAAGAAGGTGCCCGCCACGGCCTGCACGGCGATGGCCGAGCCGATGGTCACCGTCCCCCGCGACACGAAGTGCAGGCTGGCCAGCAGCAGCGCCAGCGGGCCGAACATCTGCGTGGTGGCGGCGATTCCGGAGATCCAGCCCTGCTGGATCCGCATCCGGGTGCGCATCGCGTCCAGCGAGGCGCTGTAGGTCGCCTCCCATTCGTCGGCGAACCGGCCGGCGTAGCCGCCCATCTTGATGGTGGGGACGGACACGATGGCGTCGAGCTGCGTGGACTGGGAGCGGGAGAGCAGCGCGAGCTCGGTGTCCGTCACCTCCTTCACCCGGTGCCGGCTCAGCCACAGGAAGCCGCCGTTCAGCAGGAACAGCGCGAGCGCCAGAAGGCCGATGCGCCACTCGGTGACGAACAGGTAGACGCCGATGCAGGCCAGGGTCCCCACGTCCAGGACGCCCTGGGCGATCCGCGAGGAGAGCAGGTCCCGGACGCTGTTGACGGTGTTCAGGCGGAACAGCAGCTCGCCGGGCTGCCGGGTGGCGAAGAACTTGAAGGGCAGGGAGAGCAGTCTCCTGAAGACGTGGCTCATCAGGTGATGGCCCGTCACGGCGATCAGCCCCGCCAGCGCGGCGGTGCGCAGCATCCACAGCAGCAGGTAGCCGATCGCGGCCGCCGTCACCGCCCCCGCGATCAGCCCCGTCTGGGACAGGTCACTCCAGGCGTCGTCTCGGTCGACGGCCCATTTGGTCAGCGCCGGTATGCCCAGCACCGCCGCGTAGGAGCCCAGCGACAGCATCGCGACCAGGGCGATCCGGCGGCCTGCCCGGGCTGGGACCAGCGGCAGCGACCGCCAGTGCCGGAAGACGGGGAGGGACTGCCGGACGAAGTCCGGGCCGGGGGAGGCCGCGATCACCACCTGGGAGAAGCCGGCCTCCAGCTCGTCGCGGGTGAGGCGCTTGCGGCCCACGGCCGGGTCCATCACCCAGGCCGTCGTGCCGTCGAAGCGCTCCAGGACCAGGAAGTGGTAGTCCTCCCAGAAGAGGATCACCGGCTCGGTGAAGCCCCGCAGGGCCTCCACGCTCCGGGCCCGGAACGCCTTGACCTCCATGCCCCGCGAGCGCAGGAAGTCCGCGAGCTGCTTGGCACCGAGACCGTCCCGGCCGGCCTCCAGGTCCTCCCGCACGGTCCGGAAGTCCTCGGTGCGGCCGTGGTACCTCAGCACCGCGACGCAGCAGCACAGCCCGCACTCCGTCTGGGTGACCTGGGTGACGGAGGGAACCCGGAGGCGGCCCATCAGAGGGCTCCGTGCCAGATCGGCGACACCCGGGGCCGCGCGTCGTCGAGGCGGCCGAGCAGGTGCAGCAGCACACCCGAGGAGCCCACCATGGCGCTGTCGGTGTGCGCGTAGCGGGAGCCGGTGTCGGCGAGCTTCTCGGCGACCACGTCAGGTCCCAGCCGGCGCGCCTCGACGGCGGCGGCCCGCTCCAACAGCTCCTGGTCGTCGCCGGCGATCCGGCGGACGACGTCGATGTTGCCGAGGTCGCCGTGGCACCAGGTGAGGTTGCGTCCGAAGCCCTGCCGGAAGGTGTTGTCGAGGGCCACCTCCAGGCGCTCGGCGGCCCGTTCGTCCGCTGTCCGGGCGGTCACGGCGGACAGCCCCATGGCGATGCCGGCGGCGCCGTGGCACCAGCCGGTCGAGAACCGGCCCGGGAAGGCGGAGTTGGTGGACCAGTTCCGCTCCTGGGGCACGTAGAAGGACTCCAGGCGGTCCGTCAGGACGCCGATGGCGGCGTCGACGCGGTGTCCGGGGTGGCCGGGCAGCGTGGCGAGGGCGTACAGGACTCCCGCGACGCCGTGCGCGAAGCCCGACTGCTCCCACCAGGAGCCCGACGGTTCCTCCACATGGCCCAGCAGTCGGCCGGTGAGCCCGTCCAGGGCGTTGAGGCTGTGGTCGCCGCCGATCGAGGCGATCATCGTGGCGATGCCGGAGATCCCGGAGATCACCTCCGGGGTGTTCTCGGGGCCGAGCTGCTCCACGACCAGCGGCACGGCGTCCTGTGCCGCCTTGACCCAGCCCGGTTCCCGCAGGATGCGCCCGGCCTCGCACAGGGCGAACAGCAGGCCGGTGGTTCCGGTGTAGGCGCCGGCACCGCTCTGCCGGATGCTGCGCAGCTCGTAGACGCCGTCGGTGAGGATGCCGGCGCTGCGCTCGAAGACCTGGCGTGCCACCCGCTCGTAGCGTTCGTCGCCGAAGTGGGCCGCGGCCGCGGCCAGGGCCAGCGCGGGGCCGGTGCGTCCGGTGTACAGGTCGTACCCCAGCACGCCGGAGGGCCAGGGCCGGGCGGCCTGCGCGGAGGCCAGGGGGCCGATCCAGGTGGCGGGGAGATGTGCGTACTGGTCGGGGAGGCTGCCCGCGGTCAGGGAGTCGGCCAGCGACCGGGCGAGCCGCTCCAGGTCGGTGCGCTCTCCGGTGGAGGCCCGGCCGTTCCAGGCGGTCCCGCCGGAGAGGTGGTTGTCGGGGAAGCGGGAGCAGAAGGCCGAGTGGAGCAGCCGCAGCTGCCGCCTCACCGCCTGCTCGTCGAGTGCCGCGGCCTTGGCCAGCGCCCGGGAGATCGGGGTGCGGTCGAGCCGGACGCCGGTGTCCTCGCCGTCGCAGTCGTGGACGGTGGTGCCGGTGGCGGGCACGGTGAAGTAGGGGACGTCGCGTTCGGCCATCTGCCGCAGTTCCGAGCCGACCAGCCTGCGGTCGGAGAACCGGGAGGGGATGGCGATCCTGTGGAGCAGGGCCTGGGCGAGCGCCGGGTCGGCCATCGCGGCGGCGGAGGCCGCCATCCGCAGGATCTGCGCGTACTGCGACGTCGGGTTGTGGATGTAGCGGAGGCGCATGGCCGGAGCGAGCCCCTCCAGCAGGGTGGTCCACCAGGAGGGCCGGCGCATCACCGCCTCGCAGACCTGCCGGAACCCGTCGGCCATCTGTCCGGCGAGCCCGTGGATCTCCTGTTCGGTGCTCTCCCGGACCACGGTGGAGCGCTGCTCGGACGGGCGGGCCTGGAGGTGCACCCGGACCCGGTCGGTGAAGGGGTGCTCGAAGACCATGGTCTTGAAGGGGGAGACGCCCTGGTTGTCGCCGCCGAGGAAACCGAGGTCGACGTAGCCGGAGTCCTCGTCCTTGCCGGCCAGGACCAACGGGAGGATCCCGATGCCGTAGACGCTGCGGCCGATCTCGTCGTACGCGTTGCCCTCGGCCTCCGGGGTGGGGCCGGTGTGCACCCGGGAGGGGTGCAGCAGCGTCTCGAGGTCGATGGCCACCGGGCCCAGGCGGGTGGGCAGGATGTTCTCGAAGTGCATGTCCCGCGCGTCCAGCAGGTAGAACACGGCGGCCAACTGGCCGCAGGCCCGCATGAACGGCACGCTGAATCCGCCGATGTCCTCCTGCTCGACGTACTCGACGTACCCGTACCCGTCGCACACCAGGGTGCGGGCGGCGGGCAGTGCGCAGTCGGCCTCCGCGTTGACGCGCTCGACGACGGTCTCGAAGGCGGCCTCGCAGGAGACGTCCCGAGGCTTGTAGACCAGGCGGGCCCCCGAGGCGAACGTCAGGATGCTCACGGCCCTGCCGTGGGCGTGCGAGTCGCCGTCGGCCCCGCCGATGGACAGCAGCGGGTCGCCGGGGGCGATGCCGGAGAACCGGAACACCTCGTCCCGGTCGGCGTGGAGGCGCCGGACCAGTTCGCGCGCGGCCTCGCGGGCGTTGCGCACCACATGGCCGGCCGCGGAGCGGAGCACAGGGAACGGCTCCAGGGCGTCTCTCCACGCCCGGGTGACGAAGTCCTGGTAGCGCTCGTGCGGGGTCGGCCCCCGCAGCAGCCCGTCGGTGGATGCCTTGTTGACCGCGGCGACCAGCGTACGGGTCGCCACGTCGCGGAGCCGGGCCTCGGCCCGGCCGAGCACCTGGAGCGTGAAGGCGTCCAGGTCGGCGACGGCCTCCGTGAGGTCCTCAGGGAGGAGCCTGCCGGCAGCCGGCAGTGCCAACTGCCGGATCACACGCTGGAACGGATACTCCTCCGACTCCAGCGACCAGGCGAGCGCGGCCGGCGAGGGGGCCTCTGGAGCGACGTCGGACGGAGCCGAGAGCTTGACGTGGACAGCGGGCGCGAAAACGCCGAGGGGCTCGATGGTTTCGCGGATTTCGACGCTGTCGAGTTCTGGGTAAAGATTCGCGGGCGAGATCAATGCTCCGGCTCCCTGCGCGGAAGATGATAGATTGCCACGTTGCGCCGGGGGCGGGGAGCATGAGCCGCTCCCCGCCCCCGGTCCGTGCCGAGCCCTACGGGCTCAGCTGCAGTTGGGCTGGCACTCCTTGGTCAGCGTGCACCAGCCGCCGTGGTTGCCGAGGAAGTCGGACAGCGAGAACGTGTTGGTCGAGCACGCGCCGTAGGCGACGCCGTCGAAGTCCTGCTCCGCGATCTCCTCGATGAGCGAGATGTCACCGTCGAAGTTGTTCATGTGAATTCACATCCAATCCGACCGCATATATCCAATAGGCCATTCTGCGGAAAAATTTCGGCCCATGGCTCGTCGCCCGGCTGAGCGACGAGGGAAAGCTATGCGCGTCGATAGCCAGTCCACAACCCATCGAGCGCCCGACGGGTCACCGAAATGCGTTTCCGGTGATGCCGCGTGAGCCCTCGCTGACGCCGTTGACCTGCGGCTTCGATGCCATGTGGCCGAATCCTGCCAGGGTGCTGGCAACTTGGTGCAGTTCATTTCCCGGCGGATTCGTACGCGGTCGTATGCGCGACCGGATGCACTGGATATGCGCGGCGAATAGAGGGCCGAATGCGATCGGCCAATTTCCGCTCGCGATGCTTTCGTGGCCGTGGATCATCTCCGTGACACGGCCGGCCGGTCCGCGCCCGGCGGGAAGTGACGCACCGCCCGCGGCGCTCCTCGCGCAGGGGATCCGGTCACCCCGCTTCGCCTTCGCCGTCCCGAGCCGCGCATCCACGGCTCGCTCGCTCCTGGCACGCCTGATCCGCCCCATATGCGCGAGTTCTACGCTCCGTAGCCAGCAGCCATGGCTGCTGGCCGCACTCGACGGCCCCGAACTATGGTGTCCCACCACATACGCCCCTGACCTGCCACTTCCTACGGTGTGGCGACACCGAATCGTCCCCGCACTTGCCTGGAAGTGGTGCACATGGCCGCCGCAACACCCTCCCCGACCCCGCCCAGTTCTCTGAAGAGAATCGTCGCCGCCAGCCTCATCGGCACGACCATCGAGTGGTACGACTTCTTCCTGTACGGCTCCGCCGCGGCGCTCGTGTTCAACAAGCTGTTCTTCCCCGGCTCGGACCCGCTGGTCGGAACGCTGCTGTCGTTCCTGACGTACGCGGTCGGGTTCGCCGCGCGGCCGCTCGGGGCGCTGGTGTTCGGGCACTACGGCGACCGTCTCGGCCGCAAGAAGCTGCTGGTCCTCAGCCTGCTGCTGATGGGCGGGGCGACGTTCGCGATCGGGCTGCTGCCGACGCACGCGACGGTGGGGTCGGCGGCTCCGGTGCTGCTGACGGCGCTGCGGCTGGTGCAGGGCTTCGCGCTCGGTGGCGAGTGGGGCGGGGCCGTGCTGCTGGTCTCGGAGCACGGGGACGCGAAGCGGCGCGGGTTCTGGGCCTCGTGGCCGCAGACGGGAGCACCGGCGGGTCAGCTGCTCGCGACCGGTGTGCTGTCGGCGCTGACCGCGCTGCTCTCGGACGCGGCCTTCGCCTCATGGGGCTGGCGCATACCGTTCCTGCTGTCGGGTGTGCTGGTGATCGTGGGCCTGTGGATCCGGCTGTCGGTCGACGAGTCGCCCGTCTTCAAGGCGGCGCTGGCCGCCGCCGAGGAGCGCAAGGCGGTCGCCGGACAGGTCGAGAGGATGCCGCTGGTCGCGGTCCTCAAGCACCACTGGCGGGACGTGCTGATCGCCATGGGCGCCCGCATGGCGGAGAACATCTCGTACTACGTGATCACCGCGTTCATCCTGGTGTACGCGACCACCCAGGTCGGTCTCACCAAGCAGACCGCCCTCAACGCCGTCCTCATCGCCTCCGCCGTCCACTTCGCCGTGATCCCCGGCTGGGGCGCGCTGTCCGACCGGATCGGCCGCCGGCCCGTCTACCTGATCGGCGCGGTCGGGGTCGGTGCCTGGATGTTCCCCTTCTTCATGCTGATCGACCGGGGCAGCTTCGGCTCGCTGCTGCTCGCCGTGACGGTCGGCCTGGTCCTGCACGGGGCGATGTACGCGCCGCAGGCGGCGTTCTTCTCGGAGATGTTCGCGACCCGGATGCGCTACTCCGGCGCCTCCATCGGCGCCCAGTTCTCCTCCGTGGCCGCCGGCGCCCCCGCCCCGCTCATCGCGACCGCGCTGCTGGCCGACTACGGCGGCTCGACCCCGATCGCCCTGTACGTGATCGCCGCCGCGCTGCTCACCGTCATCGCCATCGCCTGCGCCCGCGAGACCCGGGACCGGGATCTGGGCGACATCGCCCAGGACGCCGTTCCGGCCTCCCGCGTCGGCGCCGACGCCTGACGACCGGCCGGACGGCCCCGGAGACCCCCGGCCGGTGAGCCCCGGAGACCGCCGGCCGGTGCCCGTGCCCCGTGCTCCGCTCGCGACGAGCGGAGCACGGGGCACGCACGCGTCAGGTCCCGGTGACCACCGCCGACATCGCGTGCAGGCGCAGGGCCAGCTGGATCTCCAGGGCGCGGGCCGGGGACTGCCAGTCGGGGCCGAGGAGCCGGCCGACCCGCTCCAGGCGCTGGGCCACCGTGTTGACGTGCACGTGGAGTTCGTCCTTGGTCCGGGCCGGACTCATGCCGCTGGCGAAGTACGCGTCGAGGGTGCGCACCAGGTCGGTGCCGCGGCGCAGGTCGTACGCGACGACCTGGCCGACGGTCCGGTCGACGAAGCCGTCGATGTCCCGGCCGTCGGCGAGGAGCAGGCCGAGGAAGCCGAGGTCCTCGGCGGCCGCGCCCTGTCCTGAGCGATGCAGGAGCCGGAGCGCGTCGAGGCAGCGGCGGGCCTCCTCGTACGCGACGGCCACCTGGTCCGGTCGGTCGAGCAGGGCCCGTACGGGGGCGGAGGCGCCGACGGTGACCGGCTCGCGCAGGGTGCCGCCGAGGTTCCTGGCGGTCTGCCGGGCGAGGTCGGCGGCGCTCTCGCCGGGGCCGAGCGGCAGCAGCAGGACCGTACCGCCGTCGCGTGCCGAGGCGAGTCCGTGGCGGGTGGCGGCCAGGTGCGAGGCGGCCGACCACAGGCGCTGGCGGTCGGCGCTCTCGCGGCGGCCTCCGTCGGCGTCGGCGTCGCCCCCGGTCCGGTCGATGCGTGCGGCGAGCACGACGTGCGGGGCCGCGCTGTCGGTACGGAGCCGGGCGGCGCGCTCGCGCAGCAGGCGGCGGTCGCGGTCGGGGGCGTCGAGCAGGTCGTCGAGGAGTTCGCCGCGTACCCGCTGTTCGGCCTCGCCCGCCGAGCGGCGGGCGAGCAGCAGCAGGGAGGTGACCAGGGCGGCGCGCTCCAGGGTGCGCTGGTCGACCGGGTCGAGTGCGGGCTGACCGTGGAGGACGAGGGCGCCCAGCGTCTCGCCGCCGGCGGAGACCGCGGCCACCCAGTCGTCGCCCTCGCGGACCGCGTGGCCCTCGGCGCGGCGGGCCGATCCGGCGCCCGCCTCGGTGAACTCCACCGTGCCGCCGAGGACCTCGGAGACTGCTTCGGCCACGTCGTGGACTCCGCCGCCGTGCAGGACGAGTTCGGAGAGGCGGTCGTGGACCTCCGAGGCCCGTTCGATGACGGCGCTGTGCTCGCGGATGATGTCGTTGGCCCGCTCCAGCTCCGCGAGGGCCGTGCGGGTCTCGGCGAGCAGGTTGGCGGTGTCGATGGCGACGGAGGCGTGCGCGGCGAACGAGCCGAGCAGCGCGACCTGCTCGCGCTCGAAGACCCTGGCCCTGCGGTCGGCGGCGAAGAGGACGCCGATGACCTGGCTGCCGAGGGTGAGCGGGACGCCGAGGATGGCGACGAGGCCCTCGTCGCGTACGGCGGTGTCGATGGTGCGGGTGTGCTGGAAGCGCGCGTCGTCGAAGTAGTCGTCGGTGACGTACGGGCGGGCGGTCTGGGCGACGAGGCCGCCGAGCCCCTCCCCCATGCCGAGTCTGAGCTGCTGGAACCGGGCCGACACGGACCCTTCGGTGACCCGCATGTACGTGTCGCCCGCGGCCGGGTCGTTGAGGCTCAGATAGGCGACCTCGGTGCCGAGGAGCGAGCGGGCGCGCTGCACGATGGCGCGCAGGACGGCGTCGAGGTCGCGGAGTCCCGCGAGGTCGTGGGCGGTGGCGAAGAGGGCGGACAGCTCCGCCTCGCGGCGCCGGCGCCCCTCCAGCTCGGCCCGGACGCGCAGGGCGAGCTGTTTGGCCTCTTCGAGTCCGGCCAGCGCCTCGGGGCCCGCGCCGCTCGCGCGGGCGAGCAGCACCGGCCGGTCGTATGCCTCCGTCGCGGCTCCTCGGGCGAGGAGTTCCAGGTAGGAGACGTGTTCGTGGGACATGGACACAGGGATACCTGCCGTACCTGTGGTCGCACCAGCCCTGTGGACAACCTGTCCGCTGGTGCGGGGATCCCTCAGTGGGCGGTCCAGCCGCCGTCGAGGGTGAGGGAGGTGCCGGTGATGAAGGACGCCTGGGGGGTGCAGAGGTAGAGGACGGCCTCGGCGACCTCCGCCGGTTCGATGAGCCGCTTGAGGGCGGAGTCCTTGAGCAGGACCTCGGTGAGGACCCGCTCGGGCGGGATGCCGTGGGCGGCGGCCTGGTCGGCGATCTGGCGTTCGACGAGCGGGGTGCGGACGTACCCGGGGCTGACGCAGTTGGAGGTGACCCCGTGCGGGGCGCCTTCCAGTGCGGCGGTCTTGGAGAGGCCCTCCAGTCCGTGTTTGGCGGCCACATAGGCGGACTTGAAGGCGGAGGCGCGCAGCCCGTGGACGGAGGAGACGTTGACGATCCGTCCCCACCCCTGGCCGTACATGTGCGGCAGGGCGCCTCTGATCAGCCGGAACGGCGCTTCGAGCATCACCGTGAGCACCGTGTGGAAGACGTCCGGCGGGAAGTCCTCCAGGGGGCGGACGAGCTGGAGTCCGGCGTTGTTGACGAGGATGTCGGCGCCGGCCGCGCTCGCCTCGGCCGCGTCGAGGTCGGTGAGGTCGAGGTGCCGGGGTTCGAGGCTCCCGGGGAGGGGGGCGGCCTCGGCGGCCAGGGTCTCCAGGCCCTCGGCGGCCCGGTCGACGGCTCTGACCCGGGCGCCGGCGGCGGCGAGCCGCAGCGCGCAGGCGCGCCCGATGCCGCCGGCCGCGCCGGTGACGAGCGCGGTGCGGCCGGTGAGGTCGAGGGCGAGTCCGGCCGCGCGGGGCAGGGGCGCGGCGAGGTCGGTGCCGGGTGCGGTGATGGGGGCGCTCATGCTCCGCACTCTATGAAGGGCCTCCTGCCCCACCGATGTGTGGCCAGCCCACAGTTCAGCTGTTCGCTGTGGTGCGGAACCATGTGGGTTCGTCGGCGAGCGCCTTCTCGATTCGGAGGTACGAGAAGCGCTTCATCTCCGGCAGGGCGTTCACCTCGAACCAGCCGACCTCGGTGGACTCATCGTCGTTGACCCGGGCCTCGCCGCCCACCGCGCGGCAGCGGAAGGACACGTCCATGAACTGGCACACGTCGCCGTTCGGATAGACCACGGGCTTGCGGAGGGTCTCGACGAGCAGCACCCGCTCGACCTCGCAGCGCACGGCCGTCTCCTCGAACACCTCGCGGACCGCGCAGTCGGCGGGCTGCTCGCCGGGGTCGACGATGCCGCCGATGACCGCCCAGACACCGTTGTCGGACCGCCGGCCGAGCAGCACCCGGCCCCGGTCGTCGAAGACCACGGCGCTCACCCCGGGCAGGAAGAGGAGCTGGTGGCCTGCGGTCTCGCGCAGCGCACGGATGAAGTCAGGGGTAGCCATGGACCGACCCTAGATCATTTACGGCCTGGGCCACGGCCCGGGCCGGGGTCCAGGCGACGGCTCCGACCCGACCCCCAGGGGCGCGCTCCCTGGTCGGCCCGCGGGAGTACGTCCCTGCCGCGGGCCCCGAGGCGGTGCGCCCCGCTCACTCCGCCGACGTGCGCCGGGCCCGTACCGAACGGAGCACCGACCAGCCGAGGCCGGCGGCCGCGAGGGCCGCGAGCAGGGCCTCCGGCAGGGTGCCCATCCGGGTCGCCGGAGTGAGCGAGGAGCGCAGCGGCACCTTCTCCACCAGGACGTCGGGGGTGAACATCTTCGTCTGCGCGACGATCTCGCCGTCGGGGCGGATGACCGCGCTGACCCCGCTGGTGACGGGCACGACCACCGACCGGCTGTGCTCGACCGCCCGCACCCGGGACATCGCGAGCTGCTGGTAGGTCATCTCGCTGCGGCCGAAGGTGGCGTTGTTGCTGGGCACCGTGATGAGCTGCGCGCCGTGGGTGACGGTGTCGCGCACGGCCCAGTCGAAGGCCGCCTCGTAACAGGTGGCGAGGCCGACCTTGGTGCCCGCCAGGTCGAAGACGCCGACCTTCGTGCCGGCGCCGAAGTCGCGGCTCACCCGGTCGACGTTGCTGTTGAAGAGGCGCACGAAGGACCGCATCGGGATGTACTCGCCGAACGGCTGGACGTGCCGCTTGTCGTACGTGGCGACCGGTCCGCGCTTCGGGTCCCACTCGATGAGGGTGTTGCGGAGCTTGCCGGTCTCGGGGGCGACGACGGCGCCGATCACGGTGGGCACGCCGATCGCACGGACGGCGCCGTCGATGACGTCGGCCGCGTCGGCGTTCGCGTACGGGTCGATGTCGGAGGAGTTCTCCGGCCACAGCACGAAGTCGGGCTGCGGCTCGCGGCCCGCCGCGACGGCTTCGGCGAGCTCCCGGGTGCGGGCGACGTGGTTGTCGAGGACGGCACGGCGCTGGGAGTTGAAGTCGAGGCCGAGCCGGGGCACGTTGCCCTGGACCGCGGCGACGGTGGCGGTGCCGTCCTCGGCGGAGTCGTCGACCAGCGGCAGCGCGGCGAGGGCGCCGGTCACGGGCAGGAGGACGGAGAGCGCCGCGGCGGCGAGCGGGCCGCGCGGGAGGGCGCGGGTGGCGCGGTACGCGCGGACCTGCCGGTACGCCTCGTACAGGCCGAAGCCGCACAGGGCGACGGCGAAGCCGAGCACCGGTGTGCCGCCGACGGCGGCGAGCGGCAGGAAGACGCCGTCCGCCTGCCCGAAGGCGATCTTGCCCCAGGGGAAGCCGCCGAACGGCACGCGCGCGCGTGCCGCCTCCGCGAGGATCCACACCCCGGCGGCGAAGAACGGCCACCAGGGCAGGCGGGAGACGGCGGCGATGCCGAGTCCCGCGGCGGCCACGAAGAGCGCCTCGACGGCGGCGAGAGCGAGCCACGGCCCGGGGCCGACCTCCTCGCCGGTCCAGACGAGGAGCGGCAGCAGGAAGCCGAGCCCGGCCAGGTACCCGAGGCCGAAGCCGGCCCGCGGGCGGCGGCCCCGCAGGGCCCAGCCCAGCAGGGCGAAGGCGGGCAGCGCGAGCCACCACAGGGGGCGCGGCGGGAAGCTCAGGAAGAGCAGCAGCCCGGACAGCAGGGCCGCTCCGGGCCGCACGAACCGCCGCAACCGGGAACCCGGAGTGGGTGCGGTGCCGGCTCCGGACGCGTCGACGGGGGTGATGGTGGCGCTCACCTTGCGGAGTCTACGGGTCGTCCCTGTCACCCGGGCGTCCGGTCCGACCTGCGGCGGAGCCCGTACCGCCGTCGGTGGGCCGGCCTGTCCGACTGCGGCGGAGCCCGGACCACGGTCGGCGGGCCGGCCCGTTCCCCGCCGGGTACGGGCCTCAGACGCCGGTCGGAGCGGGCGGGACGGGCGGGCCGGGGGGACGGAGCCGGTCGCGGATCGCCTGGACGGCCGATTCGGCGTCGTCGACGGTGACCGTGAAGGTGCGTCCGTCGCCGAGGCGCAGGACCAGGCCCTCGCCACGCCGGACGACGACGGCCGTGCCCTTCTCGGGGCGCCAGCGGTAGCCCCAGCCGCCCCACTGGCGCGGGGTGACGCTGGGGGCGAAGTCGGCGCCGACGACGTGCGAGAGCGGGATGCGCCGGCGGGGTACGCCGATGTGGCCGCAGCGGACCTCCATGGCCCGGTCGTCGACCTTCACGGCGACGTGGACGAAGGCGAGGGTGCCGAAGAGGACGAGCAGTCCGGCCGCGACGCAGCCGATGACCGCCATGAGCAGGGCGGCGACGCCCGAGGTCCACGCCGATTCGACGGCGATGGTGATGCCGAGGGCCATGCAGGCGGCGCCGGCCGCGGCCGCGACCCACTGCAGGCGGTTGGTCGCGCGGCCGGTCCATACGGCCGGCGTCAGCTCGTCGGCGGACCGGGATGGGCGGTGCTCCCTCATACAGGGAGCGTACCCACGTTCGTCCGGGACAGCGCGGCGGAGCGAGGTCGCCCGCTCACGCTCAGTGAACGGCGGCGGTCGCCGCGAGGAGGCGGCCCTCCACGTAGCTGAGCGCGGTGGCGGGGAGCGGCCCGGGCCGTCCGCTGAGCAGCACGGACAGGGTGCCGGTGGGGTCCGCGTCGGGAGCCGGTTCCGCACCGACGCGGCGGAGCGCCTGCGCGGCGACGGCGTCGGCGGAGCCGTGGAAGACGATGGGCGGCAGCCCGGCCCGGCCGCGGGCCTCCAGGGCGGCGAGGACCCGTGCCTCGACGAGTTCGTAGTGGGTGCAGCCGAGGACGACGGCGCGCACGTCGGCCGGCGTGAGGGCGGCCGCGGCGGCGACGGCACGGTCCACGGCGTCCTGGTCGGCGTGCTCCACGGCGTCGGCGAGACCGGGGCAGGGCACCTCGGTCACGTCGGCGCCGTCGGCGAAGTCGCGGATGAGTCCACGCTGGTATGCGCTGCCGGTGGTGGCGGGGGTGGCCCAGATGGCGACCTTGCCGCCGCCGGTGGCGGCCGGCTTGATCGCGGGGACGGTGCCGATGACCGGGATGTGCGGTTCGAGGGCGGCACGCAGGGCGGGCAGGGCGTGCACGGTGGCGGTGTTGCAGGCCACGATCAGCGCCTGCGGGTGGTGCTCGGCGGCGGCGAGGGCGACGGCGACCGCGCGCTCCGTGAGGTCCTCGGGGGTGCGCGGACCCCACGGCATGCCGTCGGGGTCGTTGGAGAGGAGCAGATCGGCGTCCGGCCGGAGCCTGCGTACTGCGGCTGCCGCCGGGAGGAGGCCGATTCCGGAGTCCATGAGCGCGATCTTCACCCGGTCACCCTAGCCGATGAGCCTCGGACGGCCGTCGATCTGGGGCAGACTGCCGCGAATGAGCACCCTCGCCTGGTTCGCCGTCGGCTCCCTCGCCGTCTGGGTCTGGCTGCTGCTGGGCCAGGGCTTCTTCTGGCGCACGGACCAGCGCCTGCCGGCGACCGGCCGGGGGCTCTCCGCCGGGCGGCCGCGGGGCGGCGCGCCGCTGCCCGGGGAGCCGGAGCGGTGGCCCCGGGTGGCGGTGCTCGTCCCGGCGCGGGACGAGGCCGCCGTACTGCCGCTGAGTCTGCCGTCGCTGCTGGCGCAGGACTATCCGGGCGCGGCGGAGGTCGTGCTCGTCGACGACGGGAGCACCGACGGCACGGCGCGGCTCGCGGAGGAGCTGGCGGGCCGGCACGGCGGGCTCCCGCTGACGGTGGTGTCGCCGGGGGAGCCGGAGCCCGGCTGGACGGGGAAGCTGTGGGCGCTGCGGCACGGCATGGCGCTGGCACGCGCGCGTGAGCCCGCGCCGGAGTTCCTGCTCCTGACGGACGCGGACATCGCCCACGAGCCGGACAGTCTGCGGCTGCTGGTGTCGGCGGCGGTGGGGAACGACCTGGACCTCGTGTCGCAGATGGCCCGGCTCCGGGTCGAGAGCGGCTGGGAGCGCCTGGTCGTGCCGGCGTTCGTGTACTTCTTCGCCCAGCTGTATCCGTTCCGGTGGATCAACCGGGCCCGGCCGCGGGCTACGGCGGCCGCGGGCGGCTGTGTCCTGCTGCGCACGGAGACGGCGGTCGCGGCGGCCGTTCCGGAGTCGATCCGGCGGGCGGTGATCGACGACGTGTCGCTGGCGCGTGCGGTGCGCCGCTCCGGCGGCCGGATCTGGCTGGGGCTCGCCGACCGGGTCGACAGCGTCCGCCCCTATCCGGGGCTGGGCGAGTTGTGGCGCATGGTGTCGCGCAGCGCGTACGCGCAGCTGCGGCACAACCCGCTGCTGCTGGCGGGGACGGTGGCGGGCCTCGCGGTGGTGTACCTGGTCCCGCCGACGGCGTTCGTGGCGGGGCTGACCGGCGGGGACGCCGTGGCGGCCTGGGCCGGCGGCGCGGCCTGGGCTGTGATGGCGGGCACGTACGTGCCGATGCTCCGCTATTACCGGCAGCCGCTGTGGACGGCGGTCACCCTGCCCTTCACCGCCTTCCTCTATCTCCTGATGACGGTGGACTCCGCGGTGCAGCACTACCGGGGCCGGGGTGCGGCGTGGAAGGGGCGTACGTACACCGCCGATTACGTTTCCCGGCAAGGGGATTAGCGCCGCCGAGGCGATGCCGAGGCCACCTGGTCGACGGCCCGCGGCGTGGGTCCTGCGGGGATCGGCGCCAGTTCGCGCCGATCGATCACCGCAGTGGGGTTCCCGGCTGCGCCCGCATCCGGGCCCGCGCCTGAATACGCGCCGGGATAGGCCCAATTCACTGCCCGTCACACCCTGAAAAGCGCGTTCTCGAAGGCGCGTCGATCATGATTGCGTTGCGCTCCGGCGGGGATTCACCGACGTCTCCGATGCCAAGGATCGAGTTACTGCCGTCCGGAGAGCCGTCAAGACCGCCCGGGGCGCCAAGGCCCGTGGTCCCGTGATCCCGTGATCCCGTGATCCCGTGATCCCGTACGAGGGTCAGCCCGCGCCGCCGCCGAGTACGCGTACGGCCTCGACGATCAGGTCCCAGAACGCGGTGGTGTCGACCTCCATGCCGACCTCGGTGTCGGCGGGCAGGCCGGTGACACCGTGCAGGTCGACCACCGTCGCGCCGCGTGTGTGGGTGCCGTCGAGCTCCACCGTCACCGCCGCCCTCACCAGGCTGACGAGGGAGGGGTCGATCAGGTGGGCGACGGTGAGCGGATCGTGCAGCGGGGGCGCGTCGAAGCCGTACACCTCGCGGTACGTGGACGCGAAGTAGGTGAGCAGGTCGACGCAGAGACCGCTCAGCGGGGTGCCGAGCGCGGCGATCCGGGCGACCACCTCGGCGGTGGCCCGTACCTGATGGGTCGCGTTGAGGCCGAACATCGTCACCGGCAGGCCGCTGCGGAAGACGATGTCCGCCGCTTCCGGATCGCACAGGATGTTGAACTCGGCCGCGGGCGTGGTGTTGCCGCTCCCCGTCGAGCCGCCCATGAGGACGATCCGCTCGATCCGCCCGGCGAGCTCGGGGTGGGCGAGGAGGAAGACCGCGATGTTGGTGAGCGGCCCGGTCGGCACGAGCGTCACGGGGGCCGGGTGCGCCAGCAGGGTGTCCCTGATGAGGGTGAGGGCGTCGCGCGGGTCCTGCGGCACGTCCGGCTCGCCCTCGCCGAAACCCGGCCCGTCGAGGCCGGAGTCGCCGTGGATGTTCTCGGCGATCCGGCGTGGTCCGTGCAGCGGGCGGTCGCGGCCCGCCGCGACGGGCACGCCTCTGATCCCGGCCGCGGCGCAGACCCGGCGGGCGTTGAGGGTGGTCTTCTCCAGCGTCTGGTTGCCCGCGACGGTGGTGATCGCGAGCAGCTCGATCGCGGGGTGCGCGGCGGCCAGGAGGATGTTGAAGGCGTCGTCGTGACCGGGGTCGCAGTCGAGAATCACGGGGACCGGCATGCCTCCACCGTCCCACATCGGGAGCGGCCCGCGAAGGACGCGTCACACGTCCCAGGTGACCGGGAGGCTCTTCACCCCGTAGATGTCCGCGGTCTCGGGGCGCAGGGCGACGTCCTCGGCCGGGACGGCCAGGCGCAGTGTGGGGAAGCGCCGGAGCAGCGCGGCGAACGCGATCCGCATCTCGACGCGGGCCAGTTGCGCCCCGAGGCACAGGTGGATGCCGTGGCCGAAGGCCAGGTGCCCGGCGGGCTCCCGCCGGATGTTCAGCTCGTGGGGGTCGGCGAAGCGCTCGGGGTCGCGGTTGGCGGTGTGGTACGACAGGACGACCGTCGTGCCGACTTCGATGGTCACGCCGCCGATCTCGACGTCGACAAGCGCCGTGCGCATGAAGGACTTGGCGACGCTCAGGTACCGGAGCAGTTCTTCGACGGCCCGGTCGGTGAGCGCGGGATCGTCGCGCAGGGCGGCCAGTTGGTCGGGGTTCCGCAGGAGGGCGAAGGTGCCGAGGGACAGCATGTTGGCGGTGGTGTCGAACCCGGCCGCGAGCAGGATCAGGCTGATGCCCTTGAGTTCCTCGTCGGTGAGATCGCTGTCCGTGAGTTCGCTGAGCACGTCGTCGGTGGGGTTCGCGCGCTTGGCCGCGACCAGCTGCGCGAGGTACTCCTGGGTGGCGGTGTAGGCCGCGATCAGCTCCTCGTCGCCGGTCTCCCCGCTCATGAACGTGTCGATCTGCTCCTGGAACGAGTCCCGGTCCTCGTAGGGGACTCCGAGGATCTCGCAGATGATGATGGTGGGGATGGGCTTGGCGAAGGCGGTCACCAGGTCCGCCGTCGGCCCGGCTTCCTCCATGGCGTCCAGGCAGTCGGCGGTGATCTGCTCGACGCGCTCGGCGAGCAGGCGCATCCGCCGTGCGGTGAACCTGCCCACGAGCGGCTTGCGGTAGCGCCCGTGCTGCGGTTCGTCCATGAGGAGGAACTCGCCGGGCGGCGCCGGCGGCAGCTCGAAGTCGACGACGTTCAGCAGGTCCTTGCGGGCGCTGAACCGCGGGTCGGCCAGGACCGACTTGACCAGGTCGTGTCCGGTGAGGAGCCAGCCGGGTTTCCCGCCGGGGTGGGTGTAGCGGCTGATCGGTCCGTGCGCGCGGGCGTCGGTCAGTTCGGCCGGCGGGTCGAAGGGGCATCCGGACGGACGCTCGGTCGGCAGGGCGGCGACGGTGTGGACGGACTCGCTCATGGTCGTTCCTCGATCTCGTGGCGTCAGACGTTCGAAGCAGTCCGAAAGCTACGTTGCGTTCAGGTTTCCGTCAATCATAGTTGAGCCATAACACCAGGTCGCCGTCGGGAAATTGATGCAATGACGCTGCGCCTTAACGCAACGTTGCGTTGCAATGAATCTGCCTCGGCGCCGAGGATTCACCCGGTCGCGGCTTACGTCAACACCGTTGACGCCCTGATCGGGCGACGGTTCGATGCTGCCGACGAGACGGTCGCCTGTCAGTCCGTCCGCGCACCCCGCTCCGCCGCTTCAGGAAGGGACCCACCCATGACCGACCCCACCGACCTCGCCTATATGCCGGCCACCGAAGCCCTGAACCGCTTCCGGGACCGCTCGCTGTCACCGGTCGAGCTGATGACCGCCGTCATCGCGCGCGCCGAATCCGTCGAGTCCAAGGTCAACGCCCTCGCCGAGCGCACCTTCGAGGAGGCGCTCACCGCCGCGCGCGAGGCCGAGGCGCGGTACGGGGGCAAGGGCGCCGCGCCGCGTGCGCTGGAGGGGCTGCCGGTCGCGACGAAGGAGGAGCAGCCCCTCGCGGGCCGCCGCAGCACGGACGGCTCACTGGCCTTCCGGGACGAGATCGCCGACGAGACCCACCCGGTCGTCGAGCGGGTCCAGGCCGCGGGCGGCATCGTGCACGCGCGCACCACCACCCCGGAGTTCAGCTGCGCGGCCTTCACGCAGTCGCGGCTGTGGGGCGTGACGCGCAACCCCTGGAACCTGGAGTTCAGCCCGGGCGGTTCCTCGGGCGGCGCCGGCGCCGCGCTCGCGGCCGGCGAGACGACGCTCGCGACCGGCTCCGACATCGGCGGCTCCATCCGCATCCCCGCCTCGTTCACGGGCACGGTCGGATACAAGCCGCCGTACGGTCGCGTGCCGGCGATGGCACCGTTCAACCTCGACACGTACTGCCACGACGGCCCGATGGCGCGGACCGTCGGCGACTGCGGCCTCCTGCAGAACGTCATCGCGGGGCCCCACCCGCTCGACGCGGTCTCCCTGCGCCCCAAGTTCACGCTGCCCGAACGCTTCGAGGGCGTCGAGGGCGTGCGGGTGGCACTCTCCGTCCACCTAGGGGACTGGCCGGTCGACCCCGAGGTGGAGGCCAACACCCGCGCCGTCGCGGAGGCCCTGCGGGCGGCCGGAGCCGTCGTCGAGGAGGTGGAGGTCCCGATCCGGCGGGCGGACGTGATGGAGGCCGCGATGATCCACTTCGGTTCCGTCTTCGGCCCGTACGTCACGTCGGTCGCCGCCGAGCACGGCGATCTGCTCACCGCGTACGCGCTGGACTTCGCCGAGCGGACGGCCGAGGCGGTCCGCGAGCCCGGGAGCGTCCTGCGCGGTCTGGAGCTGGAGGCCGGGGTGCAGACGACGCTGGGGATCCTGCTCGACCGCTACGACGTCCTGCTCTGCCCGACCACCGCCATCCCCGCGCTGAGGGCGGACGACGACTACCTCTCGACCAAGGTCGTGATCGGGGGCGTCGAGCTGGACTCCTATCTGGAGGCCGCGATGACCACGGTGTTCAACATCGCCAGCCGCTGCCCCGTGCTGAGCGTGCCGTCCGGATTCGCCTCGACCGGCGTGCCGACGGGAGTCCAGGTCGTCGGGCGCACCTACGACGACGCGAGCGTGTTCCGCGTCGCCGCGGCCATCGAGGCCGTACGCCCGTGGAGCGGCCGCCCGGCCCTCTGAGCAAGGCAGGCAGACTCCCCTGCCCGCGGGGCGCATGTCTCAAACGCCAGAACGGCACGTACATACGCCCCGCACCGGTGAACCCCGAAATCCCCTTCGGGCAGTAATCGGGCAACCACCATGCGTACGGTCGACGGCGACGACACAAAGGATTGTTACCTTAAGTAATCGGATGATAGACACCAGGTTTCGGGAGCACGCGATCGAAGCGGCCGACTTGGCGAGTACCTATCCGATGTCGCCTTGAGGCCACGCCGACACTTCTCGTTAACCGAGGTGCCGAGACATCGGAAAACCCGCTTCGTTAACACTGCCTTTATCGATGTTTCGGCAGGTCAGGCGGACAAAAACAGCGTAAAACGGATAACCGCAAGATGGGGGCTCCCCAACCGGCACATCGTGGGCTTAACTTATGTGCCATGACCTCCCCCCGCTCCACCTATGGAGGCGGTTACCACACCGCGCCGTCCTTCCCGGACACCCCGATCTACGACTCCCTGGTCGCGGAGCGGGGCACGCCTCAGATCGCCCCGATCCGAGTGCCCGCCGCTTACGACACCGGCAGCAGCTTCCCCGGAAGCGGCTCGTACCTGCCGGCGCTCCCCTCGGCACTGCCCGCACTTCCGGCGGCGCCCAGCCCTCACCCCGCCCCCGCGTACGGCGGTGGTTACGGCTACCCGCAGCCCTCGCAGCAGATGGCGCCCGTGCCGCTCCAGCACGCGCCGACCCCGTACATCCCCCAGCAGCCGGTGGCCCCGCGCGGCTACCAGCCGAGCCCCTACCCGCAGCAGGCGCGTCCGGCGCCGATGGGGTACGAGGCGATGCGCCCGGCGGCTCCCCGGCCCGCGCCGGTCCCGGCCCCCGCGCCCTACGACGACCCGTACAACCGTCCCTACCAGGGTGGGGGTTACTGACCGGCCCAGGCACCGGCCGACGCAGGGGCCGGGGCGGCTGGCAGGATGACGGTATGTCCACTCCTGTTCTCCGCTCCGTCCACGTCCACCCGGTGAAGGCCATGCGCGCGCTGGCGCTCACGGAGGCCGAGGTGCAGCCCTGGGGGCTGGCCGGAGACCGCCGCTGGGCGGTCGTCGACGCCGCCGGCAAGGTCGTGACCCAGCGCCGTCACCCCCGGATGGCGTTGGCCACCGCCGAACCGCTGGCGGACGGCGGGATCGGCCTGTCCGCACCGGGCCACCCGCCGCTGACGGTCGAGGTTCCGCACCCCTCGGCCACCGTCACGATGGAGATCTTCGACAAGTACGTGGAGGCGGTGCCGGCCAGCGCCGCGGCCGCCGCCTGGCTCTCGGCGTACCTGGAGTCCGAGGTCACGCTCGTGCACATGGACGCGCCCGAGCACCGGCGCCCGGTCGACCCCGACTACGCGCTGCCCGGCGAGACGGTGAGCTTCGCGGACGGGTACCCCCTGCTCGTCGCCGCCACCTCCTCGCTCGACGCGCTGAACTCCCTCATCGCGCAGGGGGACCACGCGGACGAGGGCCCGCTGCCCATGAACCGGTTCCGGCCCAACCTCGTCATCGAGGGGACCGCGCCCTGGGCGGAGGACGACTGGACCCGGCTCGCGGTCGGCGAGGTCACCTTCCGCGTCGCCAGGCCCTGCGGCCGCTGCGTCGTCACCACGACGAACCAGTTCACCGCCGAGCGGGGCAAGGAGCCGCTGCGCACCCTCGCCCGGCACCGCAAGCGCGACGGCCGGGTCATCTTCGGCCAGAACCTCGTCCCCGAGCACACCGGCACGGTCCGGGTCGGCGACGCCGTCAAGATCCTCGACTGAGGCCGCCCCGCGCACGGTCCCCGGGCCCGGACTCGCGTCGCACTCCACCGGCCCAAGAGGCGGGGAACCCCGCCCCGGGGCACACTCGTTGGAGTAACGGCGAACAACGAGGGGGCCCGACGTGCGCGCAGCCACCGGACTCTGGCGCTGGCGGCACAATCCCCTGCGCCGGACCACGGACCTCGCCGAGGCGTGGATCGCCTTCGCCGCCGCCGCGCTCCTCTGTGTCGTCGTGCCGCTGACGGGCTGGGCCGCCGGCTCCTCCGCGCACGGTTCGCTCCAGCGCGCGGTCCGGACGCAGCAGGAGCAGCGGGTGCCGACGACGGCCCGGGTGGTACGGCAGGCCGACGGGCCCGGCTCCGGCCCGCGGACCGCCGACACCGCCGGCGAGGAGCGGCTGCGCCGCTCGGTGGTGGCGCGCTGGACGGCCCCGGACGGTTCGGTCCGCACGGGGACGGTGACGACGTCCCGCCGGCAGTCCGCGCCCGGCGACACCTTCCCGCTCTGGACGGACCGGAGCGGGCACCCGGTGACGCCGCCCATGCGGGCGGGCACGGCCCGCGCGCACGCGCTGATCGCCGGTCTGATGGCCGCGATGCTCACCGGACTCCTGGTGGAGATCGTCCGCCGGCTCGCCGTCCGCCGACTGGTCCTCACGCGGTACGCGCGCCTCGACCGCGCGTGGGCCGCGACCGGTCCCGACTGGGGCCGCACGGGCACCGGAAGCTGACCCCCGCGTCGGGCGCCGTACGGCGGTGTCCGCCGGCCCGACCGAGCACGACCGTCCCGGACCGATGCCGACCGGGCCCGACCACCTCGGACCGGCCCCACGACCCGTCAACCCGGTGCCGCCGCGCGCGCTACGGTGGGACATCGGATCAGCGGCGAGGCATGAGGCGGGGGCAGGACACACCCATGGCACAGGGCACGGTCCAGGTGACGCACACCGGCACATCGCGGTGGCGGCGCCGCACGGGTGAGTACCCCTCTCTCGCCGCCGCGCTGGAGGCCGCGGGCGACGGCGACGTCCTCACGGTCGCGCCGGGCACCTACCGGGAGAACCTCGTGGTGTGGCGCGCCGTCACGCTGCGCGGCCCGGAGGGCGGGGTCGGTTCGGTGCGGATCGCGCCCCCGGACGGGGTACCGCTGACGCTGCGCGCCTCCGTCACGGTGCAGGACCTGCACATCGAGGGTCAGGACGTGGCCGCGCCCGCGCTGCTGATCGAGGACGGCACGCCCGAGCTGCTCGACCTGCGGATCATGACCCGCTCGGCGGCCGGTATCGAGGTGCGGGGCGCCGCCCGGCCGACGGTCCGCCGCTGCACGATCGACAACCCGGCCGGGGTCGGCATCGCCGTGCTCGACGGCGCCGGCGGGGTCTTCGAGGAGTGCGAGGTGGTCTCGGCCGGGCAGGCCGGCGTATCGGTGCGCGGCGGCGCCCATCCGCGCCTGGAGCGGTGCCGGGTGCACCACGCCTCCGGCGCCGGGATCGCCGTGACGGGCGAGGGCAGCGGCCTGGAGGGCGTCGGCTGCGAGGTGTACGAGATCAAGGGCGCGGGTCTCCAGATCGCGGCCCGCGCCGTCGCCCACCTGTCCGACTCCTCGGTGCACCGCACGTCGGGGGACGGGATCACGCTCGACACGGACGCGGTGCTCACGCTCTCGGACTGCGACATCCACGACGTCCCGGAGAACGCGGTGGACCTGCGGTCCCGCTCGGTCCTGACGCTGACCCGGTCGACCGTCCGCCGCTTCGGCCGCAACGGTCTGTCGGTGTGGGACCCGGGGACGCGGGTGGACGCCAACCAGTGCGAGATCCACGACAGTACGGGCGACTACCCGGCGGTGTGGGTGAGCGACGGGGCGACGGCCGTGCTGGACGCCTGCCGGGTGCACGACGTGCCGGACGCGCTGTTCGTGCTCGACCGGGGGTCGCGCGTGGACGTCGTCGACAGCGATCTGTCGCAGGTGCGGAACACGGCGGTGTCGGTGAGCGACGGGGCGACGGCCCAGCTCGACGACTGCCGGATCCGGGAGGCGTCCACGGGTGCCTGGTTCCGGGACCACGGCAGCGGCGGCACCCTGGGCGGCTGCACGTTCGACTCCGTGCAGACCGGGGTCATCGTCACCAAGGGGGCCGACCCCACGATCGACCGGTGCACGGTCACCTCGCCCGCCGAGGCCGGTTTCTACGTGTCCGCGGAGGGGCGCGGCTCCTTCCACGGCTGCCGGGTGACGGGCAGCGGCGGGTACGGCTTCCACGTGACGGACGGCTGCCGGACGACCCTGCGCAAGTGCCGTACGGAGCGGTGCGCGCGCGGCGGGTACGAGTTCCCGGAGGAGGGGGCGAGCGCGGAGGACTGCACCAGCGACGAGAGCGCCGTCCGCTCCTCCGTGCCCGACGGCGGTACGGTCCTGACGGCCACGCAGTCGGCGGGTCTGCTGGGGACGGTGCCGGTGCCGCGCGAGCGCCCAGCGGCCGCGGCGGTCGTGGCGTCCGAGCCCGCGCCGGATGCGCGTTCGTCGCAGGACGTGCTCGGGGAGCTGGACGCCCTGGTGGGTCTGGAGAGCGTCAAGCTGGAGGTGCGGACCCTCACCAACATGATCGAAGTGGGGCGCAGGCGCCAGGAGGCGGGGCTCAAGGCGGCCTCGGTCCGCCGTCATCTGGTCTTCACCGGCAATCCGGGGACGGGCAAGACGACGGTGGCGCGGCTGTACGGGGAGATCCTGGCGTCCCTCGGTGTCCTGGAGCGCGGACATCTGGTGGAGGTGTCCCGGGTGGATCTGGTGGGCGAGCACATCGGCTCGACCGCGATCCGCACGCAGGAGGCGTTCGACCGGGCGCGCGGCGGGGTGCTGTTCGTCGACGAGGCGTACGCGCTGTCGCCGGAGGACTCGGGGCGTGACTTCGGCCGCGAGGCGATCGACACCCTGGTGAAGCTGATGGAGGACCACCGGGACGCGGTGGTGGTGATCGTCGCCGGGTACACGGCGGAGATGGAACGCTTCCTGACCGTCAACCCCGGTGTGGCGTCCCGCTTCTCACGGACCATCACCTTCGGCGACTACGAGCCGGAGGAGCTGCTGCGGATCGTGGGCCAGCAGGCGGACGAGCACGAGTACCGGCTCGCCGAGGGCACCGACGAGGCCCTGACGGTGTACTTCACGAAGCTGCCCAAGGGCCCGGCGTTCGGCAACGGCCGTACGGCGCGGCAGACCTTCGAGTCGATGGTGGAGCGGCACGCGGGCCGGGTCGCCGCGCTCGCCGAGACGAGCACGGACGACCTGACCCTGCTCTACCCGGACGACCTGCCCGAACTCCCCTGATCCGAGGTCTCGTTCGGGTCCCGCTGGCGGGGCATGGCGGTCAGGAGCCGGTCGAGGAGGGCCGAGCGCCGCTGGGCGAACGCGGGGTCGGCCTGGTAGTCGGAGTGGCCCAGGATCGGTTCGGGCAGCGGGTGCCGTCGGGTGCGGCCGTAGGCGACGGGATCGAGCAGGACCTCCGCGTCGACGGCGGGCCGGCCGTCCTCGGCGGGCACCCGGACGGGTCCGCCGATGGGGTCGGTGGCGCGGTGCAGGTTGCTCCAGCAGTCGACCGTGCGGTGCAGGGCCCGCAGCGCCTCGGGGCCGAAGTAGGCGGGGAACCAGCGCCCGTAGAGCCGCTCCAGGGGTGATCCGTACGTGAGGAGGGCGACCCGGCCCCGGGTCGCGGGCGGCAGCTGCCAGACGGCGGCCGCCGCGAGGACGCTGCCCTGCGAGTGGCCGGAGATGACGAGCCGCCCGCCGGTGGCCCGGGTCCAGGAGCTCATCCGCCAGGTGAGGTCGGGGACGGCCCGTTCGGCATAGCAGGGGGGCGCGAAGGGGTGGGCGGCACGGGGCCAGAAGGTGCCGACGTCCCAGAGGATGCCGATGGTGCGCCGGGCGGAGGCGTCCCGGTAGGCGCGCCGGCCCCAGGTGACGAAGAGCAGGAAGCCGAAGCCGATCATCCAGGAGCCGAGGGCCTGTGTCGCGGAGGCGAGCGAGGCGATCGCGGGATGGGCTCCGTCGAAGGCCCGGCCGGGTACGTTTCCGCTGGCCCAGGCCCCGGCGACGGAGGCGGCGCCGAGGAGCAGGGTGGCGCCGGAGATGACGCCGACGAGGACCGGCGCGGAGTCGGTGAGCCCGGCGCGGGCCCGGCCGGACGCGATCTGTCCGGTGCGGACCGGGTCGCGCTCGTCGGCGGCGCCGTAGTCGTCCTCGACGGCCTGCCGGAGCCGCCGTGCGGTGAGCAGGGTCCGTACGGCCAGGAGGGCGGCGGGCACGAGCAGCAGCAGGAGCAGGACGGGGATGACGGACGCCTGCCAGCTGAGGAGCACGGGCGGGCCGATCCGGGGGCCTTGGCCCATGCCGGGCGTGGCCGGGCCGTCGAGCCAGTCGGCGACGCGCTGGGCCACTCCCCCGGACATGACGCCGGCGAGGGCGCAGGCGAGCATGGCGACGGCGGGGCCGCCGAGTCCGCGCAGCGCGGTCCGCGGGTCCCGGCGGGGCCGCTGGAGGAGCAGGGCGACCACGCCGAGGGCGACGACCAGGCCGCCCTGGACGAGGGTGAGGGCGCCGAAGACGGCGTCGCCGGGGAGGCTGCCGGAGGAGGTCCAGCCGGGGCGGGACCAGCCGGTGTGGAGGGCGGTGAGCACGAGGAGCGCGAGGGAGGCGGCGGGCAGCCAGGAGACGACGGCGTGCTCGACGCGCAGGTCGAGGCGGCTCTCGCTGCGGCCGCGGCGGCAGACGACCCAGACGACCAGGACGCAGAGCACCGCGACGGCGGCCCGCAGGGCCCAGCCCAGGGCGGCGAGCGCTCCGGGCTCGCCGCTGTCGTGGCGGGCGGCGGCCGAGGCGAGGGCGGCGGTGACCGTGAGGAACCCGGCGGCGGTGTGGGCGGCCCTGAGCCGGGCGACGAGCCGGCGCCCGTACCAGAAGCCGGGGCGGCCGAGGGCGGGCCGCGGTTCGGCGGCGGACGGGCCGCCGGGCTCCCCCGCTCCGCCGCCGTCGCCGCTGTCGGCGGTCTCGGTGTCGGCCCGCGGCTCCGGGACGGGGGCGTCGTATCCGGTGGGGGGCCGCTGGGCCTCGTAGGCGCTCCAGGTCCGGTTGGAGAGGTACCAGAGGAGGCCGACCAGGACGACCGGCACCGCGGCGGCGAGGACGAGGCGGCGGCCCGGCAGGGACCACCAGCCGCCGCGCCCGGCGGAGAGGAAGCCGAGCCAGGAGTACGCGTCGGCGCAGCCGGCGGTGCCGGCGCACTGCCAGGCCGTCAGGTCGAGCGCGACCTCGCAGGCCGCGGCGGTGAGGAGCACGGTGAGGGTGAGGGCGACGAGCCGGACGAGGACGCCGTAGAGCCGGACGGCCCCGGGCCGGTTCCGGGCGGGCGGGCGCATCCAGTGGGCCAGGTTGGCGACCATGAAGGGCAGGAGCAGCAGCCAGAGGGCGCGGGCGCCGTCGCCGGAGGTGAGGTTGGACCAGCAGTACGCCTCCGGGACGGGGCGGGCCGCGTACCGCTCGGGGTGGTCCTCTGCGTCGACGTCCTCGCCGCGCCGGTACATGGCGGCGGTCCGGTCGCCGGTGATCCGTACGGTCCTGGGGTCGTCGAGCATGTCCTGGGGGGTGGCTCCGCCGACTCCGTGGACGAGGAGTTCGAGCGCCGCTCCCCCGCTCTCCGGGGCGGGTGTGGCAGGGGACACTGAGGCGACTTCCTCTCGGGGTGGGAAGATGCGACGTCGGCAACAGGATCGCGGACGGTCGTGCGCTCGCGCACCGTCCCTCACCGAATCCGACACCCATCCCCTTGTCTCCTGCGGAAGGACCGGCCCCGGCGGTGACTGACAACCAGAACCTCCTCGCGGAGCAGCGGCGCGCCCTGATCCTCGACGAGGTCCGGCGGCGCGGCGGTGTCCGTGTCAACGAACTGACCCGTCGCCTGAACGTCTCGGACATGACGATCCGTCGGGACCTGGACGCGCTGGCGCGTCAGGGCATGGTGGCGAAGGTGCACGGCGGGGCCGTTCCGGTGGTCGAGGCGAGCACCCACGAGCCGGGCTTCGAGGCCAAGTCGGTCCTCGAACCGAGTGCCAAGGACGAGATCGCGCGGACGGCGGCGGCCCTGGTCGCCCCGGGTACGGCGATCGCCCTGTCCGGGGGTACGACGACGTTCGCGCTGGCCCGGCACCTGCTGGACGTGCCGGATCTGACGGTGGTGACGAACTCGGTGCGGGTCGCCGACGTGTTCCACGAGGCGCAGGCGGCGGGTGGCGGTGGCGAGTCGCGGCGCGGGGCGGCGACGGTCGTCCTGACCGGCGGGGTGCGGACGCCGTCCGACGCGCTGGTGGGACCGGTGGCGGACCGGGCGGTCCGGTCGCTCCACTTCGACCTGCTGTTCCTGGGGGTGCACGGGGTGTCGGTGGAGGCCGGCCTGTCGACGCCGAACCTGGCGGAGGCGGAGACGAACCGCTGCCTGATGCGTTCGGCGCGCCGGGTGGTCGTCGTCGCCGACCACACCAAGTGGGGCACGGTGGGGCTGAGTTCGTTCGGCGATCTCAGCGAGGTGGACACCTGGGTGACGGACCGCGGTCTGCCCGAGGAGGTCCGGGCCGAGGTGGCGGAGCACCTGCCGGGCGTCGTGGTGGCGGGCGAGGAGCCGGCGTGACCCTCTTCCGGATCGAGCGGACGGTTCCCCTCGGACCGGAGGAGGCGTGGCGGCGGCTGACGGACTGGCCGGCGCACGGGCACCAGGTTCCGCTGACCCGGACGAGGGTGCTGACGCCGGGGCCGAACGGGGCGGGGACACGGTTCACCGCGCGGACGGGGATCGGCCGGCTGTCCTTCGACGACCCGATGGAGGTCGTGCGCTGGGAGCCACCCGCCCCGGGCTCGCCGGGAGCGTGCCGACTGGCGAAGTCCGGCCGGCTCGTCCTGGGCTGGGCGCTCGTCGAGGTGGTGGAGGCGCCCGCCGGCTGCCGGGTGGTCTGGACGGAGGAGCTGGCGGTACGGGGACTGCCCCGGCTCTTCGATCCGGTACTGGGCCGGGCCGGGCGGCTGCTGTTCGGCCGGGCCCTGGACGCCCTGCTGCGGACCGCCTGAGGTCGCGGCCGTCCGCACCCCCCTTTGCTGTTGACATTTCGTCAGCTAGGGTGCTCTTCCGTTGTCCGTCCTGGGGAGGTCCGGTCCATGGCACGCCGACTGAGGCCGGTGGAGCTCGACTTCACCGCGACCGCGCCCGTCCGTCTGGTCTTCACCGCGGCCCTGGCCGCACCGCCCCCGGCCGTCTACCGGTCGCTGGCGCTGGAGGTGGGGAGCATGCCGTCCTGGTTCACCGCCGTCACCTCCGCCGTCCCGACGGGCGACGGCGCGGGCCGGACGGTCCGCCTGCGGGGCGGTATCGCCTTCGAGGAGACGATCCTGGCCGCCGAGCCGGACGTCCGCTACGCCTACCGGGTGGACGAGACGAACGCCCCCGGCGTGACGGCCATGGCGGAGGAGTGGTTCCTCTCCCCCACCGGGAAGGGCACCCGGCTGCGGTGGATCATGGCCGTCGACGGCCCGGCCCCGCTGCGCCTCGCGCTGCGCGTCGCCGCGCCGGGCGTGGCCCTGTCCTTCCGGGACGCGGCGCGCCGGCTCGACCGGCGGCTCACTCCGGCCAGGCCCCCGTCGCCAGGAAGCGTTCGATAGCGCCGGTGTAGGGGGCGATGTCGAGGCCCTGGGCGGCCAGCCAGTCGTCGGAGTAGTACTTGTCGAGGTAGCGCTCGCCCCCGTCGCAGATCAGGGTGACGACGCTGCCGGTGCGCTCCTCGGCGACCATCTCGGCCACGATCTTCAGGGCGCTCCACAGGCCGGTGCCGGTGGAGCCGCCCGCCTTGCGGCCGATGGCGGCCTCCAGGGCGCGGACGGCGGCGACACTCGCCGCGTCGGGCACCTTCATCATCCGGTCGATGGCGCCGGGCACGAAGCTCGGCTCCATGCGGGGACGGCCGATGCCCTCGATGCGGGAGCCGCAGTCGGCGGTGGCCTGCGGGTCCTGGCGCGTCCAGCCGTCGAAGAAGCAGGAGTTCTCGGGGTCGGCGACGCAGATCCGCGTGTCGTGCTGCATGTAGTGCACGTAGCGGGCGATGGTCGCCGACGTGCCGCCGGTGCCGGCGGTGGCCACGATCCAGGTGGGCTCCGGGTAGCGTTCCAGCCTGAGCTGCTGGTACATCGACTCGGCGATGTTGTTGTTGCCGCGCCAGTCGGTGGCCCGCTCCGCGTAGGTGAACTGGTCCATGTAGTGGCCACCGGTGCGCTCGGCGAGCGCGGCGGACTCCTCGTACATCGTGCGCGAGTCGTCGACGAAGTGGCACTGGCCGCCGTGGAACTCGATGAGCCGGCACTTCTCGGGGCTGGTCGTGCGCGGCATGACGGCGACGAAGGGGACGCCGATCAGCTTCGCGAAGTACGCCTCGGAGACGGCGGTCGAGCCGCTGGACGCCTCGATGACCGGCTTGCCCGGCCGGATCCAGCCGTTGCAGAGGCCGTAGAGGAAGAGGGAGCGCGCGAGCCGGTGCTTGAGGCTGCCGGTGGGGTGCGTGGACTCGTCCTTCAGGTACAGGTCGATGCCCCACTTCTCGGGAAGCGGGAAGCGCAGCAGGTGCGTGTCGGCGGAGCGGTTGGCGTCGGCCTGGACCTTGCGGACGGCCTCCTTGAGCCAGGCCCGGTACGCCGGGTCGCTGTGGTCGACGTCGCGGGTCGCCATCGCGGCCCGCGTCCCGGTCGCCCCCGGCGTCTCCGTCATCGCTGGCGTCGCCGTCGCCGCGCCGTTCTCCGTGGTGCTCATCCGTGCCTCTCCTCGGTCGCTTCCACTGGCTTCCCCACTGCCGACGATACCCCTCCCACCTGGGCAAACGTTCGCTTTGGGGATCCATAGGGATGCCTTGCGGGAGGGCTACTGGTGCGGTCGCCGAGTGCCCGGCACACTGGTAGCGGCAACCGGGTGAAAGGGGCGGATCCACATGGCGGAACCGGAGTTCACGGCGCGGGGCGTACGGATCGCTCGCTGGCCCCGCTCGCTGACCCGCGCGGGCGAGGTACGGATCGAGGACGGCCGGCTCGCCCTGCTCACGAGTTACGGCAGCGAGATCGACAGCGCTCCGGTGGGAGCGGTCCGGGCGGGCCGGCCCTGGTTCGCCAAGTCGGACGAGGCGGTGGCGACCGTGAACGGCACCCGGTACCGGCTGACGCTGCACCGGGACGGTGACGGGGACGCGGAGTCGGCCGAGTCGGGGCGGTTCCTGGCGGCGCTGAAGCGGGCGGCCGGCCGGCGCTGATCGCCGCGCACCCCCTGACCTGGCCCGAGTCGCCGCGAGTTGCGGGCCGGTCACGACTGGTTCACGCTGGAATCATCTCACCAAGCGTCATCGGCGGTGACGTTGTGTTCCGGTCGCCGCCCTGCTGTACCGCATGAGAAATCGGAATCTTCGTCTTCTTCCGGACTACTTCGGGGAGTCGCAGCCGTGATCAGCGAGCCGAGCAGGTACTACGCGGTGGAGCTCCAGGCCCTGCCGTCGCGGATCGGACAGGTCCGCAGGATCGTCTCCGCGCATTTGCGCCATTGGCATCTCGACACCCTGGTCGACCATGCCGTGCTCGGGGTCACCGAGCTCCTCAGCAACGTCCACCGGCACGCGCAGCCGGACAAGCGGTGCACCGTCGAGATCGAGCTGTTGCTCGACCGCCTGACGGTCTCCGTCCGGGACCACGACCCCCGCATACCGCGGGCCGCCGCCCCGGAGCCGTTCGACCCCGTCGACGCCCTGGACGCCCTCGACGCCTACGAGCGCCTCGCGACCTCCGGCCGCGGCCTCGCCATCGTCGGGGCGCTCAGCGAGAGTTGGGGCGTCCGCCCGTGCGGCGCCGACGGGAAGGTCGTCTGGTTCACCCTTTCGGCGCCCCCGCCGGTCGTCCCGGTCGACGAGTGCGCGCACGCCGTGTACGGCGCCCTGACCGACGGGCCCCTCGCGAGCTACGGCCGCTTCCCCGTCGGAGCCCCCCTCAGCACCCCGATCGACCCGGTCCTGACCCCGCTCACGGCCCGCTCGGTCCCGGCGGGCCGAGCGGGCTGACCGCGGGGGCCCGGAGGGTGCCCCGCGGGAACCCGGTCACCGCCGGGCACCACCACGGACCCCCGGTCAGCTCCGGCGCCCCTTGGCGGTCGCGGAGCGGCCGAACTGCTCCTCCAGGACGGTCAGACGGCGCCAGTACTCGTCCTCGTCGATCTCTCCGGCGGCGAACCGGTGACCGAGCAGGGCGATCGGCGAGTGCTCGTCCGGACCGCCGTCGAGGCCGGGCCGGCCGCGGCGGCCGGGGCGCAGGCCCGCCCGGCGGGCCAGGGTGACGACCGTCGCGATGACGGCGGCCCACACGAGGGGGACGAAGAGGATCCACGGGCCGGGGCCCGCGTAGGCGAGTGTGTTCATGACGATCGGCTCCTCGGTGCGCTGTCGTGGTGTCCGTGCTTCGAGACTCGCGCGCAGAGGGGGTCCGGGTCGTCGTACGGGCGGCTGCTCCCCGCGTACGACGGGAGGAGTACGTCCCCGCCCGCGACACCCTCCCTCTCTGTACCTACTGGGGCGCTCTTCATGATCGTCAAGCGGGCGCCATCCCTGCTGCGCGAGGCTCGGAAGACCGTGCGCGCTTACTACGACCTCAGGGCCGAAGTCGAACGGGGGCGATGTCGGGCGTGTGAGACTAAGACGTCAACTGAGTGACGAGACCAGCCACATTCGCAAGACTCGACGGGGCGTCGCCATGTCGGCGTCCCGTCATTGCGATGTACCGGCCCGTGCCGTAGATCTCCACAGCCGTACCGTCGGGGCGTCGGATGCGGCGCCCCTGTCGGACGTCCGCGCGGCCCCAGATATGCAGCCCGTCGCCGGACGGGGACACCTCTGCATAGGTGGTGCCCGCGTCGCGCACGATGGCTGCGGCCCACGGCGCCAAACGGCCCGTGAGGGTGTTGATGCAGTGGTCCAGGTCGATGCAGACGATGTCGTCCACGTCAGAGAGGACGAAGCCCAGACCGGAGCCGACCGTCGAAGCGGCAGCGCTCTTGTGCGTGCTCCACGTCGCGGGGTCCGTCGAGGAAGCCGCCATGCCGGCGGTCGTCAGCGGACGCTTATCCGCGGCGCGTCGGACCCACCTGTCGCGGGTCGTCAGCTCAACGGGGAGCGTGTGCTTCTTGGCCCGGAACGCCTTCGAGCGACAGCGAGTGTCGCAGTACCGCGCATGCTGACGGGCCATCAGCGGGAGGGGTGAGGCGCAGTGCTCACACGTCCTGGCGGGTGTCGTTGGCATGGGTCCATCCTACCGGCCGCGAACGCTTTCTATCCGCTGACCTGCAATGATTCATTCATCGAGTTGACCGGAGCGCTGTACGCCCGCCTCCCGTTTCGGGGGTCGGATCAGCCCGGCCGGCACCCGCTCGGCGCTCCAGCGGGCCCCTGTGGGCGCCTCAGCCCGATCCCCCAGACCCGTACAGACAGAGAGGACCACCACCTCTTCGGTCTGAAGGGTGCCTCGAAGGGGGTTACCGGGTGGGGGCGGCTGAACTAGCCGCCCTTGCAGCGCCGTTACTCCTCCTGTATATTGAACGGCGCGTGTATCGGCTGGAAACCTTCACGCGCGCAACCCTTCCCGAAAGGACGAACTGACTGTATTTGGCCTCGCCGCAATAGCGCAGGCCCAGGAGCTGTCACGTCAGCTCCTAGCTGGAGACCTCACCCATAGGTCAGGTGTGTCTCCATGCAATACGCGTCAGTGATACTCGGGAGGAAACAGCGTGACGTCCAGCGGCACCACCACTACCTGCGCACACCCGGTTCGCGATCTCATCATCGTGGCCCTCGTTAGCGCTGTGGTCGGCCTTCTCTCTTTTATTGTCGTCACTCAACTTGGGGACGCCATCCTTGACGGTGTCACCAAGGCTGGAACCGCATCCATCGCCGTCGCTGGGGCGGGCCTTATCGTGCTCCAGTACCTCAAGCGCGGCTAATGCCTCGGGATGGGGCAGCCCGGCAGGGGCTGCCCCTCCGACGGATCTGACCGCTCAGTGCTCCAGGGTGTAGCCGTTCTCTACGAACGGGTTGCGGCTGCCGGCCGGCACCGACTTCTTCTCGGGACGTCGGCCGTCCTCGTCGAGGCCATTGCGCTCGCGATACAGCGCGGCACCATCGCTGACGCCTCGTCCGCCGCTTCCGACGTCAGGTCCGCGGTTACCGCCGGAGCGCGGCGCGGGCTGAGCCTGGTTGGCGGCGCTCAGTTCCGCGGCAAGCGTCTGAGCGTCTGCCGTCAGCTCCTCCACGGTGGAGCCCTGGAGTCGTGCGCTCTGCTCGAAGGTCAGGCCGGCCGCCATGCCGGCACGCACCTTCATGAGCTCCAGCTCTGCGGGATGCGGCGGCTGCGGGTTCTCTTCAGGTTCCATCTCGGTACCTCTCTTGGTCAGTAGCGCCAGACAGGCGGCACGGGGTCACCCGGGGTCGCTGTCAGTTCGGGGTTCTTGGGGGTGGGGCCGCTGTAGTCGAGCTGCGGCGTCCGGGAGTGCGCGTAGACGTCGGGCGCCTTCGGCGCGGGGATGGGCGTCTCGATCACCCGGAGAGTCACGGGGCCGTGGTCGTCGTAGACGATCGGCGCCGGCTGCGCGGCCTCCACCTCGTCGGTGAGCTCTTCGACGCTCCCGGGCACGTAGGCCGCGCCGCTTCGGGACAGCCAGAGGATGTAGTCCACGCTGTAGCGGCGGGACCGTGCGGCGTCGAGGAGGATCTCCGGAGCGTCGTCGACGCGGAAGCCGCGGGTCTCACCGTGTCCGGCGTTCCTCCAGGCGAGCATGGTGGGCCGGTTGGTGAGGCTCGACAACTGGCCTGTACGCAGGGGAGGGGAGAGTAGATCCCACTGGGCTTCCCGGATGTTCGCCAGGTCGACGACGAGCCCCTGAAGGTGGCTCCACGCCTCCACATCGGCGCCTCCGGCCCGAATGGCCTCGTCCGCCGCGCGCACGTCGCCGAGAACGTCACCGGCCTCCCTGGCGGCGCTGAGCGTCTCGCCCAGGCGCCCCGCCAGGTACGTGAGCGCGTCGCCGGCCAGAGCCTCGCGAACACCGATCGCGTAGTCCTTAGCGGCCTCTTCCGCGAGACGGAGCGCGATGCGTTCGCTCTCCCATTCCAGGGCGTCACGGTAGGCGGCAGCCGCCTTCACGCCGACGTCGCTGGTCCACTTGCCCGTTGGCGTCAGCGTGTGGACAGCGTCGTTGATGACACGGTCTCGCGCTGCGAGGGGCTCGTCCCCCCGCGAGGTGCTCCGTGCGCCGCTTCCTCGCCTCGCCGGCCGTCTTCTCCGCACGCGCGATCTCCGGGACAGTGGCGAGGGCTGCCGCCAACTCCGGCTTGCTTGCAGTCACTTCTTCTACCTCTCAGGCATGACAAAGCCGCTCACCGGTCGGTAAGCGGATGGAAGGGGGTCTAGGCGGCCTCGTAGCGGCCGATCGACTCGAACGCCGTGCGTTCCCGTCGGCGCTCACGCACGCGCTGAGCGAACTTCTCGGGGTCCTGCGCATAAGCGCTTCGGGCCGCTGTGTTTCGGCAGTCGGCACAGCGTCGGGTGTACCCGTCGGCGCGGAGGCTGTCCCTGTGGAAGTTGTCGGCCGTGACGAGGAGGCTACATACAAGGGTGTCCAAACAGCCCTGCCTGCCGACTACGACATGGAGATCATCTGCAAGCGGGTCGCGACGAAGGGACATCTCCTCGACGCCTTCCCCGGACTCGGCCTGAAGGCATATCTGGTCCGGGAGCGGGAGGCCGGCTCACCCGTCGACCAGTACGCGCCGTCCTACCTGTGGACCACCCCCAAGGGCATGAACTCCTTCCTCTGGGGCCCGGGTTTCCAGGGCATCGTGAACGACTTCGGCCGGCCCGTCGTGCAGCACTGGGCCGGGCTGTCGTACGAGGAGGGGCCGGCCGCCGCATCGGCGCCCCGGGCCGCCACGCGCCGCAGGACCCCGCTCGGGGATGCCGTCCCACCGGGCGAGGCGGTCGCGGACGCGGTGGCCCGGCACGCACGGGAAGCGCGGCGGGACGGGGTCGTGGCCTCCGCCCTCGCGGTCGATCCGCGCCACTGGGAACTGCTCTCCTTCACCCTGTGGGCGGACCCGGAAGCGCCCGCCGACGAGGGCGAGCGCTTCCGGGTCCTGCACCTCTCGGCCCCGGAGCGCACAGCGCTGGGGGCCGGGCGGCAGTGGTGAGGCGGGCCCGGGCGGGCGGCGGCCGGGGTACGGACTCGGCGCCACCGCGTGTTCAGACGCCGGGCGCCTGGCGTCAGACGCCGGGAGCATCAGGCACTGGGCGTCGGGCGCCGGGAGCATCAGCCGCCTAGCGCCGGACGTCGGTCAGGCGTCAGGCGCCGGACGGCGGTCAGGCGTCCGCTCAGGCCACGGCGACGAGGGTGAGGTAGGCGATGCCGAGGACACCCCGGTACCCGTTCAGCCAGCTCGACCGCTGGCGGTCCACGCGCTCGCGGGTCTCGTCGGCGAGCGGGTGGTCGGGGTGGGCGGCGAGCCAGACCTCGGTTTCGTGCCGGTAGCCCGACTCGAACTCCTCCCACTCCCCGGCGCTCGCCGTCTCGATCCACGCGGGCCGGAAGCCCGCCTCGATCGCGAGGTCGACGAGCGCGCCGAGGCTGAAGTGGTCGTCGGTCCGGGCGCCGGGCCACATCCCGGCGAGCTCCGCCTCGGTGGGGGTGCGCTCCCAGAAGCCCTCGCCGAGCACCACACGACCGCCCGGCCGCACGAGCCGGCGCAGTTCGCGGAGGGCGACGGCGGGGTCGTGCGGCTGGTCGGGGTCGCACAGCGCCTGACTCGACCCGAGACACAGGATCGCGTCGACCGGGCCGCGGTCGGTGCCGAGCGCCGACTCCTCGACGAAGGCCACGCGGTCGGCGAGACCGCGCTCCTCGGCCAGCACACGGCCGCGCGCCAGGTCCTCGGCGTTGATGTCGAGTCCGGCACCCTTGGCCGCCGGGGCGGCTTCCAGGACGCGCAGCAGCAACTCGCCCCAGCCGCAGCCGATGTCGAGCACGTCGGCGGGGGCGGCGGCGGCGAGCCGTTCGATCATGCGGGTGGCGCGTGCCTCGGAGAGCGGCCCGTGGAAGGTGAGGCTGCCGAGGCGCGGAGGAAGGTCGGATTCGGAAGTGATCATGAAGCGGAACGGTACGTCGTACGGCCGTCCTCGGCCACCGCTTTCCGGTCACGCCGGTGCACCCGCCGCCCGCCGGGGCCCGCCTGTCGCATCCCGGGCCCGCCCGCAGGGCCGTCCGCGTGCCCGCCCCCGCGCCCGCCCGTCGCGCAACTAGGGCCTGTCGTCACCTTCCCGTCGTCGCCCGCAGGGCGGCCCCGCGGCGTCTGGTGCGTGCTCTCGGCGTGCCGGGTGGAAGTCCGCGTACTGGACGTACTCGGGCTTTCGCCCGGTGCGGCGAGAGTGCGTGCCAGGCGTCGTGGGGCAGGCGGGAAGGTGACGACAGGCCCTAGCCTGGAAGGCGTGTACACCATGCGCGCGTCCCGCCACATCGACGCCCCGCCCGCGGCCGTCTACCGGTCGCTGCTCGACCGTGACTCCGTCGCACGGTGGCGGGTCCCCTACGGGATGACTTGCGAGGTGCACTCCTTCGACGTGCGCGAAGGGGGCACCTTCCGCATCTCGCTGCACTACGGCGGGGAGGGCGGCACGGGGAAGTCGGGGGCGCGCACGGACACGTACCACGGCCGCTTCGTGGAGCTGGTGCCCGACGAACGGGTCGTCGAGATCATCGAGTTCGAGTCCGCGGACCCCCGCCTGCACGGTGCGATGACCCTCACGACGACATTGATCCCCGTCGGGGGCGCCACCGAGGTCAGGCTCGTCCACGAGGGGATTCCCGACGCGGTCCCCGCGACCGACAACGAGACCGGAACCCGCATGGCCCTGGACCGTCTCGCCGCGCTGGCCGAGGGCCGCCCGGACCCGCGGGGGTGACACCCGGCCCTGACCCCCGGGGGTGATGCCCTGCGCCGAGGGGGCCGCGCTCGGCTCTCAGACCGTCTCGCGCCCCAGTGCGGCCAGCGGGTCGTCGAGCACCGGCTGCCAGGCGAGTTCGGCGGCTCCGACGAGGCTGTTGTGGTCGAGGGTGCAGGGCAGGATCGGCACACCACCGCTGCGGCCCCAGAGGCTGCGGTCGGCGACGACCGCGCGCAGGCGCTCGGGGTCGGCGTCGAGGAGCTCGCGGTGGAGGCCGCCGAGGATGATCCGGTCCGGGTTGAGGATGTTCACCAGACCGGCCAGCCCCAGGCCCAGGCGGTCGATCAGCTCCCCGACGGCGACCCGGACGCCCGGGTCGTCGCGGCTCGTCCGCAGCAGGTCGCGGGCCTGCTGGAGCAGTGAGACCTCGGGCCCCGGGGCGCGCCCGGCGACCGTGAGGAAGGCGAGCGGGTCGGTCTCGACGTCGAGGCAGCCCCGGCTGCCGCAGTGACAGGGCCGCCCCTCCGGGTTGACCGTCACATGGCCGACCTCCAGGGCGAGGCCGGCGCTGCCCGTGTGCAGGCGCCCGTCGAGGACGAGCGCGCCGCCGACGCCCCGGTGGCCGGTGGCCACGCAGAGCAGGTCGCGGGCGCCGCGCCCCGCGCCGTGGCGGTGCTCGGCGAGGGCGGCGAGGTTCACGTCGTTGCCGGTGAAGGCGGGGCCCTCGATACCGGCGGCCCGTACCCGCTCGGCGAAGATCTCGCGCACCGGCGCGCCGGCGGGCCAGGCCAGGTGGAGCGGGTTGAGTGCGGTGCCCTCGGGTTCGGCCACCGCGGAGGGGGCGGCGAGTCCGGCGCCGACGCACCGGCGACCGCTCTCGCGGAGCAGGGCGGCTCCGGCCTCGACGACGGCGCCGAGGACCTGGGCGGGGTCGGCGGAGACGGTGACGCAGCCGGGGGCGGTGGCGACGATGGTGCCGCCGAGGCCGACGAGGGCGGCCCGGAAGCCGTCCGCGTGCACCTGGGCGGCGAGGGCGACGGGGCCCTTCTCGTCGACGGCGAGCCGGTGCGAGGGCCGCCCCTGGGAGCCGGCGGCGGCGCCCGGGTTGGAGTCGACGCGGATGAGGCCGAGGGCCTCCAGCTCGGCGGCGACGGCGCCCGCGGTGGCCCGGGTGACCCCGAGCTCGGCGGTGAGGACGGCCCTGGTCGGAGCCCTGCCGGTGTGCACCAGCTCCAGTGCGGGGCCGAGCGCGTTGCGCCCCCTGTCCAGCCGTGTCCGGGTCGTCGTCGCCTTGCCGTTCATGGGGGCGAGTCTCCCATGATCGGGCGGTCGTGCGGCCCGTAGCCCACAGGACCTGTGCTCCGAAGCCGCCGGCGCGGTTGATTCCACGGGCGGGCGCCCCCTATCCTGAGTTTGTGCCGCTACTAAACAAAGTACGGACGGCCGTATCGGGGGGCCCCGGCGGAGACACCGCCACCCACTCCCTGACCCGCCTCCGCTCCGCCCTGACCCTCTTCTTCGCCCTCGACGGCTTCCTGTTCGCCGGCTGGGTGGTCCGCATACCCGCCGTCAAGCAGCAGACCGGCGCCTCGGCCGGCGACCTCGGCCTCGCCCTGCTCGGCGTGTCGGCGGGCGCCGTGATCACCATGACCCTGACCGGCCGGCTCTGCCGCCGCTACGGGTCCCACCCCGTCACCGTCGCCACCGCCGTCCTGCTCTCCCTCTCGGTCGCCCTGCCGGCGCTGACCGGGTCGCCGCTCGCCCTCGGCCTCGTCCTGCTGGTCTTCGGCACCGCGTACGGCGGCATCAACGTCGCCATGAACAGCGCGGCCGTGGACCTGGTGACCGCACTGCGCCGCCCGGTCATGCCGAGCTTCCACGCCGCCTTCAGCCTCGGCGGCATGCTCGCGCCGGCATCGGCGGCCTCCTCGCCGGCAGCCTCTCCCCCACCACCCACCTCCTCGGCCTCACGGTCGTCGGCCTGGCCCTGACGGCCGCCGCCGGGCCCGTACTCCTGCGCCATCCCGCGCCCACCCTGCCGGAGACCCTCACGGCGCCGTCCGGCTCCCGGACGGCCGGCACGCGCACGCGTGCGTCCCGCCGCGCGGTCGTCGTCTTCGGAGTGATCGCCCTCTGCACGGCGTACGGCGAGGGCGCGCTCGCCGACTGGGGAGCCCTCCACCTCGAACAGGACCTCCACGCGCACCCCGGCATGGCGGCCGCCGGGTACTCCGTCTTCGCGCTCACCATGACCGCCGGCCGACTCTCCGGCACCGCGCTGCTCGAACGCCTCGGCCAGACCCGCACCCTCGTCGCGGGCGGTGCGACCGCCGCCGCCGGGATGCTCCTCGGCGCGCTCGCGCCGACCGTCTGGGCCACGCTCCTCGGCTTCGCGATCACCGGCCTCGGCCTCGCCAACATCTTCCCCGTCGCCGTGGCCCGCGCGGGCGCGCTCGCCGGCCCCGGCGGCGTGGCGACGGCCTCCACCCTCGGCTACGGCGGCATGCTCCTCGGCCCGCCCTCCATCGGCTTCCTCGCCGACTGGTTCTCCCTGCCGGTGGCGCTCACCACCGTCGCCCTGCTCGCCGCCGGCGCCGCGGCGATGGGCTACTGGGCACGCAACGCCGGAACGCACCACGCGAGTTGAAGCACCAGGGCGGCACCCGCCCCCCGTCGGCGCCGGCGCGCCGACGGGGGGCCGGACCTGCCAGAATCCCCTCATGGACGCGAGCCCCGAGCACACCCTGAAGATCACGGAGCACATCGACGCGCTGGAAGCGGCGGGCCATGCCCTCGCCGACGCGGCCGCCGAGGCCGGACCCGACGCCGACGTGCCGACCTGCCCCGGATGGCGGATCCGGGACCTCCTCCGCCACACGACCATGGTGCACCGCTGGGCCACCGCCTTCGTCGTCGAAGGACACACCTCGTACCACCCCGACGGCGGCGAACCGGACCTCGACGGCGACGAGTTGATCACCCACTACCGCGAGGGCCACGCCCTCCTGGTCGCCGCCCTCCGCGCGGCGCCCGACACCCTGGAGTGCTGGACCTTCCTCCCCGCGCCCTCCCCGCTCGCCTTCTGGGCGCGGCGCCAGGCCCACGAGACGACCGTCCACCGCGCGGACGCCGAGTCCGCCCTCCCGGCCGGCCCCGGACCGGTCGACGCCGCCGTCGCCGCCGACGGCATCGACGAGCTCCTCCGCGGCTTCCACGCTCGCGACCGCAGCCGGGTCCACACCCCCGAACCCCGCACCCTGCGCGTCCATGCCACCGACACCGGTGACACCTGGACCGTGCACCTGTCGGCCACGGAACCGCCCCGGACGGAGCGGGGGTTCCTCGCACCGACGGCGTCCTCCGAGACGGAGGCCGCAGGCACGAGCACGGTGGACGAAGGGCTCGGCGTGGACGAAGGGCCCCGTGCGGACGGAGGGCCCGGTGTGGACGGAGGGCCCGGTGTGGACGGAGGGCCCGGTGTGGACGGAGTACTCGCCGTGGACGCCGAACTCAGCGGCTCCGCCGACCGTTTGTACCTGGCGCTGTGGAACCGCCTGCCGGCCGACGCCGTGACCGTGACGGGCGACACCGCTCTCGCCCGGCTGTGGCGCGAGACCTCGGCGATCATCTGATCCCGACCTCCGCGCCCCGGGGCCACCGCGCCCCGACGGCGTCGGCGAACCCCGCCTGACCCACCCTCAGGAGCGGACAGTAATCTGCCCCTCTGAAGATCAACTCAGCGGGGGGACAGACAGGATGAGCAGCAGAGAAGAGCCCCGGGGGCACTGGCCGACGGCCCCGGCGTACCCGCCGGCCGGCCCGGCGAACGGTGCTCCCGGAGGGCCGCCTCCGGGAGCACCGCCGCAGACCACCTCGCACCGGGGCGCGTGGATCGGCGCGGGCGCCACCCTGGTGGCAGCCGTGATCGGCGTCGTCGGTACGTACATGGTGGGAGCCGGCAACAGCAACCAGGCGGCGCCGCCTCCCGCGCGGACACCGACGACCACGGCCCCCGCGACCGGCGAGGAGACCCCCGGCGGCGACGGCGCGTCGTCGGATTCCCCGGGGTCCCCGGGGACCTCCGCGCCCGCGGACTCCCCCACTTCGCCGTCCCCGACGGCGGCTCCCACGCCGGGGGGCGCGGTCCGGTGGCAGGGCGCGCTGGCCATCACCTACACGGAGTCCAAGGACCTCGACTCCACGCCCCCGACAGAGTCCGAGATCAACTCCGACAACGACTTCTCCGTCTACCCGTTCGGCAGCCACATGCTCCGCCCCGAGCGCGGCGCCAAGGCGCTGGTCTGGGAGGAGTCCGGGACGGTGCCCTCGTACAAGGACTGCGCCGGCGTCGTCGAGACCCTGGCGACCACGAACGACATGAAGCTCAAGACCGGCCTGGTCGTCTGCGCCCTGACGAACGACGGCCGGGTCGCCCGGCTGACCGTCAAGGAACTGGCGGGACAGTCCTCCGACACCCGCGGGGTCTTCGACGTCGTGGTGTGGAGCCGCTGACCCGACCAAGAGCCTCGGGCCCTGCGTACGACGCGCTCCGGCTGCGGTCAGCCGAGCCAGCCGGGCCGCACCAGGCCCGACTCGTAAGCCAGAACGACGAGTTGGGCGCGGTCCCGGGCGCCCAGCTTGACCATGGCGCGGCTGACGTGGGTCTTGGCGGTGAGGGGACTGACGACGAGCCGGCGGGCGATCTCCTCGTTCGACAGGCCGATCCCCACCAGCGCCATCACCTCCCGCTCGCGCTCGGTCAGCGCGCCGAGGGCCGACGTGGCGGCCGGGGCCTTGGAACGGGCCGCGAACTCCTCGATCAGCCGGCGCGTCACGCCCGGGGAGAGCAGCGCGTCCCCGTGGACGACGGCGCGCACGGCCCGCAGCAGTTCCTCCGGCTCGGTGTCCTTGACGAGGAAGCCGGAGGCGCCCGCGCGGATCGCCTCGAAGACGTACTCGTCGAGCTCGAAGGTCGTCAGGATGACGACCCGGACGCCGTCGAGGTCGGGGTCGTCCGTGATCCGCCGAGTGGCCTCCAGGCCGTCGAGCCGCGGCATCCGGATGTCCATGAGCACGACGTCCGGTCTCAGCGCCCTGACCCCCTCCACGGCCTCGTCGCCGTCCGCCGCCTCCCCCGCCACGGTGATGTCCGGCTGGGCGTCGAGCAGGGCGCGGAACCCCGCCCTGACCAGCGACTGGTCGTCGGCGAGCAGCACCCGGATCGCGGGGGCGTCGCCAGGGGAGCCGCCGTTGGAGGGGTCGCCGGCCGTCGAGCGGTCGGCGGCGGCCGTGGAGCCGTCGGTCGTGGGGCCGGCGGCCGTGGAGTCGCCGGCCCTGGGGTCACCGGCTCCGGGGTCACCGGCCCTGGAGCCGTCGTTCACCGGGTCACCGGTCACGGGGTCGCCGGTCACGAGGTCTCCTCCGGGGGCAGTGGGAGTACGGCGTGGACGCGGAAGCCGCCGTCCGGCCGGACGCCCGCCTCGATGGTGCCACCGAGGGCGGCGGCGCGCTCCCGCATGCCGGCGAGGCCGTTGCCGCTGCCGCCCGCCTCGGTGCCGGTGGCGGGGCCGTCGTCGTCGACGCGGAGGTCGAGGCGTCCGGGGCCGTGCGCGATCTCGACCCGGGCGGTGCGGGAGCCGGAATGGCGCACCACGTTGGTGAGCGCCTCCTGCACGATCCGGAAGGCGGCGAGGTCGGCGCCGGGCGGCAGGTCCGTCCGCGGGCCGCTCCTCGTCACGGCGACGGTCAGGCCCGCGGCGGCGGCCTGGTCGACGAGTTCGGGGAGCCGGCCGAGTCCCGGGGCGGGCGTACGGGGTGCTTCGCCGGGGGCGCGAAGGGTGTCGAGGACCTGCCGCACCTCGCCGAGCGCTTCCTTGCTGGCCGCCTTGATCGTGGTCAGGGCCGTGCGGGCCTGCTCGGGGTCGGAGTCCAGGAGGGCGAGGCCGACCCCCGCCTGGACGTTGATCACGGAGATCGAGTGGGCCAGCACGTCGTGCAGTTCCCGGGCGATCCGCAGCCGCTCCTGGTCGGCGCGGCGTCGCTCGGCCGCGGCCCGGTCGGCCCGGTGCTGCGCCCACTGCTGGCGGCGGACCCGTACCAGCTCGGACGCGGCGAGTACGGCGACGGCGAAGGCCGCCGCCGGAAGTTCCTGCCCCCAGGGGGCGGGGCCGTCACCCGGGGGCGGGAGCCGGCTGTAGAGCCAGTGCGCGAGCAGCAGATGCCCGGCCCAGAGCAGGCCGAGGGCCCACCAGGCGGCGGTGCGGTGTCCCTGGACGACGGCGGCGAAACAGGCGACGGCGATCAGGACGAAGACCGGACCGTACGGGTAACCGGCCGCGAGATAGCCGAGGGTGACGGCCGCGACGGCGAACACCACCGGGACGGGCCTGCGGTGACGCAGCACCAGCGGCGCCGCCGCGAGCAGCAGGAGGACCCTCCCCCACGCGTCGAGTTCCTCCCGCCCTGCCTGGTTCCGCGCCGCGAACCCGGAACCCGCCATGACCAGGACGGCGATCAGCACCGTGGACCGCCAGGGCAGCCCCCGGCCGCCGCCCGCCCGCTCCCACCGCCCGAACGGCCCGCCGCCGCTGCCACCCGTCCACGCCTCGTCCATACCGGCCACGCTAACCGCGCGCCGCGCGCGAGGACGTCACCCCGGCGGGGTGGTCGCACGTACTCCCGCCGGAGTAGGCGGCACGGCCGAGTCCGGGCCGACTCCCGGCGGAGGGGGCGGCGTGGTCGGGGGCCCGGGCCGGCTCCCAGCGGAGGGGCGGGGTGGCCGGGGGCCAGCCCGCCCCGGCCGAGCAGGCGAGGTGGCCGGAGTCCGGGCCGGCTCCCAGCCGAGCAGGCGAGGCGGCCGGGGTCCAGGCCGGCGGCCGGTTCAGGCCCGGGGCAGGAGGCCGACCTCCTGGCCGAGGCGGCGGGCGGCGGCGGTGAAGAAGGCGTCGCGGTCCTCGACGACGCGGTGGAACTGGCCGAAGATCTCGAAGGAGACGAGGCCGAAGAGCTGGGACCAGGCGGCGACCAGCGCGACGGCCAGCGGCGGGGGGAGGTCCGGGACGAGGTCGGCCGCGATGCGCTCGGCTTCGGGGCGGAGGGCGTCCGGGAGGGGAGGCAGGGCGAGGCCCTCGGTCTCGTGGGCGCGGCGGGTGATGTCGATGAGGACGAGTCCGACGCGGGCGGCGGGGGCGATGGTGTCCTGGGGCGCGGTGTAGCCCGGGACCGGGGAGCCGTAGATGAGGGCGTACTCGTGCGGGTGGGCGACGGCCCAGGCGCGGACCGCCCGGCAGACGGCGGTCCACCGGTCCAGGGGGCGCCGGCCCGCGGTGTCGGCGGCCGCTTGTTCGGCGGCGGCGCCGACGGCGTCGTAGGCGTCGACGATGAGGGCGGTGAGCAGGTCGTCGCGGCTGGGGAAGTAGCGGTACAGCGCGGAGGACACCATGCCGAGCTCGCGGGCGACGGCGCGCAGGGACAGCTTGGCGGCGCCTTCGGCGGCGAGCTGGGTGCGGGCCTCGTCCTTGATGGCGGCGGTGATCTCGATACGGGCGCGGGCGCGGGCTCCTCGAACGGTACTCATGGAGAGCAGTGTGACATTTTCGGAGCACCGCCACGAAATGAGAGCACCGCTCTTGATTGCGAGCAGCAAACCGTGCACACTGATCTCAAGCGAGAGCAGTGCTCACACTTTGAATCTCCAGGAGGCCCCGATGTCCGCTCAGCCCACCACCCCCGGCAACCCCGCCGCCCACGTCATGAAGCCCGGCTGGTTCACCGTGAACGTCTTCAACCGCGCGGTCGCCTGGATGACCCGCCGCGGCATCAGCGTCTGGGGCTCCCGCGTGCTCGCCGTCCGCGGCCGCAAGAGCGGCGAATGGCGCCGCACCCCCGTCAACCTCCTGACGGTGGACGGCGCCCAGTACCTGGTGGCCCCCCGCGGCCACGTCCAGTGGACCCACAACATGCGGGCCGCCGGCGGCGGGCAGCTGCACCTCGGCAAGCACGTGCAGGAGTTCACCGCCGTCGAGGTGGCCGACGACGACAAGCCCGCGGTACTCCGCGCCTACCTCAAGCGCTGGAAGGCCGAGGTCGGCGTCTTCTTCGGCGGCGTCGGCCCCGACTCCTCCGCCGAGGAGCTGCGTGCCGCCGCGCCCAAGCACCCCGTCTTCCGCATCACGACGACGGGCCCCGCCACCCCGGCCGCGTGAACCGGCCGGAACGGCGGAGCCCGTCCTCACTTCCCACGGGTTCTCCCCGCACCCCCGCATCGGTCGCGCCCGGGGCGCAGGCACCCCCCACACGGCGGGCGCGCCCACCGCACGCATCACACGCCCCACGCACCACACGGGCCGCTCGGGTCGATCCGTCAGAGCTCCTCGGGAGCCCCCGTGTCGTCCTGCTCGGCGGCCGACCGCTCCCGCTGCGAGACACCCCGGCCCGCCGGGCCGACACCGGACGACGTGTCCATCCGCCGGTCCAGCACCTCCAGCGCCCGCCGGGCCAGGCCGTTCGACCTGACCATGCCGCCGAGCGTGGCCGCGCCGCGGGTGATGTCGGCGAAGGCGTTCCAGGCGGGCCGCACTCCCGTGATCGTCGCGTGCAGCAGCCCGGGGCGCCGCTCGAAGACGGCGAGCATCCGCCGGCCGACCGCCATCTCGACACCGAGGCCGGCCTTGATGGCGAAGGCGTAGTTGAGGGCCTGGCGCCGGGCGTCGACCGCGTCGTTCGCCTCGGCGACCCGTACGGCCCACTCGCCGGCGAGCCGGCCCGAGCGCAGCGCGTACGAGATGCCCTCGCGCGTCCAGGGCTCCAGGAGTCCGGCCGCGTCGCCGCAGACGAGGACCCGGCCCCGGGAGAGCGGCGAGTCGTCGGTGCGGCAGCGGGTCAGATGGCCGGAGGAGATCGTGGGCTCGAAGCCGGCGAGGCCGAGCCGCGCGACGAAGTCCTCCATGTACCGCTTGGTGGCGGCGCCCTCGCCACGCGCCGAGATGACGCCGACGGTGAGCGTGTCGCCCTTGGGGAAGACCCAGCCGTAACTGCCCGGCATCGGACCCCAGTCGATGAGGACCCGGCCCTTCCAGTCCTCCGCGACGGACGGCGGCACGGGAATCTCCGCCTCCAGGCCGAGGTCGACCTGACCGAGCTTCACCCCGACATGAGCGCCTATCCGGCTGGCGCTGCCGTCGGCACCGACGACCGCGCGCGCGAGGACGGTCTCGCCGTCGCCGAGCACGACGGCGACGGTCCGCCGGTCCGGCACGGACGGGCCGTGCTGCTCGACGCGGACGACCGTGGCCCCGGTCCGCAGTTCCGCACCGGCCTTCTGCGCGTGCTCGACGAGCTGCGCGTCGAACTCGGGACGGTTGATGAGCCCGAAGAGCATCCGGCGCGAACGGCGGGTGCGGGCGAAGCGGCCGTCCAGGGAGAAGGTGACGGCGTGCACCCGGTCCTGGAGGGGCAGTTCGAAGCCCGGCGGGAGGGAGTCCCGGGAGGGGCCGATGATGCCGCCGCCGCAGGTCTTGTAGCGGGGCAGCTCGGACTTCTCCAGGAGCAGCACCCGGCGACCGGCCACCGCCGCCGCATAGGCCGCGGACGCGCCGGCCGGTCCCGCACCGACGACGACCACGTCCCAGACGTCGGCCGCCTCGTCCGCCGTACCGCCCGCCGCCGGGGCCGTCACTTCCGCCCCGTGCGCCGGGTCCTCCGGGTGCGTGTCCGTCACGTCGCCCACCGCGTCGCCGGGGTGCGTGTCCGTCACGGCGTCCGGCACGCCGTCCGTGGCGTCGGCATCCGTACGACCGGCATCCGTACCACCGACGTCCGTGCTGTCGACGTCCGCGCCCTCGGCGTCCGGCGCGGCGGCCGTGACCTCGGACGTCGCGGTGTCCGGGTCCGTGTCCCGCGCCGCCTCCGCACCGGTGCTCCCGGGAGCCGCGCCCACGGGCTCGGTGTGCTCCGGACCGGCGTTCTCTCCGCGCTCGCTGCTCACGATGTGTTTCTGCTCCTGATCCGACCGGTGGTCTGCTCCTGACGCATCCTACGGCGCGGTAGCCAGGGCACAGCGCCGTAGGATCGACGGTGCGTTCGCCGTACCACGACCTACGCCGAACGCCGTCCCTACCTCGTAACGTCGCACCCATCAGGAGCGTGCCCATGTCCTCGAATCCGATCGCAGAGACCGTTCGGTCGCTGATGCCCACGGCCAAGGCCGAGCTGGCCGCGCTGGTGGCCTTCGAGTCGGTGGCGGACGAGGCCGTGGCGCCGCGCAGCGAATGCGAGGGCGCGGCCAACTGGGTCGCTGACGCCCTGCGCACCGAGGGCTTCCAGGACGTGGCCCTGCTCGACACGCCGGACGGCTCGCAGTCGGTGTACGGCATCCTGCCCGGCCCGGCCGGTGCGCCGACCGTCCTGCTCTACGCGCACTACGACGTGCAGCCGAAGCTGGACGAGTCCGCCTGGCTGACCCCGCCGTTCGAGCTGACCGAGCGCGACGGGCGCTGGTACGGGCGCGGCGCCGCCGACTGCAAGGGCGGTTTCATCCTGCACCTGCTCGCGCTGCGCGCCCTGAAGGCGAACGGCGGCGTCCCCGTCACCGTCAAGGTGATCGTGGAGGGCTCGGAGGAGCAGGGCACCGGGGGCCTTGAGCGGTACGCGGAGCAGCACCCCGAGCTGCTGGCCGCCGACGCGATCGTGATCGGCGACGCGGGCAACTTCCGGGTGGGTCTCCCGACCGTGACGGCGACGCTGCGCGGCATGACGATGATCCGGGTGCAGATCGACACCCTCGAGGGCAACCTGCACTCCGGTCAGTTCGGCGGCGCCGCGCCGGACGCGCTCGCCGCGATGATCCGCGTCCTGGACTCGCTGCGCGCCGCGGACGGTTCGACCGTCGTCGACGGTCTGCCGGCCGACCAGGTGTGGGAGGGGCTGCAGTACCCGGAGGAGGACTTCCGTCAGGACGCCAAGGTCCTCTCGGACGTGGCCCTGCCGGGTGCCGGCACGATCGCCGACCGCATCTGGGCGCGTCCCGCCGTCACCGTGATCGGCATCGACTGCCACCCGGTGGCCGGGGCGACCCCGTCGATCCCGAAGTCGGCCCGCGCCCAGCTGAGCCTGCGGGTGCCGCCGGGCCTGGACTCGGCCGAGGCGACGAAGCTGCTCTACGCCCACATCGAGAAGCACACCCCGTGGAACGCCCGCGTCTCCCTGGAGCAGGTCGGCCAGGGCCAGGCGTTCCAGGCGGACACGACGAGCCCCGCGTACGCCTCGATGGCCGACGCGATGAGGATCGCGTACCCCGGCCAGGAGATGCAGACGGCGGGCATGGGCGGCTCGATCCCGCTCTGCAACACGCTGGCCTCGCTCTACCCGGAGTCGGAGATCCTGCTGATCGGGCTGAGCGAGCCGGAGGCGCAGATCCACGCGCCCAACGAGTCGGTCTCCCCGGAGGAGCTGGAGCGCCTCTCGGTGGCCGAGGCGCACTTCCTGGTCAACTACGCGCGCTCGAAGCAGGTCTGACGCCCGATCGGGTTCAGCGCTCGGCGAAGCTCGCCGAGAGCGTAGAGGCATGCGGCGGACCTGCGGATCTCCGTAGGTTCGTCGTATGGCACCCATCGAGATCACCCGGATCACCCCCCGTCTGCACCTGCTCGACTTCTCCATCGGCCAGGCGTACCTGTGGCAGGACGAGGAGGAGCTGACCCTGATCGACGCCGGCTGGGTCGGCACGGCGCCCGCGATCGCGGAGGCGATTCGGACGGCCGGTCTCGACCCGGCCCGGCTGCGCCGGATCGTGCTGACGCACTGCCACCGCGACCACGTGGGCGCGGCGGGCGAGCTGGCGGACCGGTACGGCGCCGAGATCCTCGCGCACCGCCTCGACGCTCCGGTGGTCCGGGGCGAGGCCCCGGTCCCCGAGCCCGACCTCCTGGAGTGGGAGCTCCCGCTGTACGCGCACGGCCTGACCGTGCCCGAGGCCCCGCCGACCCGAGTGGACCGGGAGGTCGAGGACGGCGACGAGCTCGGTTTCGGTGACGGCGCCGTGGTCGTCCACACGCCGGGCCACACGCCCGGCTCGATCGCCGTCCATCTTCCGCACCACGGCGTGCTGTTCGCCGGAGACACGGTGGCCTCGGTGCGGGGCGTGACCTTCGGCGTCTTCCATGTCGACCGCGCCCTCGCGATGGACTCCCTGCGGGCGCTCGCCAAGCTGGCCCCGTCGGTGCTGTGCTGCGGCCACGGCGCACCGGTCACCGAGGACACGGCGGCCCAGCTGACGGTTGCGGTGGCCTAGATGACGACCGGCAGCGCGAAACAGTCCGGCCCCGACCCCCACCCCGGCACCGGCTCCGGCTCCGCGACCGGTCGGCTCACCGATCAGGCCCCGGCCGATCCGGGCGCCTCCGACGAGCAGCTGGCCACCCAGCCCATCGGGTACTGGAGCGGTCTGGCCCACCGGGCCGTCACCCGGCATCTGCGGGACGCCATGGCCCGGTTCGACGTCACGCAGCCGCAGTACTGGGTGCTCAACGGCGTCAGCGGCGGGGCCGGGGCGCCGAGCCGCGAGGAGCTCGTCGGGCGCCTGACCCCGCTCGCGGACGGGCCGCACGAGATCGCACGGGTCGTCGACCAGCTGCTGCACCGCGGCTGGCTCCGGGCCGACGGCGGGCAGCGGCTGCACCTCACCGAGGCCGGGGAGGCGGCCCGGGTGCGCGTCCGCCGGCTGGTGACCGAGCTGCGCGCGGAGGTCCACGAGGGCATCGGCGACCAGGAGTACGTCGCCGCGCTCAAGGTCCTGCGCAGGATGGTCGCCAACGTCGAGGGCGCCGGGCCGGACGCTCCGGACGGGTCACCGGCCACGGCGGTCAGCCGACCGGGACCCCGGCTTCCAGGTTGAGCACGGTGCCGCGTTCGCGGGCGCGCAGGGCCCACCGGAGGCGGCGGTAGCGGACGGGGGGCAGCAGGTCGGCGGCCTCCTCCTCGGTGACGAAGCGCCAGTCGCGGAGTTCGGCACCGGGCAGGTGGAGGCGCGCGGTGTCGTCGGTGCGGAGGGTGCCGCCGTCGAAGAGGAGGCGCAGACCGCCGTAACCGGGGGGCTGGGGGCGTTCCCAGTCGACGAGCAGCAGCCGGGGTACGGCGCCGAGTTCGAGGCCGATCTCCTCGGCGACCTCGCGCATCCCGGCGCGGGCCGGCGGTTCGCCGGGTTCGACGACACCGCCGGGGAACTCCCAGCCGGGCTTGTACGTGGGGTCGACGAGCAGGAAGCGGTCCTGTTCGTCGAAGAGCAGGACGCCGGCCGCGAGGGTCTCGCCGGTCGGCTCGGGGGTCTGGACGATGCCGCAGGGGGCGGCCCGGCCGGCCAGGACCGCGTCGGCGACGGTCCGGGCGGTCTCGGCCGCGGTGAGCGACGAGGTGTCGACGGTGTACGCGTCGGCGGCGAGCCAGTCGAGCGCGGACCGGTAGGGCACGAGGTGGTCGTGGCACCACTCGCGGACGCGGGCGTCGACCTCGGGGTCGCCGTACTCCGCCCGGGCGTCGATCCGTTGGCGCAGGATCGTTTCCTCCGGTGCGAGCAGGACATGTCGCACCTCGATCCGGCGGGCGGCGAGCCCGCCGAAGATCTCGTCCCGGTACTCCTGCCGGAGCAGGGTCATGGGGACGACCAGCACGCCGCCGACCTCGGCGAGCAGCGCGGCGGCGGTGTCGACGACCAGCCGGCGCCAGATCGGCAGGTCCTGGTAGTCCTCGACCTCGGCGAGCCGCTTGGCCGGCAGGAGCCGGCGCAGCCCCCCGCCGGTGAGCTCGGGGTCGTACAGGGTGCTGTGCGGGATCAGATCGACCAGCTCGCGCGCGGTGCTCGACTTGCCCGCGCCGAACGTCCCGTTGATCCAGACGATCACGATTTCCCCCTCATCGGTAGCCCCCTGTGGCTTGCCCTCAACACCCTGCCACGGAAACCCCCGAACACACGTCCGGGCGCGAGCGTGACGCTTCGGCGTCGCCGTCGTTGACAACGGCAAGCACGAGGGGGTGCGGAGATGAGTCGTGAAGTTCTCGAACGTTTCCCGGCAGGCGGCCCGCGGGGCAGCTGGCCGGCGGAGGAGTTCGCCGGGGCGCGACGGGACGAGGGGGTGCCCGCCCGGGTGGTGATGGACCTGGCGTCCGACACGTTCCTGGTGATCGTGGAACAGCGGACGGGGGAGCACGTACGGGAGTAGGGGCGGCCCTTCGCCGTACTCCCGGGCAGTCGCCCTCAGCCGCCGGACCCGGCTCCGGTGTCGGACGGGGCACCGATGCCGGTGCCCGTGCCCGCACCGGTGCCGGACGCATGGTCAGCGCCCGCACTGGCGCCGGGTCCTGCACCCGCGCCGGGGCCCGCGCCCTCTCCCGAACCCGCGCCCGTACCGAATGCCGTCCACGGTCCCCCGTCACGCGCGCGCGTGGCGGCGGCCGCGGCGCCGAGGAGGCCGGCGTCGGTGCCGGTGAGGGCGGGGACGACGGTGAGGTTCCGGGTGAAGGAGAGCGTGGCGTAGGTGGCGAGGCTGCGGCGGAGGGGGGCGAAGAGGACCTCGCCGGCGCCCGCGACGCCTCCGCCGACGACCGCGATGTCGATCTCGACGAGGGCGGCGGTGGCGGCGATGCCCGCCGCCAGCGCCTGGGCCGCCCGCTCGAAGGAGGCGAGGGCCACCGGGTCGCCGGCGTGCGCGGCGGTGGCCACCGCGGCGGCGGAGACGTCGCCGTCGGGCCCGGGGCGCCAGCCGTTCTCCAGGGCGCGGCGGGCGAGGTGGGGGCCGCTGGCGAGGCGTTCGACGCAGCCGCGCGCGCCGCAGGCGCAGGGGTCGCCGTCCAGATCCACCACGATGTGGCCGATGTGACCGGCGTTGCCGGTGGGGCCCGGGTGGACCCGGCCGCCGAGGACGAGGCCGCCGCCGACACCCGTGGAGACCACGAGGCAGAGGGCGTTGTCGTGGCCCCGGGCCGCGCCGACCCAGTGTTCGGCCGCCGTCATGGCGACGCCGTCGCCGACGAGGGTGACGGGGCGTCCGCCGGTGACCCGGCGGACGCGGTCGACGAGCGGGTAGCCGCGCCAGCCGGGCACGTTCACCGGGCTCACGGTGCCCTGGGAGGCGTCGACGGGGCCGGCGCTGCCGATGCCGACGGCCTCCGCCGCGTCCCACAGCGGCGAGGCCGCGAGGTCCGCGAGCACGTCCTCGACCGCGCGCATCACCGTCTCGCCGGCCTCGCGCGCGGGCGTGGGCCGCTGGGAGCGGTAGCGGACGCGTCCCCCGCCGTCGACGAGGGCGCCGGCGATCTTGGTGCCCCCGATGTCGAGCGCGACGGCGAGGCCCACGGCGAAGTCGGTGTGCATGAGCGCGGATTCTCCAGTCGGCGGCCGGGAAGGGTGAGGTGTCCCCTACAGTCTTCCGCGCGGTGACAACGTTGTCCAGGGCCTATGCTCGACCTGAGACCGCGAGTCGTCTCGCCAGGAACCCGACACGACGGAGGAACCGCACACCGTGGCCGACATCGCCCGCCGCCCCGAGCCCCGCTACGGCAATCGGCCCACGATGAAGGACGTCGCCGCCCGTGCGGGCGTCGGCCTGAAGACGGTGTCACGGGTCGTCAACGGCGAGCCGGGGGTCACCCCCGACACCGAGCGCCGGGTCCAGGAGGCCATCGAGGTCCTCGGGTTCCGCCGCAACGACAGTGCCCGGGTCCTGCGCAAGGGCCGGACCGCGACCGTCGGCCTCGTCCTGGAGGATCTCGCCGACCCCTTCTACGGGCCGCTCAGCCGCGCGGTCGAGGAGGTCGCGCGGGCCCACGGCGCCCTCCTCATCAACGGTTCGAGCGCCGAGGACCCGGAGCGGGAGCAGGAGCTGGCGCTGGCCCTGTGCGCACGCCGGGTCGACGGGCTCATCGTCATCCCCGCCGGCGACGACCACCGTTATCTGGAGCCGGAGATCAGGGCGGGTGTCGCGACGGTCTTCGTCGACCGGCCGGCCGGCCGCATCGAGGCCGACGCCGTCCTCTCCGACAGCTTCGGCGGGGCGCGCGACGGCGTGGCCCATCTGATCGCCCACGGTCACCGGCGGATCGGCTTCATCGGCGACCGGCCCCGCATCCACACCTCGGCCGAGCGACTGCGCGGCTATCGCGCGGCGATGGAGGACGCGGGGCTGCCGGTCCGGGACGCGTGGGTCTCGCTCGGCCCCACCGACCCCGCGCGGGTGAGCGCGGCGGTACGGGAGATGCTGGCCGCGCCGGAGCCCGTGACGGCGCTGTTCGCCGGCAACAACCGGGTCACCGTCACCGCGGTGCGCGCCCTCGCCGGACACGCGCGCCAGGTCGCCCTCGTCGGCTTCGACGACATCGAACTGGCCGACCTCCTCGGCGTCACCGTCATCGCCCAGGACGCCGCGGCGCTCGGACGAACGGCCGCGGAGCGGCTCTTCCGCCGCCTGGACGGGGCCGACGAGGCACCGGAGCGCGTCGTCCTCGGCACGACCCTCATCGCCCGCGGATCGGGCGAGACCGCACCGCCCGCCGCCTGAGGCGGTACTCCCGGTGCGGCGGCCCCGGGGCAGCGCCCGACGCCGCCGCGTCCGTCAGCAGACGCGCAGGCCCGCCACCGCGCCGCCGCCCGCTCCTCCGGAGAGGTGGAGGACGCTGAGGTAGACGTTGGTGTTGCCGCTGTCGTCGTCGGTGCGGGCGAACCAGCGGCTGGTGCGGCCGCCGTACGACTCGGTGCGGTCGAGGTCGACCTGGCAGGAGAAGGTGTGCGGACCGGCGCCGACGGTGCCCATCTCGCCGCCGTCGTAGCGGGTGGTGGTGGCGCCGCGTACGACCTGGCAGGTGGCGGAGGAGCCGGAGGCGGTGCAGCCCTCGGCGGGCGCCGGGGCCTGGGTGGTGGGCGCACTGGTGGCGCCGCCCCCGCCCGAGGGGCCGCCGGCCGTGTTCGTGTCGCCCGTCGGGACGGCGCCGCCGGGCTTGCCCGGGGCCGTCGTGCCGCCGCCTCCCGAGGGGGGCCGCGTACCGGAACCGCCGCCCGCCGCGTCGGCGGCCCCGCCGGCGTCCGCACCGCCGGCGCCGTCCCCTCCGGCCGCGTTCCCGCCGGGGACGGGGCCGGAGGCGGACGGCGCGCCGGGCTTCGTGCCCGCGGACGGCGAGGCGGTGCCGCTCGGCTGCCCCGAGGGCGGCGCGCTGCTCGTACCGGGGTCGAGCACGCGCCCGGGGTCCCCGCCCGCCGCGGCGCCCTGGCCGCCGTCCTGCGCGGTGTCACCGGCGGCCCGGTCACCGGCGCCGTGGTCCATGAGGGCGTACGTGATGCCGCCGCCGGCCAGCAGGACGGCGGCCACGGAGGCGGCCACCAGGGCGGTCCCCCTGCGCGGCCCGGCCCCCGCCCGCCGGGCGGCCCGGGTCTCGGCCCGCCCGCCCGTCCCCGGATCGCCGGTGGGCCCGGGGACGGGCGCGGACGCGGGTCCCGCCATCGGTACGGGCACGGCCGGCCCGAAGCCCCCGCCGAGCGGCGCCGCACCCCTCTCGGGGGGCTGTACGGCACCGCCACCCCGGTACGGCTCCGCAGGGGCCGCGTACGGGCCTCCGGGAGTGGCGTACGGCTCGGCGGAGGCCCCGTACGCGCCGCCGAATCCGGCGGCCGGCCCGGCCGCGTCCGCCGCACCGGGGCCGGCGTCCACGCCCGCCGCGACCGCACCACTCGCGGGGCCGTCGGAGGGGCCGTCTGGGCTCGCGCCCCCGTGGGTCCCGTACGCGGCCGCGCCCGAGGCGGGCTCGGTTCCGGCCACCGCGTCCAGGAGCAGGGCCGCCTCGCGGGCCGTCGGCCGGGAGGCCGGGTCCTTGTCGAGGAGGCGGAGCAGGACCGGGGTGAGGGGTCCGGCGCGGCGCGGATCCGGGAGGGGTTCGGTGACGATGGCAGCGAGGGTCGACCAGGTCGAGGTGCGGCGGAAGGGCGAGGCGCCCTCGACCGCCGCGTACAGGGTGGCGCCCAGCGCCCAGACGTCGGAGGCGGGGCCCGGGTCCTGTCCGCGGGCCCGCTCGGGGGCGAGGAAGTCGAGGGATCCGACGATCTCGCCGCTGCGCGTGAGGTGGGTGGCGGAGCCGTCGCCCGGGTCCTCCATCGTCGCGATGCCGAAGTCGGTGAGGACGATCCGCCCCGACCGGTCGAGCAGGATGTTGCCGGGCTTCACGTCCCGGTGCAGTACGCCCACGTCGTGGGCGGCGGCCAGCGCCTCCAGGACGCGGGCGCCGATCCGGGCGGCCTCGACGGCGTCGAGGGTGCCGCGCTCGCCGAGGACGTCGTCGAGGGAGGGCCCGTCGACGAGTTCCATGACGATGACGGGCCGGCCGTCGTGTTCGGTGACGTCGTGGACGGCCACGACTCCGGGGTGGCGGACCCGGGCGGCGGCCCGCGCCTCGCGGGTCATCCGCAGCCGCAGGTCGGCCAGTTCGGGCGCCGCCGCGTCCGAGTACGTGCGGAGTTCCTTGACGGCGACCTCACGTCCGAGGACGTCGTCGACGGCCCGCCAGACGACTCCCATGCCCCCGCGCCCGAGCTGACGCACGATTCTGTAGCGGCCCGCGAGCCGCCCGTTCTCCCCCGATGACACCGATGCCCCGTTCCCCTGTCGAGCACATGCGCGTTCCGCGCGTTAACTCGTACAGGGTACGGGGCAGTTGGCCGGATCGAGACCCTTAGTGGATCACGGTCGTCACTCGGCGGAGGCGGTGAGGTCGCCGCGGCGCGGGGCGGCGAACCGGTCGAGGGCCGCGCGGTTCATGCCGGTGAGGGCGTCGACCTCCGCGGTGCCGAGGGCGCCGCAGTCGATGCCGCGCAGCAGGTAGGAGCTGAGCGCCTTGGCCGTGGCGGGCTCGTCCATGACGTCGCCGCCGGCGTGGTTGGCGTACGCGGAGAGGCGCTTGGCGGCGGCCTCGAAGCCCTCGCGGTAGAAGGCGAAGACGGCGGCGTAGCGGGTGGGGATGTGGCCGGGGTGCATGTCCCAGCCCTGGTAGTAGGCGCGGGCGAGGGCGCGGCGGGTGAGGCCGTAGTGCAGGCGCCATGCCTCGTGGACGTGCGCGGTGGAGCCGACGGGGAGGACGTTGGTGGAGCCGTCGGAGACGCGGACGCCGGTGCCGGCGGCGGCGACCTGCATGATCGCCTTGGCGTGGTCGGCGGCCGGGTGGTCGCTGGCCTGGTAGGCGGCGGAGACGCCGAGGCAGGCGCTGTAGTCGAAGGTGCCGTAGTGCAGGCCGGTGGCGCGGCCCTCGGCGGCGCCGATCATGCGGGCGACGGCGGCGGTGCCGTCGGTGGCCAGAATGGACTGGCTGGTCTCGATCTGGATCTCGAAGCCCAGGCGGCCGGCTTCGAGGCCGTGCGCGTTCTCGAATGCCTCCAGGAGGCGGACGAAGGCGGAGACCTGCTCGGGGTAGGTCACCTTGGGGAGGGTGAGGACGAGGCCGTCGGGGAGGCCGCCGTTCTCCAGGAGACCGGTGAGGAAGACGTCGGTGGTGCGGATGCCGCGGTCGCGTACGGCGGACTCCATGCACTTCATCCGGATGCCCATGTACGGGGCGGCCGTGCCGTTCCGGTACGCCTCCGAGATCAGCCGGGCGGCGCGGGCGGCGTCCTGGTCCTCGTCGGCGCCCGCGTAGCCGTCCTCGAAGTCGACCCGGAGGTCCTCGACGGGCTCGCGCTCCAGCTTGGCGCGTACGCGGCCGTAGACGTCCTCGGCGAGGTCGTCGGAGAGTCCGAGGACGGCGGCGAAGGAGGCGGCGTCGGGGGCGTGCTCGTCGAGCGCGGCGAGCGCCTGGTCGCCCCAGGAGCGGATGGTTCCGGCGTCGAAGACGTTGCCGGGGACGTAGACGGTGTGGACGGGCTGACGGGTGCCGGGGTCGCCCGGGTAGCGCCGGTCGAGCTCGGCGTCCACCGCTGCGAGGGAGGCGCTGATGCCCTCGCTGACCGCTCCGGCGAGGCTCGTCGACACCTTCTCCTGCTGACCCATCCCACATCCTCCTGTTTTCCGCTTCACGGAATCAACAATCCGTATAGCGAAGTTAGTAGGCAGCCTGGACCTGAGTCAATGGTTGTCCGAAACGGCCGGGGGCCGCACGGTGAGAGATCACCGTACGGCCCCCGGGCCCGACAGAACCGCAGGTCAGCCCTTGCGGGTCTTGACCTCTTCGGTCAGCTGCGGGACGACGTCGAAGAGGTCGCCGACCACGCCGTAGTCGACGAGGTCGAAGATCGGCGCCTCGGCGTCCTTGTTGATCGCGACGATCGTCTTCGAGGTCTGCATGCCCGCGCGGTGCTGGATCGCGCCGGAGATGCCCGAGGCGATGTACAGCTGCGGCGAGACCGACTTGCCGGTCTGGCCGACCTGGTTGGAGTGCGGGTACCAGCCGGCGTCGACCGCCGCACGCGAGGCACCCACGGCCGCGCCGAGCGAGTCGGCGAGCGCCTCGATGATCGCGAAGTTCTCGGCACCGTTGACGCCACGGCCACCGGAGACGACGATCGCGGCCTCGGTCAGCTCCGGACGCCCGGTCGACTCGCGCGGGGTACGCGCGGTCACCTTGGTGCCGGTGGCCAGCGCGCCGAAGGTGACCGCGAGGGCCTCCACCGCACCGGCGGCCGGGGCGGCCTCCACGGGAGCCGAGTTCGGCTTGACCGTGATGACCGGAGTACCCCGGGAGACACGGGACTTGGTGGTGAAGGAGGCGGCGAACGCGGACTGCGTCGCGACCGGACCCTCCTCACCGGCCTCCAGGTCCACGGCGTCGGTGATGATGCCGGAACCGATACGGGCCGCCAGACGGGCCGCGATCTCCTTGTTCTCGGCGGAGGACGGGACGAGCACGGCGGCCGGGGACACGGCCTCGTAGGCGGCCTGCAGCGCGTCGACCTTCGGCACGACGAGGTACTCGGCGAACTCCGGCGCCTCGGCGGTCAGCACACGCGTGGCACCGTGCTCGGCCAGGGCGGCCGCGGTGTCGGCGGCACCGTTGCCCAGCGCGACGGCGACCGGCTCGCCCAGGCGGCGGGCGAGGGTCAGCAGCTCCAGGGTGGGCTTGCGGACGGCTCCGTCGACGTGGTCGACGTAGACGAGAATCTCAGCCATGGGACTTCAATCTCCTGCGAACGAAAGGGGCGGTCTGAGGGGCTCGCGCGAGCCTTAGATGAACTTCTGGCTCGCGAGGAACTCGGCGAGCTGCTTGCCGCCCTCGCCCTCGTCCTTGACGATCGTGCCGGCGGTACGGGCCGGACGCTCGGCCGCGGAGTCGACCGCCGTCCAGGCGCCGGCGAGGCCGACCTGGTCCGCGTCGATGTCCAGGTCGTCCAGCTCCAGGGACTCCACCGGCTTCTTCTTGGCGGCCATGATGCCCTTGAAGGACGGGTAGCGCGCCTCGCCCGACTGGTCCGTCACGGACACGACGGCCGGCAGCGAAGCCTCCAGCTGCTCGGAGGCGGTGTCGCCGTCGCGGCGGCCCTTCACGACGCCGTCCTCGATCTTGACCTCGGAGAGCAGCGTGACCTGCGGGACGCCCAGACGCTCGGCGAGGATGGCCGGGAGGACACCCATGGTGCCGTCGGTGGAGGCCATACCGGCGATGACGACGTCGTAGCCGGTCTTCTCGATCGCCCTGGCGAGCACCAGCGAGGTGCCCATGACGTCGCTGCCGTGCAGGTCGTCGTCCTCGACGTGGACGGCCTTGTCGGCGCCCATGGACAGCGCCTTGCGCAGCGCGTCCTTGGCGTCCTCGGGGCCGACCGTGAGCACGGTGACCTCGGCGTCGTCCGCCTCTTCGGCGATCTGCAGGGCCTGCTCGACCGCGTACTCGTCGAGCTCCGACAGCAGGCCGTCGACGTCGTCGCGGTCGACGGTCAGGTCATCGGCGAAGTGCCGGTCGCCGGTGGCGTCGGGCACGTACTTCACACAGACAACGATCCTCAAGCTCACGCCGGCTCTCCTACTGCATCGTGATAACTGGGCTGCCTTGTTGCTCGCAGCATAGGCGCCTGAAGGGCGGGTTTCCGGTCGGGGCGCCGGACGCCCCCACCGGAATATTACTCGTCAGTACACCCAGTTTGTTACCAGTAAGCAAGCGCTCAGCCGTGTGATCTGGCCAACGCGCGGAGAGCCGCGCGCACGGGAACCCTCAGTCGCGCAGCGCGTTGAAGCGGCCGTGGTGGTAGAGGAGGGGCCGGCCCGCCCCGTCCGGGTCACCGGCGACCGCCTGCGCGATCACGATCCGGTGGTCGCCGGCCGGCACCCGGGCCACCACACGGCAGACCAGCCAGGCCAGTACGCCGTCGAGCACCGGCACGCCCTCGGGACCCACGCTCCAGCGCGTCCCCTCGCCGAACCGGTCGGCGCCGCTCCGGGCGAAGGTGGAGGCCAGCTCCTGCTGGTGCTCGCCGAGTATGTGCACGCCGATGAACTCGGCCTCGGAGACCACGGGCCAGCTGGAGGAGGAGGTGCCCACCCCGAAGGAGACCAGCGGGGGTTCGGCGGCGACGGAGTTGAGCGAGGTCGCGGTGAAACCGACGGGACGCTCGCCGTGCGCGGTGATCACCGCCACACCGGCGGCGTGCCGGCGGAAGACGGAGCGGAGCAGATCGGGAGTGGCCTGCCGGGGTGCGCCGATCGTGGGAACGGTACGGAGCTCGGGCGAAACCGTCATGGAATTGTCCTTCTGCGAGGGCGGCATGAGGGAAGTCCTGGGGTGGTCAGACACCCGGACAGCGCGCGCTCGCGTTGCGGGCCAGGTCCACATGGACGCGGCCGTAGAGAAGGAGTTCTAGGGGCACCCCGTCAGGGTGACGATCGTTGCGGGGTGCAGTCAAGTGCGTACCGCAATATGGGAGAAGCGTCACCGCGCCGGATGAGGCATGTCGCGGGCGCCGGGACGACGCGCCGCGCGCCCCTGACACGCCGTCCGCCACTCCCCCGGAGTGGCGCCGTGTCAGACCGCCTGCCCCAGCGCGGCGATGACGTCCGCGCGGCGGGGCTGTCCGGCGGCCCGGCGGACGACGCGGCCCGCGCCGTCGAGGACGAGCACGGTGGGGGTCCTGACAATGCGCAGCTCACGGACGAGATCGAGCCGCTCCTCGGCGTCGATCTCCACGTGCCCCACGCCCGGCACCATCGCGGCGACCTCGGCGAGGGTCCGGCGGGTGGCCCGGCAGGGCTGGCAGAAGGCGGTCGAGAACTGGACGAGCGTGGCCCGCTCCCCCAGTTCGGCGCCGAGTGCCTCCGGCCCCAGGATCTCGCCCATCGGTCTCCCTTTCCGCGCCTGTCTCCGGGTCCAGCGTCCCATGGGAGCGTTCGATTCCCGCCACGGCCACCGCGAGTGACGAGAATCTCCCTGCACGAAGCCGCCTGGACTGGTCACCGGGCCCCACATGGGGCACGATCTGCCCAAAGCCGAAAACCTACGGCCGCGTAACTTCGCCGGGAGAACCCACTCCGGGCACACGAAGAAGAGGTTCCTCTCCGATGGCAGAACTCGTCTATCGACCGGTCGTCGGTGCCGCGCTCACCCTGTTCAAGGCGCTCGACCTGAAGATCGACACCCAGGGTTCGGAGCACATCCCGCGGACGGGAGGCGCCGTGCTGGTGAGCAACCACATCAGCTACCTGGACTTCATCTTCACCGGCCTCGCGGCCCTGCCGCAGAAGCGCCTGGTGCGCTTCATGGCGAAGGACTCGGTCTTCCGGCACAAGGTCTCCGGACCGCTGATGCGCGGCATGAAGCACATCCCCGTCGACCGCTCCCAGGGTGAGCACGCCTACCGGCACGCCCTGGAGTCGCTGCGGTCCGGCGAGATCATCGGCGTCTTCCCCGAGGCGACCATCTCCCAGTCGTTCACGCTCAAGGGCTTCAAGACGGGTGCGGCGCGTCTCGCGCAGGAGGCGGGCGTGCCGCTGATCCCCATGGCGCTGTGGGGCACCCAGCGGGTGTGGACGAAGGGCCACCCGCGGAACTTCAGGCGGAGCCACATCCCCGTGACGATCCGGGTGGGCGAGCCCGTCGAGGCCCCCGCCGACCAGTACGCCGGCGCCATCACGCGGCGGCTGCGCGAGCGGGTCCAGGAGCTCCTCGAGGCCGCTCAGCGCGCCTACCCGGTCCGCCCCAAGGGCGCGGACGACACCTGGTGGATCCCCGCCCACCTCGGCGGTACGGCGCCGACGCCGGCCCAGGTCAAGGAAGCGGGCTGACCGAACCGTTTCCCCCGACCCCCGGCGGCAGGGCCCCCGGGGGTCAGAGCTGCGCGGGGAGCGTCCGCCAGAGGTGCGCGCGGTCCGGTGCGGCCTTCAGGGCGTCCAGGACGGCCGGGTGGGGCTCGGCCCACAGCTCCGGGTAGTCCACCTCTCCCAGCTCCGGGCGTACGGCCCAGGCCAGCCGCTCCTCCCCCAGCGAGAACCGGGCGTCGACGCCCGGCTTGTTCCCCCGCGCGTCCTGGCGGGCCCATGCCTCCTCGCCCGGCAGCAGGACCGCGACGAGGCCGTGGACGGCCGGGTTCGCACCGTCGTCGTCGGCGAGCCGCTGGTAGCAGAGGGCGGCCGGGATGCCCCGGGCCCGCAGGAGCGCGGCGTACGCGATCGACTTGGCGTAGCAGATGCCGGTGCGCTGCTCCAGGACGTCGGAGGCGCGCCAGGTGACGCGGGGGTCACCCGCGTCCGCGGAGTGCGGGATGGTGTCGCGGACGAACGCGAAGGCCGCCTCGGCGTATGAGTATGCGTCGGGATGATCCCCGGAGAGCCGGTCGGCCACGTCCCGGACCTGTGGGTGTTCATGGTCGACGGCCTCGCTCGCTGCGAGGTACGCGGCAAGGTTGGGGTTCTGCTGGATGAGTTCCATACCGGACGACCCTATGGAGACGGCCGGACGGAGTCAATGACTTTCCGTCCGGCCGTATATTCATGCAGTGTTCCGGTTACCGGGCGAGCTCTTCCTTCAGCGCCTGGAGGAAGGCGTCGACGTCGTCCTCCGTGGTGTCGAAGGCGCACATCCAGCGGACGTCGCCGGCGACCTCGTCCCAGAAGTAGAAGCGGAAGCGTTCCTGCAGTCGCCTGGTCACGTCGTGCGGCAGACGGGCGAAGACCGCGTTGGCCTGCACCGGGTAGAGGATCTCCACCCCGTCGACCTCGCGCACCCCGGCCGCGAGCCGCCGCGCCATCGCGTTGGCGTGGCGGGCGTTGCGCAGCCAGAGGTCCTTCGCGAGGAGCGCCTCCAGCTGCACCGACACGAAGCGCATCTTCGAGGCGAGCTGCATGGACAGCTTGCGCAGGTGCTTCATGTGGCTGACCGCGTCCGGGTTGAGGACGACGACGGCCTCGCCGAAGAGCATGCCGTTCTTCGTGCCCCCGTACGAGATCACGTCCACGCCGACGGCGTTGGTGAACGCGCGCATGGGCACGTCGAGCGAGGCGGCCGCGTTGGCTATCCGGGCCCCGTCGAGATGCACCTTCATGCCCTTGGAGTGGGCGTGCTCGACGATCGCGCGGATCTCCTCGACCGTGTAGACCGTGCCCAGCTCGGTGTTCTGGGTGATCGAGACGACCTGCGGCATCGCCCGGTGCTCGTCCTCCCAGCCCCATGCCTGCCGGTCGACCAGCTCGGGGGTGAGCTTGCCGTCCGGGGTGGGCACGGTGAGCAGCTTGAGGCCGCCCATCCGCTCGGGCGCGCCGCCCTCGTCCACGTTGATGTGGGCGGACTCGGCGCAGATCACGGCGCCCCAGCGGTCGGTGAGCGCCTGGAGGGCGGTCACGTTCGCGCCGGTGCCGTTGAAGACCGGGAACGCCTCGGCGGTGGGGCCGAAGTGGCTGTGCATGATCCGTTGGAGGTGCTCGGTGTACTGGTCCTCGCCGTAGGCGACCTGGTGGCCGTCGTTGGCGAGGGCGAGGGCGGCGAGTACCTCCGGGTGGGCGCCGGCGTAGTTGTCGCTGGCGAAGCCCCGGACCGACGGGTCGTGGTGACGACGTGCGTCGGTCCTGGGGCCGAGGGCCGCTGTCACGGCTTGGGGGTCAGCCACAGACGCTGTCCATTCACTTCCTGGGCGGGCCTGTCCCACAGGCCGGCGATCTCGTCGGCCAGATCCTTGACGTCGGTGAAGCCCGCGAACTTCGCGCTGGGGCGCTCGGCCCGCATGGCGTCGTGCACCAGCGCCTTGATCACCAGGATCGCAGCCGCCGCCTGCGGACCGTCGTCGCCCCCCAGCTTGCGGAAGGAGTCCGCCATGGCGAGGGTCCACGCCTCGGCGGCCGCCTTGCCGGCGTTGTACGCGGCGTTGTTGGCGAGCGGCTTGTGCGCGCCGACCTGGCTGACCAGGGCGTACCGACCGCGTCCGCCGCTGCGCAGCAGCCCGTCGTGGAAGGCGAGCGAGGTGTGCTGGACGGTGCGGATCAGGAGCTTCTCCAGGAAGTCCCAGTCCGCGAGGTCGGACTCGGCGAAGGAGGGGGCTCCGCGCCAACCGCCGACGAGGTGCACCACGCCGTCGATCCGGCCGAATTCCTTCTCGGTCTTCGCCGCCCAGTCGCGCGTGGCGGCGAGGTCGAGGAGGTCGACGGTGTCGCCGATGACCTTGGCGCCGCCGTGGGCGTAGCGGGCGGCGTCGACGGCCTCGGCGAGACGCGCCGGGTCGGCGTCGGAGCCGACGACCGTGGCGCCCGCCTCGGCGAGGCGGATCAGCGTCGCGCGGCCCGCGGGGCCTGCCGCGCCGGCGACCGCGATGACGGCGCCGTCGAGCGGCCCGCCGTTTCCGTTGGCGTTCATGGGCGACGCCTCCTCCGTGTGCTCCGTGGATTCGCTCACGCGGCGGCCTGCTCGGTCCGAGAGACGTCGGCGGCGGTGATGCCCTTGGTGTCGGCGATCACGCCCTTCAGCTTCTTGGCGAGGGCCTCAAAGAACATGCTGAGCGGAAACTCGTCCGGAAGCACGTCGTCGACGAGCTTGCGGGGCGGGAGGGACAGGTCCAGGGCGTCGGGGCCCTTGGCCCACTTCGATCCCGGGTGCGGGGCGAGGTAGGTGGAGACGAGCTCGTACGCCTTGAACCAGTGGACGAGCTTGGGGCGGTCGATGCCCTCGCGGTAGAGGGTCTCGATCTCGGCGCAGAGCTGGTTGGTGACCTGCGGGGCGCGCTGCCAGTCGATCTTGAGGGTGTTGTCCGTCCAGCGCACCACGTCGTGCTTGTGGAGGTACGCGAAGAGGAGCTGGCCGCCGAGACCGTCGTAGTTGCGGTTGCGGTCGCCGGAGAGCGGGAAGCGGAACATCCGGTCGAAGAGGACCGCGTACTGCACGTCACGGCCGTGCGCGTTGCCCTCGGCCTCCAGCTTCACGGCCTCCTTGAAGGCGGTGAGGTCGCAGCGGAGCTCCTCCAGGCCGTACATCCAGAAGGGCTGGCGCTGCTTGATCATGAAGGGGTCGAAGGGCAGGTCGCCGTGGCTGTGGGTGCGGTCGTGGACCATGTCCCACAGCACGAACGCCTGCTCGCAGCGGGTCTGGTCCTCGATCATCGCGGCGATGTCCACGGGCAGCTGGATGCCCAGGGTGTCGACGGCGGCCTCGGTGACCTTGCGGAAGCGGGCGGCCTCGCGGTCGCAGAAGATGCCGCCCCAGCTGAAGCGCTCGGGGGCCTCGCGGACCGCGATCGTCTCGGGGAAGAGGACGGCCGAGTTGGTGTCGTACCCGGCGGTGAAGTCCTCGAAGGTGATGCCGCAGAAGAGCGGGTTGTCGTAGCGGGTGCGCTCCAGCTCGGAGAGCCACTCCGGCCAGACCATGCGCAGCACGACGGCCTCGAGGTTGCGGTCCGGGTTGCCGTTCTGCGTGTACATCGGGAAGAGCACGAGGTGCTGGAGCCCGTCCACGCGGTCGGCGGCCGGCTGGAAGGCCAGCAGGGAGTCCAGGAAGTCCGGGACGACGAAGCCGCTCTCGGCCCACTTGCGCAGGTCGGAGACGAGTGCGCGGTGGTAGGCGGCGTCGTGCGGGACCAGGGGGGAGAGCTGCTCGACGGCGGCGGTGACGCGGTCGACGGTCAGCTCGACGAGGGAGCGGGCGGGCGCGGCCTCGGCGTCGAAGTCGATGGAGCCGTCCGCGCGCTGCCAGGCACGGATCTCCTCCACGGCATTCTTGAGCTCGGGCCAGGCCGGGTGGTCGATCACCCGGGCGTCGGTGGCTATGCCCCCACCAGTCATGTCCTGCACAAGAATTTCCGTCATTCCTCTTCCTCCACAGGAGAACCTCGCGTCAAGACACCGTAACCATTTACGGTTCTTCACCACAAGGGGAGCAAGAGAAATTATCCTGCCGAACCCCCCTGGTGACAGAAGTTTTTCCTGTCAGCCAGGGGGGAGGCCACTCTTCCGCCGTACGGGTCAGCTCAGCGGCTTGATCAGCAGCTCGAACTCCAGATCGTCGCGCTGGGGCACCCCGAAGCGCTCGTCGCCGTACGGGAACGGGGTCATCCGGCCCGTGCGCCGGTAGCCGCGCCGCTCGTACCAGGCGATCAGCTCCTCCCGCACGGAGATCACCGTCATGTGCATCTCGCGCGCGTCCCAGAGCTCGCGCACCCGGCGCTCGGCCTCCGCGATGATCTGCCTGCCCAGACCGCCGCCCTGGAGCTCGGGGCGGACGGCGAACATGCCGAAGTACGCGGCCTCGCCGCGGTGCTCCAGCTGGCAGCAGGCGACGATGCCCCCGTCGCGCTCCACGACCAGCAGCCGGCTGCCGGGGGTGGTGATGACGGCGGCGACGCCGTCGGGGTCGGTGCGCTGCCCCTGGAGGATGTCCGCCTCCGTGGTCCAGCCGCCCCGGCTGGAGTCGCCGCGGTAGGCCGACTCGACGAGCGGGACGAGCGCGGGCACGTCGTCCAGGACCGCCTCTCGATAGCTGATCCGGCCGGTCTCCTGGGACGTGACGGTGTCCATGTGAGCAGGGCTCCCCTCGGGCGCTGACGATGCGGGCGCTGACGATCGCCGTGCGCGATCGTCCCGAGCCTAACGTGAGCGCCTTTCACTCCCCCTCGTACATCCGTGCGCGCCCGTGCGCCCGCGTGGGCGTCCCGGGCCGCGGGCATTCCTCCCTGGACGGAACGGCGTCGTGGGGGAGGTGTTCCGTGCACGGACCGGCTCTGTCCGGGTGGCTGCTGGTCGCCGTCTGCGCGGCGACGGGCCTGTCCTGCCTGCTGCGGATGCGGGCGTCCACCGGGGAGGAGCGCCGCGCCGCGGGCGGCGAGGCGGTGATGGGGTTCGGGATGGCGGCCATGGCCCTGCCCGCCGCCGTCCTCACGCCGCCGGGCTGGAGTTGGACGGTGTACGCGGCGGTGTTCGGCGGAGCGACGCTGCACGGTCTCCTGGCGCTCCGGCGCGGCGGCCACCACCTGCACCATCTGGTCGGCTCGCTGGCCATGCTCTACATGGCGGTGACGATGGCGGCGCCCGGCGCGCCGGGGGCGCACACGGAGCACGCGGCGGCGGGGCCGGCCGGCGGCATACCCGTGCTGACCGGCGCGCTGCTCCTCTACTACGTCGCGTACGTGCTGCGCGCGGGGACGCGACTCGTCCCGGTGGCGGCGGGCGGCGCCGGGCCGGGGCCGGCCTGGGCGGCACGGCCGGAACTGGCGCGCGCGTGCCGGCTCGCGATGGCCCTCGCCACCCTGGCCATGCTCGTCGCGCTGTGAGGCCCCGCGCCCGGGCCGCCGCCCAACGAAACCGTGGCGTACGTCACTTGCCCTCCGCACCCATACCCCCGACCCGTACCGCGCTCATAGGCTGACACCCATGTGGGTCTCCCTCGCACTGCTCCTGCTCGGCGTCCTGACCGCCCTGGCGGCCCCGCGGCTGCTCTCACGGGCCGACTGGGCGGAGCGAGAACCCGTGGTGGCCCTGTGGGTGTGGCAGTGCGTGGTGGCCGCCGTGCTCCTGAGCTTCGCCCTCTCCATGACGCTCAGCGCCTCGACCGCCTGGCAGGCCGTACGGGGGCAGCTCTTCGCCCCCGCGCCGCGCGCGGTGGTCGACGCGTACGAACTCGGCACCAGCGGGCCCTGGTCCGCCGTCCTCGCCGTCGCCCTGGCGGCCGGCGGGGCGTGGTCGGGGGCGATGCTCGGCCGGGAGATCGGCCAGGCCCGCGCGCGCCGCAGGCAGCGCCGCTGCGATCTCCTCGTCCGCTCCCCCCTGTTGCCCGGGGAGCGGCCGGGCAGTGAGCGGCTGGTCGTCCTGGAGGGCGAACGGGCCGACGTCTGGTGGCTGTCGGGCACCACGCCCCAGCTGGTGATCACCACGGCGGCGCTGCGGCGGCTGAAGGGGCGGCAGCTCGACGCGGTCCTCGCCCACGAGCAGGGCCACGCCCGGGCCCGGCACGACTGGCTCCTGAACTGCTCGGCGGCGCTGGCCGCCGGGTTCCCGGGGATCCCCGTCTTCGCCGCCTTCCGCGAGGAGATGCACCGGCTGGTGGAGCTGGCCGCCGACGACGTCGCCTCGCGCCGCTTCGGCCGTCTGACCATCGCGCTCGCCCTCGTCGAACTGAACGAGGACCGCGGGGTGTTCGGACCCGGCTCCGCCCCCGAGACGGACCTGCCCCAGCGGGTCAACCGACTCCTCACCGCGGCGCCCCGGCTCACCACGGGCCGCCGCCTCCGGCTCACCGCGGCCGCCTCCCTGGTGCCGGTGGTCCCGGTGCTCGTCGCCTTCGCCCCGGCGCTGAGCGCACTGGGTTAGGACACCCCGGCGCGCGGGCGGTGCACGGACGGTCCGGTGGGGCGGTTCGTCGGGCAGGATCGGCGCATGCGCACCTCCGCCGTGGCCTCCGGCGTCCTGGCCGTCCTGCTCCTCGTCCTCGTCGCCGTGGGGTGGCCGCCGTTGCTCGACTTCGACCGGTCGGTCGCCGAGGCGCTGCACCGCAGCGCCCTCGCCCACCCGGGCTTCAGGCACCTCAACCGCGTGCTCACGGACTGGGTGTGGGACCCGTGGACGATGCGTGCCCTGGCCGCGGCCACCGTGGCCCTCCTCTGTGCGCGCCGGGAGTTGCGGACGGCCCTGTGGGTGGCGGGGACGAGCCTGCTGGCCGTCGGTCTCCAGCAGGGGCTGAAGGCCCTGGTGGGGCGGGAGCGGCCCCAGTGGACCGACCCGGTCGACTCGGCCCGTTACTCCGCCTTCCCGTCCGGGCACGCGATGACGGCGACGGTGACCTGCGGGCTGCTGCTCTGGGTGCTCGCGCTGCACTGGCGGGCCGAGTGGCGCGGCTGGGGCGCTCTCGCGGGTACCGCGGTCGTCTCGGTGCTCGGGGCGGGGTGGACGCGGGTCTACCTGGGTGTGCACTGGCCCTCGGACGTCCTCGGGGGATGGCTCCTCGGCTGGTTCTGCGTGGCCGTGGCCGTCCTCACGTACCGGTGGAGCGAGCGCCGGTCGGCGCGGACCACGAACGGGAGTGGGGCCGGGAACGGAACGCCCGGCGGTGCCATGCCCGGAGGCCCCGGGACCGGCGACGGAAGGTCCGGCGGAGGCCCGCCCGGAAGCCCGGCGACCGGGCTCAAAATAGGAGGAAGGCAATGAAGCCGCCTGTTCTGGACGATCCCCCGTGTCGCCCAGAACAGACGGCATGCCCGACGGCCCGCCACACAGGCAGGCCGACCGGTTGCGCCGAGTATATTGGCTGGCAGCCAGTCAACGCAGGAGCCCAGCATGTCCCCGCGTAGCCCATCGGTCAATGAAGAGCTCCGACGCCGGTCCCGGGAGCGGCTTCTGCAGGCCACAGTGGACCTCGTCGACACAAAAGGTTACGAGGCGACCACACTCGGCGACATCGCCGAGCAGGCCGGCACGGCCCGCGGCCTCATCTCGTACTACTTCCCGGGCAAGCGCGAACTCCTGCAGGCGGCGGTGCACCGGCTGATGCACCTGACGCTGGAGGCGGGGCTGGAGCGGGAGCCGCGGACGGAGGACGGGCGCGAGCGGCTGGCCCGCGCGATCGACGCGATCCTCGGCCTCGCGGCGACGCGGCCGACGCTGATGCGGACCCACATGGCGGGCATCCTGCAGGCCGACGGATTCGTGCAGTGCCAGGAGCAGCAGCGTCTCGCCTTCCTGCTGCGGGACACCGTCACCCGGTACGGCTCGCAGGACGTGGACACGGACTATCCGGTGCTGCGCGCCCTGCTGATGGGCGCGGTGGTGGCGGTGCTGCTGCCGGGGGCCCCGATGCCCCTGGCACGGCTGCGGTCGGAGCTGTTCCTCCGCTACGGGCTGGACTGGGACATGGGTGTGCCGCCGGACGAGGGTCCGCCCGGCGGCACACCGGCGCTCGGGCCGTCAGCCGGCCCTCACGATCCCGGTCAGTCGTCGAAGTCGAAGTAGTCCGGCTGGGTCTGGACGTTGAGCTCGTCCATCCGGATGCGCTTCGCGGGGTCGGTACGACGGTCGGAGAGCTTCAGGACGTCGAAGCCCTTGGCGATGTCGTTCGAGTAGATGTAGCCGTTGTAGTAGTACGCGGACCACGAGCCACCGGTCAGCGCGGTGGTGGCGGAGAGCGGGCCGCGCTCGAAGAAGGCGATCTCCTTCGGGTTGGCCGAGTCGGTGAAGTCCCAGACGGAGACACCGCCCTGGTACCACGCCTGGACCATGAGGTCCTTGCCCTTGACCGGGATCAGCGAGCCGTTGTGGGCGACGCAGTTCTCGGTGTCGGCCTGGTGGCGCGGGATCTTGAAGTAGCTCCGGAAGACGAGCTTGCGGTGCTTGCCCTTGCCGACGATGTCGTAGATGCCGTCGGCACCCCGGTTCGGCCCGACCACGGCGTTGCAGGTGGCGCTGCCGCCACCGCCGAGCTCGTCGGTGAAGACGACCTTGTTGGCCTTCTGGTTGAAGGTCGCGGAGTGCCAGAACGCGAAGTTCACGTTGTCCTGCACCTGGTCGATCACGCGCGGGTGCTCGGGGTCCTCGATGTCGAAGAGGATGCCGTCACCCATGCACGCGCCGGCCGCGAGGTCCTTCTCCGGGAGCACGGTGATGTCGTGGCAGCCGGTGGTCTTGGAGACGCCCGGGTTGGTGGGCGCGCCCGGGTTTCCGCCGCCGTCGGGGCCCTCGCCCGGGAAGAGGACGGGGAAGCTGACGATCGCGGCCTTCTCGGGCGCCTTGCGGGGCACCTTGATGACCGAGATGCCGTCGTGCGGCGGCTGACAGTCCGGGAAGGCCGCGTTGGGCGAGTACGAGGAGACGTAGACGTACACGTCCTTGCGCTTCGGCACCAGCGTGTGGGTGTGCGAACCACAGGAGGTCTCGACGGCGGCGACGTACCTCGGGTTGGCGATGTCGCTGATGTCGAAGATCTTCATGCCCTCCCAGGATTCCTTGACCGAGGCGGGCTGCGTCGTGCTGGCGCACGAGTTGTCGCTCCGGGAGGAGTCCGTGGACAGGAAGAGGAGGTTCCCGGAGACGGAGATGTCGTTCTGGGAACCCGGGCAGAGGACCTGAGTGACCGTCTTCGGGTCCTTCGGGTTGCTGATGTCGTAGATCCGGAAGCCGTCGTAGTTGCCGGCGAAGGCGTACTTGCCCTGGAAGGCGAGGTCCGAGTTGAGACCCTTGAGGACGTCCTTGGGGCTGTTCGCGAGGTGCTCGATGTTCGGGCTGTGGACGATCTCGTCCACGCCGGGTATCTCACCGCTCTGGATGGCTGCGCGCGCGTCGGCGGCCTGCTCCGCGGAGACCTTGCCCTGTGCGGGCGCGTCGCCGGGATCGGGGGTGGCGGCCGCGGGGCCGGCCACGAGCAGGGTGGCCATCAGTCCGGCGGCGGCGGATGCCACGCCCAGACGTCTGAGCCGGGCGCGCGGGTCGCGCGTGTCTTGCGTCGTACGCGGGGTACGCAACGAAGTCACTCCGTCCTCCCTGGTATCCGTTCAGCATTGAACGGGTGTTGGACCCCGGCAGTATCTTCCTTGCCGTGCACATCTCAACAGATGGCAACACAGACGTAATGAAGGTTTTTGATCGGTCGCCCGGAGAAAAGTGCTAGGAACGGTCCTTGTCCCCGTAAGAACACCTGGAGGTCGCGTTGTTGATCCGCCGTCAGCGTGCAGCCGTCGCCGTGGCCCTGTCCTTCGCCGCCGTACTCGCCCTGGCCGCCTGCGAGTCGGGGCCGGACGGGACGGCTCCGCGGGCCGAGGGCACAGCGGGAAACACGGTGGTCGCGCCGGGGAAGCCCGGCGAGCCCGCCCGGCGGATATCCCCCGAGGAGGCCGCCCGGCTGCTCCCCGACGAGAGCCCGAACAGCGCGGACTTCCGCTACGTGCAGATGATGATCGCCCACCACCGGCAGGCGCTGACGATGACGGCCCTGGCGCCCGGGCGGGCCGGTTCGACTCAGGTCAGGAAGGTGGCCGAGCGGATCGCGGCGGCTCAGCAGCCGGAGATCGGCGCGATGGAAGGTTGGCTGAAAAACAACGGCGGACCGCGTGAACAGAGCGGCCACGACCATCACTCGATGCCGGGCATGGCCACCGAGGCCCAGCTGAAGCAGCTGGCGGACGCGAAGGGCAGGACCTTCGACGAGCTGTTCCTGAAGCTCATGATCACGCACCACGAGGGAGCCGTGACGATGGCGGCCGAGGCCCTGGGCGAGGGCAACAACGGCCTCGTGGAGGAGATGGCGAACGACGTCATCGCGCAACAGACGTCGGAGATCAACCGGATGCGGTCGCTGTAGGGCACGGCCCGCCCGACCCGGCGGTGGCAGGTGCAGGGCGGGGCGGGCGGTGGCGGTGGCGGGCGTCCGGGCGTCAGGACGTGCCGCCCTCGCCCTCGCCCTCACGCGTGGCCTGGGCGCCCGCCGCCGCCAGCACGGCGTCCAGGAGGCCGGGGAAGAGTGCGTCGAGGTCCTCCCCGCGCAGCGCGTTGAGCTTGGCGGTGCCGCGGTACATCTGCTGGATCACGCCGCTCTCCCGCAGTACCCGGAAGTGGTGCGTCGTCGTCGACTTGGTGACCGGGAGGTCGAAGTACGAGCAGCTCAGTTCGGCGCCCTCGCGCGCCATGTCGCGCACGATCCGCAGACGCACCGGGTCCGCGAGCGCGTGCAGCACCGCTTCCAGGCGGATCTGGTCGCGGGTGGGGTGTTCGAGGGCGCGGGGGCTGGTCGCGGTGGTCATGGCGGCGGCTCCACTTCATCCGGGTGGCGCCCATTGTACGAGACCTCTCGTAGTTTGACAGGTGCCGTACTACGATGCGTATCGTACGAGCGTCATCGAGGCACCCCCGAAACGGAGTCCGTCATGAGCGTCGCCCTGTTCCAGCCCTACACCCTGCGTTCGCTGACCGTGCCCAACCGGGTCTGGATGGCGCCCATGTGCCAGTACTCCGCGGAGATGACCGGGCCGAACGCGGGCGTCGCCGGCGACTGGCACTTCGCCCACTACGCCGCCCGCGCCACCGGCGGCGCCGGGCTCGTCCTCGTCGAGGCGACCGCCGTCGCCCCCGAGGGCCGGATCAGCCCCGCGGACCTCGGCCTCTGGAACGACGCCCAGACCGAGGGCCTGCGGCGGATCGCCGGCTTCCTCAAGGAACACGGCACCGTCCCCGGCATCCAGATCGGCCACGCCGGACGGAAGGCATCGACCGACCGCCCCTGGGAGGGCCGCGGCCCCGTGGCGCCGGGCGGGCCCGGCTGGCAGCCCGTCGGACCCAGCCCCGTCGAGTTCGCCGAGGGCTACCCGGTGCCCACCGAGCTGACGGTGGAGCGGATCCGGGAGATCACCGGCCGGTTCGCCGACGCGGCCCGCCGGGCCCTCGACGCGGGCTTCGAGGTCGTCGAGGTGCACGGCGCCCACGGCTACCTCATCGGCGAGTTCCTCTCCCCGCACAGCAACCACCGCACGGACGAGTACGGCGGCTCCTTCGAGAACCGGACCCGGCTGGCCCTGGAGGTCGTCGACGCCGTGCGGGCCGTCTGGCCCGAGGAGCTGCCCGTCTTCTTCCGCATCTCCGCCACCGACTGGCTGGAGGAGCAGGGCTGGACGGTCGACGAGACCGTACGGTTCGCCAAGCTGCTGCGCGAGCACGGCGTGGACCTCCTCGACGTCTCCAGCGGCGGCAACGGCGGCCCCGCCCGGATCCCGGTGGGCCCCGGATACCAGGTGCCCTTCGCCGCCCGCGTCAAGGCGGAGACCGGGCTGCCGGTGGCCGCCGTCGGCCTGATCACCGAGAGCGAGCAGGCGGAGAAGATCCTCGCCAACGGGGAGGCCGACGCGATCCTCCTCGGCCGCGAGCTGCTGCGCGACGCCTCCTGGCCCCGCCGCGCCGCCCGCGAACTGGGGGCCGAGACCCACGCCCCCTCCCAGTACGCCTGGGCGATCTGACCCCGTCCGGGGCGGTCGCATGCGGGCGAGGGTGTCCGGGGGCCCTCGCCGACGGGCGGGTGTGTCCCGGGGCCGTTGTCGGTGGGCGGGTGCAGACTGGCCCGTATCCGCGACAACGGCGTCCTGGAGGCGGCAGCCATGCCCGACGTACTCCTCACCGTAGGCACCCGCAAGGGCCTCTTCATCGGCCGCAGGCACGACGGCCGATGGGAGTTCGACGATCCCGGCTTCCCCGCCCAGGCGGTCTACTCGGTCGCCATCGACACCCGGCGGCGGACCCCGCGCCTGCTCGTCGGCGGGGACAGCGCCCACTGGGGACCCTCCGTCTTCCACTCCGACGACCTCGGCAAGAGCTGGACCGAGCCGGCCCGGCCCGCGGTGAAGTTCCCCGAGGACACCGGCGCCTCCCTGGAGCGCGTCTGGCAGCTGCACCCGGCCCCCGACCACTCCCCCGACGTCGTGTACGCGGGGACCGAGCCCGCCGCGCTCTTCCGGTCGGCCGACGGTGGGGAGTCCTTCGACCTCGTCCGCCCGCTGTGGGAGCACCCGACCCGCTCCCGGTGGGTGCCCGGAGGGGGCGGCGAGGCCGTCCACACCGTCGTCACCGACCCGCGCGACCCGGACGCGCTGACGGTCGCCGTCTCGACGGCGGGGGTGTTCCGCTCCCGGGACGGCGGGGCCGCCTGGGCGCCCTCCAACCACGGGGTGTCCGCCGTCTTCCTGCCCGACCCGGACCCCGAGTTCGGGCAGTGCGTCCACAAGATCGCCCAGGACGCGGGCGACAAGGACCGGCTCTACCTCCAGAACCACTGGGGCGTGTTCCGCAGCGACGACGCGGGCGGCAGCTGGACCGACATCGGCTCCGGCCTGCCCTCCGACTTCGGCTTCGCGATCGCCGCGCACCCGCACCGCCCCGACACCGCCTACGTCTTCCCGATCACCGCGGACTCCGACCGGGTGCCGGCGGGCCACCGCTGCCGGGTCTACCGCACGACGGACGCGGGCGGGACCTGGGAGCCGTTGTCCCGGGGGCTGCCCGAGGGCGACCACTACGGCACGGTGCTGCGGGACGCGCTGTGCACGGACGACGCGGATCCGGCGGGTGTCTACTTCGGCAACCGGAATGGCGAGGTGTACGCGAGCGCCGACGACGGGGACAGCTGGCAGCTCCTGGCCGAACACCTGCCGGACGTACTGTGCGTGCGGGCAGCCGTGATCTGACGGCCTGGGGCGCGGCCGCGACGGAGGAGGTGCGCCGGGCCGTGGCCCGGCGCCCTTTCGCGCTCCACCGGGCTGCCGGCGCGCTCCACCGGGCCGGCGGTCAGGGCAGGCGCCAGTCCACCGGCTGCGCCCCCTGCTTCAGGAGCAGTTCGTTCGCGCGGCTGAAGGGCCGGGAGCCGAAGAAGCCGCGGTCCGCCGACATCGGGGACGGATGCACGGACTCCACCGCCGGCAGGTCGCCGAGGAGCGGGCGGGCCCTGCGGGCGTCGCTGCCCCAGAGGATGGAGACCAGGGGCTTGCCGCGCGCCGCGAGCGCGCGGATGGCCTGCTCGGTGACCTCTTCCCAGCCCTTGCCGCGATGCGCGGCCGGCTTGCGCGGGGCCGTGGTCAGCGCCCTGTTGAGGAGAAGCACTCCCTGTCGGGTCCAGGGCGTCAGATCGCCGTTCGACGGCCGCGGCAGGCCGAGGTCGGTGTGGAGCTCCCGGAAGATGTTCTCCAGGCTGCCGGGCAGCGAACGGACCTCGGGCGCGACCGAGAAGCTCAGCCCCATCGCCATCCCCGGTGTCGGATAGGGGTCCTGACCCACGATCAGGACCCGCACCTCGTCGAAGGGCTGCTGAAAGGCCCGCAGGACGTTCTGCCCGGACGGCAGGTAGGTGCGGCCCGCGGCGATCTCCGCCCGCAGGAAGTCGCCCATCGCCCCCACCCGTCCCGCGACGGGACGCAGGGCCTCCGCCCAGCCGGGCTCCACCAGTTCGTTCAACGGTCGCGCTGTCACGGTCCGTCACTCTACCGGCCTACGGTGACAACGGGTCCGGCCCGCAGGGCGGACGACCGCCGGGAACGCGGCGAGGCGCGGTGCCGGGCGTCGCGAGCCCGGCCTGATCGGCAGGACACCCCCTAGACTCCGTGGCCTCCTGATCCTTCTCCCCCGCTCCACCCGCAGCGAGGACGGTGCACCGTGGATTCCGTGAACGAGCACACCGAGGGCCTGGTCGTCGGCGTCGACTCCGGTGGTTCGGGGCTCAGGATCGCCCTGGCCGACGCGGCGGGCGGCGCGGTGCTCGGCACCGCCGCCTCGCGCGAACCCGTGCGGACCGGCCCCGGCGGGATCTCCGCCGCCCATTTCCTGGACCAGGTCCTGCCGGCCGTCCGCTCCCTCGCGGAACCGCACCGCTCGCGACGGGTGCTCGCCGTCGCCGTGGGCGCCGCGGGGATGGCGACCCTCGGCGAGGAGCTGCGGACCGAGCTGCCGGGTGCGTTCGCCGGAGCGTGGGGGGTACGGCGGCTCGCACTGGCCGCGGACGCCGTCACCGCGTACGCCGGCGCGCTCGGCCAACGCCCCGGCGCGGTCGTCGCGGGCGGGACCGGGATGATCGCGCTCGGTACGGACCTGACGTCCTGGCGACGGGCCGACGGCTGGGGGCACCTCCTCGGCGACTGCGGCAGCGGCGCCTGGATCGGCCGCGCCGGACTCGAGGCGGCGATGCGCGCGTACGACGGGCGGCGGGGCGGCTCCGGGCCCCTGCTGGCCCGGGCCGAGAAGCTGTTCGGCCCCGCGGCGGGACTGCCGGGCGCGCTCTACCCCCGTCCGGACCGGCCCGCGGTGCTCGCCTCCTTCGCCCCCGAGGTGGGGCGGTGCGCCGCGGAGGACCCGGTGGCCGCCGACATCCTCACGCGGGCCGCGCGGCACATCGCCGAGGCCGCCGAGGCCGTGTGTCCGGCCGGGCCCGAAGCCCGGGTGGCACTGACCGGCGGGCTCTTCAGGCTGGGCGACCCCCTGCTCGTACCCCTGCGGGCCGCGCTCGCGGAGCTGGTGCCGCACGCCCGTCCGGTGACCGCCGCCGGGGATCCGCTCGCCGGGGCCGTCGCCCTCGCGACGGGGCTCGCCGACGGCACGCTGCGCCTGCCGGAGGACCCGTCGCTGCTGCGCCTGTTCGGCGGCGAAGCGACCTAGGAAAGGGCGTCGCCCGATCGGGCGACACCCTCGGACCGGGGCATCCGCCCAGGTGGGGGCCGGTGTGCGGGGCCAAGAGGGCCGGGAACGGGCAACGGGACCGGACATAGGGGGGCAGAAGGCGCGCGACCGCACCTCAGCCGACGGCGCCGCGGACGAAACCAGTAGCATGCGGCGCCATGAGCTCCCCCACTGGGCCTGCTTCCGGCCTGCCTGTACGAATGCCTCGACCCCGCCAGTCCGGGCGGCACCGTCGCCCCGAACCCGCGGCGGCGCCCGAGGGCGCTCCCGCACTGGTTCTCGCCGTTCCCGGCGCGCCGTCCGCCGCCATACGCTCGCTGGCCGAAGAGGTCGTGAGCATCGCCCGCTCCGAGCTGCCCGGCCTGGAGGCCGTGATCGGCTACCTGGACGGCGACGACGCCGAGTTCCCCTCGCTGACCGCCACCCTGACGTCGGCCGCCGCGCTGCGCACCCAGCGGTACGAGCTGGCCCTGGCCGCCGGCCGTGAGGTCACCGCCCCGACGGGTCCGGCCGCGGTCGTGGTCCCGCTCCTCGCGGGTCCGGACAGCGCCCACATGCGCCTGGTGCGCCAGGCCGTCATGGACAGCGGCAACACCGCCGAGCTGACCGACGTCCTCGGCCCGCACCCGCTGCTCGCCGAGGCGCTCCACGTGCGTCTCTCCGAGGCGGGTCTGGCCCGTGCCGACCGTGCCCGGCTGTTCACGGTCGCGACGGCCGCCGACGGCATCATCCTGGCCACGGTCGGCGGCGAGGAGGCCGTGCAGGCCGCCGGGATCACCGGCATGCTGCTCGCCGCGCGCCTCGCGGTGCCGGTGATGGCCGCCGCGCTCGACCAGGAGGGCTCGATCGCCTCCATCGCCGAGCAGCTGCGCGTCGCCGGCGCGGAGCAGCTGGCCCTGGCCCCGTACCTGATCGGCCCGGAGCTGGCCGACGGCCTGCTCGACGTGGCGTCGAAGGAGGCCGGCTGCGCCGCCGCCGAGCCGCTGGGCGCCTACCCGGCCATCGGCAAGCTGGTGCTCTCGCAGTACACGGCCGCGCTGGGCATCCCGTCGCAGCAGCAGGGCCCGTCGCTGTAGCCGCCCGACGCGCTCCGTCGCGTCGCGCCCGGAAAGGGCCCGCACCGGATTCCCGGTGCGGGCCCTTCCGTGTGTCCGGCCGCGGCCGGTGCGCGCGGGCGCGTCAGCCGAAGACGACGCAGGAGGCGGCGGGCGCCTCGATCGCACCCGCGCGGGCCGGGACTCCGGTCTCGGGGTCGAGGGTGAACCAGGTGACGTCGCCGGAGCGCTCGTTGGCCGCGTACAGGCGCCGGCCGGACGGGTCGAGGGTCAGGTCGCGCGGCCAGCTGCCGCCGCAGGGCACGGTGGCGACCAGGGTGGCGGCGCCGCCGTCCGGGTCGAGGGCGAGCACGGCGAGGGTGTCGTCACCGCGCACCGCGGCCCACAGGAATCGGCCGTCGGGGGCGACGACGACCTCGGAGGGGTAGCTGGGGCCGGTGGCGCCCTCGGGGACGACGCGGGTCTCGCCGAGGGGTTCGAGCACCCCCTCCGCCGCGTCCCACCGGCAGACGGTGAGGGTCGGCTGCAGCTCGTTCAGGACGTACGCGTGCGTGCCGGCCGGGTGGAACGCGAGGTGGCGCGGGCCGCTGCCAGGACGCAGCGGGGTCTCGCCGTGGAGGGTGAGCGAGCCCGTCGCGGGGTCGAGGGCGCAGATCCGTACGGAGTCGGTGCCGAGGTCCACGCTGACGACCCAGCCGCCGCTGGGGTCGGGAAGCACCTGGTGGGCGTGCGGGCCACGCTGGCGTTCGGCGACGGGGCCGCTGCCCCGGTGCGACAGGACCGCCGTGGCCGGGCGTGCGGTGCCGTCCTCGGCCAGGGGCAGGGCGGTGACACTGCCGGAGGTGTAGTTGGCGGTGAGCAGATGGCCGGCGGCGAGCGCGAGGTGCGTGGGTGCCGCGCCGCCGACCGGGACGGGCGGGCCGAGCGGCCGGGGTGCGGGGCCGGTGACGTCGAAGGCGGCGACGGCCCCGTTCTCGGTCTCGGACACGGCGTGCAACACGGGTCCGGCGAGGGCGAGGAACGAGGGGTCGGGGACGGCGTCACTCGCTCCGGTCACGGTCAGCGCGCCCGTCTCCTCGTCCACCTCCGCGGCGAGCACCCCGCGCCCGCCGCCGGACGTGAACGATCCGATGTACGCGCGCGCGCCGCCTCGTACCGCCTCTGTGCCGCCCATGGCGCCTCCCCTGTACCGGAGCCGGTCGTGGTCGACCGGCCGTCGTCGTCCGTCGGGCCGACGGTAGCAGGCGGTCTAGACCAACTCGGGTGCGGTGGCGCCGGGCGCCCGGGGCCGGTCGAGGGCGGCCGGGGCCGGGCGCCGGGCAGGGACGGTTCACACCGCCGAGGGCCGGGCAGGGGCGGCTCAGGCCACCGAGGCCGGGCAGCCCGGCTGCCCAGCCACCGGGCGCGGGGCGCCGGCCACCGGGCGCCGGGCGCCGGGCAGAAGCGGACCCGCGCCGCCGATCGCCGGGCCGCCTGCCAGGAGCGGCCCTGGCCAACGGGTACGGGCCGGCGGGCAGGGGTGGCTCAGGCCGCCGGGACGAGCGGGGCGCGCGGGGACGTGCGGAGCGGGGCCGCGAGGTCGACGAGCGCCTGCTCCAGGCCGTGCAGGTGGCCGAGGGCCGTCTCGGCGCCGGGGTGGTGGTGCGGAACGCCGTCGGCGGCGACCTCGGCCCGGACGGGACGGGTCGGGGGGACGAGTGCGTGGACGGCGGCCTCGACACGCCAGGCGGCGGCCGCGAGCCGGGCGTCGTGCGAGGCGTCCGGGTCGGCGGCGACCGCGGCGAGCCCCCTGATCTCCCGCGCGCAGTCGTCGAGCAGCACGAGGACCCGGCGGGCCCGGGCCTTCCGGGCCCGCAGCGGGCTGAGGGGGTGCACCAGCGGTGCCAGCGAGAGCCGGACCTTCCCCAGCAGGACCTCCAGCTCGCCGGCGTGCGGCGCCGGATCCGCGGCGGGGTCGCCCGCGAGCCGCCGCGCGGCGGCCGTGGTGCAGGTGTGCACACAGGTCACGGCCCGCTCGATCCACGCGTTCGTGGCGGCGTGCGTGGTCACCGGCAGCAGGGCCACCCCGATCGCCGCGCCGATCGCGCCGACGGCGGTCTCCTGGAACCGGAGGAACAGCAGCCCGGGGTGCAGGACGCCGAGCAGTCCGTAGAGGAGGCCGGCCATGACGGTGACGAACAGCATCATCCAGCTGTACGACAGCGGGGCGGTGTAGAAGATCCCGAAGACGCACACCGCGACGAGGAGGGCGGTCGGGGCGGGCGCGCCGCCGAGCGGAACGGCGATCAGGAAGCCCGCGGCGATGCCGGTGACGGTGCCGAGGACGCGGCGGAAGCCCCGTACGAGCGTCTCGCCGCGCGAGGCGGTGTTGACGAAGATCCACCAGGCGGTGCCGACGGCCCAGTACCAGCGGTCGTGGGAGATCAGCTGTCCGGCGGCGAGGGCGATGGCGCAGGCCGCGGTGGCCTGGACGGCCTGGCGGGTGGTCGCCCGGGCCAGGCCGGATCCCGGCAGCGGGGCGGGCGCGGCCGGCGGCGGGACGCGGCGCTCGATGCACCAGGCGCCGAAGCGGACGGCGCCGGCGGCGAGCAGTGCCAGGGCCACGGCCGCGTACAGCTCGGGGAGCTGGGCGGGGAGGGCGTGCAGGAACTGGGTCACGAAGAACTGCATGAAGGCGAAGATGCCGAGGGCGTGGCCGCGGGGTCCCCAGCGGCGGGCGTACACGCCGGCGAAGACGACGAGCAGCCAGGCCGTGTCGCGCGCGAGCGGCGCGTCGTGCAGGAAGGTCGCGAGGGCGAGTACGGGGAAGCCGACCGTCGGCAGCAGCGCAGTGGTGACGGCCTGCCGGCGCACCGTGGGGTCGCCGACGGTGAAGAGGGCGAGCAGCGCGGCGAGGCCGGCGGTGATCGAGGCGACGAGGGACAGGCCGAACAGCTCGGCCAGGGCGACCGCGAGCGCGATGGCGAGGACGGCGCGGAGCGAGACCCTGAGCCGGACGAGCCCCGGATCCGGGGCCATGAAGTACTTCTGCACGGCGGCCAATCCCGCCCCCCTTGATCTGTTCCTCGGCGCGCGGAGGCTCCCCTGGGGTGGTGGGGGCTCGGACACGACGAAAGCACCGCGGGCCGGTCCGGCCTCGTCGCCGGACGGCGCTGCGCGGCGCCGAAGGTGTGTGATGGCTACAAGGATAGACAGAAGGGGGTACGGCGGCTCAACCGACGGACAAGGGAGTGGACCATTGGCCCAGTGCCACAGCCGAGTGAGTGACCAGGCGGAGCCATTGGCCCACGCCGCCGGGCCCGGGTCGGCGACGACGCGCTGAGCCCTCCCCGCGCGCGCCCCGCCCACCGGGCGCCGGCGGAACCTTCCGGGTCCCCTTCGGGTGCCGCCTCGGCCGGTGAGTCCGGTGTTCCGGGGGTCAGCTGCCGTCCTGGTCGGCGTCGAGCCAGCCCAGCCGTGCCGCACGGAAGCCCAGCTGCATGCGGTTGTGCACCCTCGCGGTGTCCATCATCTGGCTGAGCCGTCGCTGCACCGTCCGCAGGGAGGTGCGCAGCTGGGTGGCGATCGCCTGGTCGGTGAGGCCGGTCAGCGAGAGGCTGAGGATCTGTGCACCCAGATCATCGACGGCGGGCGCGTCCCGCAAGGCACCCGCGGAGGTGACGAACGGCGTCGCCTTCTCCCATGCGGACTCGAACAGTGCGATCAGCGCGTCGAGGAGGCTGCACTCGTGCACCAGCAGGGCCCCCTCCTTCGCGGCATTGGCGGAACCGAGCAGCGGAACGATGGCCAGCTCGCGGTCCACGATGAAGAGTTTCAGCGGCACTGATTCGGCGATCCGGACCATTTCTCCGGCGGCCCGCGCCTGGATGATCTCGTCGAACGACGGCGCTCCTTCGTCGAGCATCGAGCGTTCGACCATCACGCGGTAACGGACGCCTCGCTCGATGACCGCTTCGTCGGTCATGTTGCCGGACGAGAAGAAGGGCGCTTTGACGAAGTTCATGACTTCTTTCCGTGCGCCGAGTTGCATGTGTCCGATGCGCTCACGGACGGCCTCCGTGCCGTGGATCACGTCCACGACCTCCGTTGCGCCGCGCCCGAGAGTGACCGCGCGGTAGATCTCGTCGAGGGAGTCGAGTTCGAGTTGCGCCCGATCGAGCTCGTTCTGCCGCTGGATCAGGGGCGCCCGCAGGGCCGCTGCCGGTGGGGCGGCGACGAACCGAGTGGCGTCGCCGAGGCTGCGCGCGACGAGTCCCCGGTCTTCGAGCCTGCCGAGGATGCGCGACACCTGAAGGATGTCGCAGCCGACGAGTTCGGCGAGCGCGGTGGGCGTGACGGAGGCCACCGAGACCAGAACGCGATAGCTGTCCGCCTCTTCGGGGCTGAGTCCCAGCACGTCTGACAGCATGATGCCTCTCCGTCTGTCCGCCGGCACTCCGGCCTGACGTCTGTGCCGTGGAAGGAGCTCGGCGGCCTCCCCTGTCACCAGGGCGAGGCCACCGGAATGCGGATCCGGGTACGAAGGACGAGAGGCACGGCCGGTGCGAGGCTCGTCCCTCGCCCCGGCCGTGCTCCCTCAGGAGCGGTTCGCCTCAGCGCAGTCGGTACGCCTGGGAAATCGTCTGCTTGACGTTGTTCCCCGCGCTGTCGGTCGCGGTGATCCGCAGTGCGACTCCTCCGCGAGCCTGGTCACGCTTCGGATGCTTGATGCGCGCGGTGAAGGTGTTCTTCCCGTCGGCCTCGGTGATCACCGGCTGCCAGGTCTTGCCGCCGTCGAAGCTGGCCTCCGCCCGCAACTCGGTCACGGTCGGTGGCGTGCTCAGCCGGTCCTGGTAGTAGCCGGTGACGGTGATGGGGTGAAGCGCGTTGGCCTTGGCCGTGTTGTCCAGGCCCAGGCCCAGGTCGTACCGCAGGAAGATGAGCGGCTCCGGACGGCACGGTCCGGGTTCCTTGACGACGACGTCCGCGACGCACGGCTGTGACGTCGGGGTGTCGGACTCGGCCGGTCGCTCGGAGGTGTACTCCCAGGCGGTCTTGACCCCGTTGGTCTCCGCCTGGAACGTGTAGCGGGCCGATTCCGCCGGCAGGTCGTACGAGATGACGTCGGCCTTGCACCCGACCAGTGCGAGCATCGCCACCGCTGCCGCCGCCGCCAGGTTCGCCTTCCGGCGCCAGTTCGATGGCTGGGCCGGGTTCATCGGAGCAGTCCCCTTTCCCATTTCGGTCATCACCGTCCGCTTCCTGACATCGGGGCCGACGCGTTGCCGGGCTCGCCGAGCTCGAAGACGAACTCGACCGGGTTGAGGTGTTGCGGGAGTTCGTCGCCGGCGGCGTCGAAGAGGCTCACCTTGCAGGCAGGGGGCTCACATGCCTGGATCCCGTAGATCAGATGGGCGATACCCGTGTCGTTGAGCATGCCCATCATGGCCTGGCGGCCGCCACCGCCGCTGGTCTGGTACAGGGTGGGCCAGAACCGGTCGCCCTCCCGGCAGCCGGCGCACGGCAGGCCGGTGTCGGCGGTGAAGCCCGACTTGGTGCGCACCTGGGGCACCGCGCCGGGAAGGGACGGTCCCGCGTTCCAGGCGATCGTGTTCCTCGTGCGGAGGGCCAGGTCCCGGGTTTCGCCCGGGCCCGACGGACTGGCCACCGACGGCGCGCGGTAGTCCCTGACGGACATCTCGAAGCGGTCGATCGCGTCGGCGTTCCGCGGTCCGACCAGTGTGGTGAACTGCCGCTGGCTGTCCGGCTTCGGCAGCATGCTCTCCTCCGTGACCGGGCCGGAGCTCGTCATCCGGTTCCAGCTGAAGTGGGGAATCGCACCCGGCCGGTCGGCGTGGAAGCGGTGGTCGACGCGGTCGAGATCCCGGGACCGGACCTGGTACGGCAGGTTGCCGGGAACCCGACCGGCGGAGTCGAAGGCCAGAGCGTACGCCTTGGACACCTCGCGGGTGCCGCCGAGTTCGATCCGGACGCCGGACTTCCCTCCGCCCTCGATCCGCCGGATCAGCGTGGTGGCCTGGGCCGGGGGTACGGTCACGATCGGCAGCGCCGCGTAGGGGTCGACCGGCGGGCAGCTGTCGGGACCGGTCCCGCACTTGTACTGCCGGAACGACTCGTACTTCAGCAGGGCGACCCGATCGGTCTCTCCGGTCACCAGCACCCCGACCGCGCCCGCGGCGGCGGCCGCCGCCACTCGCTCGCGCAGTGCGGTGAAGTCGCAGGTCGTCCCGCAGATGTCGGTCGGCTTCAGCAGCACCAGCGCACCCTTGGCATCGGCCTTGGCGAGCTCCCCGGCCGAGCCGGTGCCCGCGTAGACGACGGTCTTCCTCCCCTCGACGGGCAGTCGGGGAATCTTCGACCGCACGAGCGTGGACACGGGCTTGCCGTCCTCGGTCCACCGCTGGTTTCCGCCGTTGATGGTGGTGTCCGGTGTCGCGTAGCGGGCGTCCAGGCCGAACGAGTCGCCGTTCCCCGTGACCGTCATCGTCACCGACGGCGGTACGAGGACGTGCCGGCTGAAGAAGTCGAGCGTGCCGAGGCTGACCTCACCGGTGGTCGGCAGCGCCCACCACGTCGGCTCACCGGGCCCGTACTCGGCGCTCAGCGACGCCGTGATCCCCCAGCCTCCGTCCACGGAACTCCGCTGGGTCTTGAAGAGCGCCTGGTAGGTCTCGGTCGGCTCCGGGGTGTTCACCCTGATGGGCTTGACCTTCCGCAGGTCGAGCTCCACCATGGTCGCCCCGGTGACGTTCACCTCCGGCACCATCGGTGCGGCCATGTGCTTCTCGCCGGCCGCGTCCCGCCACGTCACCCCGAGGGCCGCCGTGACCGTGCCAGCGAAGACCCGCGCCCGGATCGTCTCGCCGCCCGGTACCGTCAGCGGCTTCTCGTACAGCTTCAGCTTGTCCTCGTCGACCGGGACGATCAGCGCGCTGCCGTACGAGACGTCGACGGCGCCGGCCGGAGGAATGATCTTGATGTTCAGGTCGTGGCGGATCGGCTCCACGAAGGTCGAGATCCGGGTCGATCCGAGCAGCGTCCCCGCGGTGTCCCTGGCGGTCAGGGCGCCGGCGTAGGCGCCGTACTGCCCGGAGGCGTCCACGGCCCGGCCGTCCATGGCCACCGTCACCTCGGCCGAGCCCTTGGCGGGCACGGTCACCTGGTCGGCGCCGAGGGTGAAGAGCCCCTCCGGTGCGGGCTTGCCCGCGGAGGAGGCCGAGGCGGAGAGCGTGAGCGTGACCGGCTCGGCGGTCCAGTTGTCGTAGGTGACCGTCCTGGACACCGTGGAGTGCGGGTATTCCGCCCGGCCGAAGTTCAGGTTTCCGTCGGGGGTGATCCTCGGGTCGATCGCGCGGGCCACGTCCACCCGGCCGGCGCCCTGCGCGTCCACGTCGTGCCCGAGCTCCTTGGACGTCGCCATCAGCAGCGACTTGATCTGCCGCCCGGTGAAGTCCGGGTGCTGCTGGGCGATGATGGCCGCCGCACCGGTCATGTGGGGCGTGGCCATGGACGTGCCGCTGGCGGACGTGTAGAAGTCGCCCACGGGCTTGCCCATCTTGGAGCCCTTGGCGCGGGCCGCGACGATGGCGACGCCCGGCGCCGCGATGTCCGGCTTGGCCGCGCCGTCGCCGATGCGGGGTCCGCGGCTGGAGAAGGGGGCCATCCGGTCGCTCTTGTCCACGGCGGCGACGGTCAGCGCGTCGTCGGCGGCGCCCGGCGACCCGACCGTCCCGGAGTCCGGGCCGGCGTTGCCCGCGGCGATGACGAACAGGGTGCCGTAGGTGCGGCTGAGCCTGTTGACCGTCGCGCTCAGCAGGTCCGTTCCGTCGGAGGGCTGGCCGCCGAGGCTCATGTTCACCACGTCGGCGCCTGACTTGGCGGCCCACTCCATGCCGGCGATGACCGCGTCACCGGGGCACGTGCCGTCGTCGCCGCACACCTTGCCGATGGCGAGCTTCGCACCCGGCGCCACACCGCGGCGCAGCCCGTCGGATGCCTTGCCGGTACCGGCGATCGTGGACGCCACATGCGTACCGTGTCCGTGTCCGTCCACCGGACCGCTCGGGCTGCCGGTGAAGTCGACCGCCTCACTGATCTGCCCGACGAGATCGGGGTGGGTGGCGTCGATGCCGCTGTCCAGCACCACGACCTTCACGTTCGCACCGTCGAAGCCGGCTGCCCAGGCGGCGGGCGCGCCGATCTGCGGTACGGACTGCTCGAGCTGCAGCTTCGTCAGCTCGTTCAGCCACACCTTCCCCACCCCGGTCAGCGGGCCGGTCGCCCGGGAGGCGGCAGACGTGCCGGTGCCGCTCTTCCGCACCTCGCGCCACCACTGGCCGTCGCCCTTGATGCTCATCGAGCGGGCGTTGATGCCCGGCAGGACGGCCTTGGCGGTCGTACCGGTCGGCGGCGCCACCGTCCGGGCAGTGGCCTTGCCGATGTACGTGGCGATCACCGGGACCTCGCCGGTCGTGCCCTCGGCCGTCCAGTCGGCCAGCTTGGCGACGTTGAAGAGCTCCCAGTCCAGCAGGTCGGCACGGAGCAGCGGCAACGCGTCGTCCGGTACGACGTAGACCTGGTCGTCCCTGGTGACGCTGTGGAAGATCACCGACTCGTTCCCGGGCCGCGGCGCGGGCACGATCTCACGGACGACCGGCTTCCGGTCCTCGGTGATGCCGATCTGCACCGTGTCACCGGTCACCAGCGTCAGCGACAGGTTCGCCCGATTTCCGGCGGCAGCCTTGAGAAGGCTGCCGCCGACCGAATCCGGCAGGTTCAGGGAAGCAAGGGAAGTCGGAGCCGGAGTGGGGGTGGAGACACCCGCCGCGGTGCTCGACATGACCGTCCCGAGGACGGTGATGCCGGCGGCCGCGGCGGCCAGCCGTCGCCCGAATTTCCTCATCGCGCGGCCTCCTGGGATCTCGTTCTTCCTGGTTCTCCGTGAAAATGGCACGGGGGATGCATGAGCGTCTCCTACTCATCGCGAGAAAGAAGTACGAAAGTAATTTCGCGGCTCTGCGCAGGTCGAGGCAACCCATGGGGAGTGGCGGATTCGCTCCATGTCACAAACCCGCCACGACAATCGACCGGAGGTCCGACGGAGGAACGCCAAAGTGCTTGCGGCCAGCGAAAACTGACGGTCCGGATACGTCAGTCCCATTCGATGGATCTGTCGAATTCGGCAATACAGAGGAACGGAAAGGAATTCGATTTCCGATACAACGGGGTGTGCCCCTGACACAAGGGCGTTCCTTGTGCCAGGGGTATGTTCAGGAATGGGCTGCCAGGAAAGGGCTGCCGTGAAGGTCAGCGAACGGCGTATGCCTTGATCAGGGTCTGCTCGAACGTGCTGCCCTTGGTGTCCTGTGCCTTGACGCGCAGGGACACGTAGCCCGAATCCGGGTTGCTCACGGACACCTTGTAGCTGCCGTCGCTCTTGCTCCTGACCGTGGCGGGCTGCCAGGTGGCACCGTCGTCGGCGGACGCCTCCACCTCGACCCCGTCGATGTCCGGGGTGGCACCGTTCTGGAGGACGAAGGCCAGGTCGAAGTGGTAGGTCCTGCCGCCCTTGGCGGTGTTCTCCGCGTCCAGGTCCAGGTCGTACCTCGGCCAGAGCAGCGCCAGGTCCTCCTTGCCGCTCACCGGCCGGGCGGACGCGAACGTCCACGCGGTGCCGGCCTTCGTGGACAGCGGGAACCACGCCGGGTGCTCGGTGTCCATGGTGATCCGGTAGGTCGCCGGGTCAGGGCTGACCGGCAGCGTCGTGAGCGTGAACCAGCCCTGCTCCCTGAGGAGTCTGCCGTCCTGGTACAGCCGCACCGTCGACTTGGTGCCGTTGTCGCCCTGGAAGTAGGCGTAGTGTCCGGGCTGGCTGTCGCCCATCTCCATCATGTTGAGGGTGACCTTGTCACCCTCGCGGAACGCCAGGGTGCTCTCCGGTCCGGACGGGCCGTTCACCGCACCCAGCCAGGTCTCCTCGCGCTGCTCACCCGGGGTGTAGTGGCGGATGAGGTCCCTCATGCTGGTGACGATGTCCTTGCGGTCCGGGTAGACCGTGTGCCACCACCCCATGTCCTTCATCGTCGGCCACTTGCTGCCGGTGGAGTACCACTCCTCCCGGTCCACCGGCGCGTCGTGGAAGTCCACGAGCTGGGTGATGAAGGATTCTCCCGGGCGGATCGCCGAGGTGGTGTCGCCGATCAGAGTGCCCTTGGTGCTGCGGTAGTGGGACTTCACCACGGCCGAGTTCTCCGCGGTGACCGCGTCGGTGGGGTCGGCCGGAATGCCACCGGGAACCATCAGCGCGATGTTGTACACGGAGGGGTTCTTCTTGATGCCCTGCAGGTCGATCCGCGGGGTACCGTCGGCCATCCGGCCGAAGAGCACCGCGCCCTCGTCCTGGGTGAGGCTCCAGGCCGGGATGGCCGTACCGGTGACGCGCGGCACGATAGTGGCGTAGACGCCGGGCCGGTCGTTGACGATGATCGCCGCCTTCGCACCGGCACCGGCCACAGCGGCGATCTGGTCGACGACCTTCCGGGTGGCATCGCGGGTGACGACCGCCAGCTTGCCGTCGAGGTCCTTGCCGGCCAGATCCTCCGGCCGTCCCACGCCGGCGTCGACCGCCTGGAGCGTGGTGGAGCCGTACAACCGGGCCGCATAGGTCACCGGCTTGAGCGGAAGCGCGCCTCCCTGCCCGGCATAGGACGCCCGGATCACCGGCGAGTACCTGCGGTCCTGGAAGTCGAACTCGAAGGTGCCGTCCGTCACCGGCGCGGTGGGCACCACATAGGGCTTCGAGAACAGGCTCGACGTCCCCTTCATGTAGTCGACCCCTCTCTTGCCGGGGAGCTGCTGGCGGTACCCGAGCTTGAACTGGCTCGACTGCGACTCCTTGGGCGTCGCGACCTTGACCTCCTTGCCCATCCGGGCGTCCATCGTGATCGTCCGGGCCGCCTTCAGATCCACCACGGGCTCACCGGCAAGGGTGTGGCTCAGGATCTGGCCCGTGGCCTTGTCCTTCGTGTACACCAGGCCCATGACGGAGTAGCGGCCCTGCGGCACCGCGACGGTCTTGGTTCCGCCCTGGGGGAAGACCTCGCGGATGACGCCGTTGTCCAGGTCGAACACCACGAGTTCACCGGTCGCCGGGTCTCCGTTGCGGTCGATCGTGTGGAGGGTGAGGTCGACGGTGGGCACGTCCTTCGTGGCGCCGACGGTGGTGCGGATCGCGGTGCCGTCGGGCGCGGTCGCGGTGATGACACCGGTGTAGTCGCCCACGGCGCCGAGCTCGGGGCGGTAGGTCACCGTCACGTCGGCGGTGGAGTTCGCCGGGACCGTCACGCTGTTGGCGCTGAGCGTGAACATGCCGTCCGGCGGGGGCGCCGTCTCTCCGGCGCTGAACAGGCGGAGCGACAGGGTGGTGTCCGCCGCGGAGGTGTTGACGTAGGTGATCGTCTTGGTGACCGGCGCGCTCTCGGCCGACCTCTTGCCCATGCTGATGACGGCGGGGCTGGCGTAGGTCGTGGCGGCGATCGCCTTGGGCACGTCGACGCGGCCGTTACCGCCCTGGTAGGCGTTGTACGGGCCCTGCTTGGCGGTGCTGATGAGCACCTGCTTGAGCCGGTCGGCGGACCAGTCGGGGTGGCGCTGGACAAGGATCGCCGCGGCGCCCGACACGTGCGGGGTGGCCATCGAGGTGCCGTTGGCCGAGGTGTAGTGGGCGTCGACCGGGGTGCCCATCGTGGTGCCGGCGGCGCGCGCGGCGACGATGCCCACGCCCGGAGCGGTGATCTCCGGCTTGACCGCGAAGGTCTCCTTGACCGGGCCGCGGCTGGAGAAGCCCGCGAGCTGGTCCTGCTTGCTCACCGCGCCGACGGTCAGTGCGTCCTCCGCGGCACCGGGCGAGCCCACGGTCCCCTTGCCCGGGCCGTCGTTGCCGGCCGCGATGACGAACAGCGACCCGGAGGACGCGGTGAGCTGGTTGACGGCCTGGCTGATCGGGTCGGTGCCGTCGCTGGGGACCGAACCGCCCAGGCTCATGCTGATGACGTCCGCGCCCTGGGCCGCGGCCCACTCCATGCCGCCGATGACCCCCGACTCGGAGCCCGAACCGGCCGTGTTGAGGACCTTGCCGATGTACAGGTCGGCGCCCGGCGCCACACCCTTGAGCCTGCCGCCCGACGCGGCACCCGAGCCGGCGATCGTCGAGGCGACGTGGGTGCCGTGACCGTGGTGGTCGACCGCGTCGGGGTCGTCGGTGAAGTTCTGCGCCTTCTTCACCCGCCCCGCCACATCGGGGTGGTCGGGATCGATGCCGGTGTCGAGGATGGCCACCTTGGTGCCGGTGCCGTCGTAGCCGGCCGCCCACGCGTCCGGGGCGCCGATCTGCGGCACACTCTGGTCCAGAGTGACGCGCACCGGCTTGTCGAGCCAGAGCTTCTTGATGCCGTCGGCGAGCTTCGGTGCCTTGGTCGCGGCGGCGGTGTCGTCGTCGACCGCCTCCCAGAACGTCGCCGCCCTCTTCTTGCCGGCGTGCAGCGCCACCGCGTTGGCGCTCGGCAGCTCGTCCTTCTTCACCGAACCGGCCGGCGCGGCCTGCTCGAGCGCCTTGCCGGCCTTGCCGGGCGCGCCCGCGTAGGTCGCGATCAGGGGTACGGCGGGGTGGTGCGCGTCGTCGTAGCCGTACTCGACGAGCTTGGTGACGTTGAACAGCTCGCGGTCGAGCTCGTTCGCGGCGAGGTAGGGCTGTGCCTTGTCCGGGATGACATAGACCTCGTCGCCCACCTTCATGGTGGTGAACGCCGCCGGGGTGCCGTCGGCAGCGGGCTCGACCGTCGCCGCCTGCAGGCCGCTCGCGTGACGTTCCAGCGTCACCACTTCGCCGGTGACGAGGGTGAGCCTGTGCGTGGCGACAACCGGGCTGTTCTGCTGCGGCTGGGCGGCCTGGGCCGCCGGCTTCTCGGCTGCGCTGGCGACCGGAAGGGCGGTGAGTGTTCCGGCCACACAGGCCGCGGTGAGAACCCCCAGGGCCGTCCGCACGGGACGGCGTGTCAGCCGGTAGGCTATGGGGGTGGTGGGGTCGGCCGAAGACCTGTTGGGTCCAGCCGGTTGTGACGGTCTCATTAAGGCGATGACCTTCTCTGAGGGTGTAAAAGGGCGCACGACAGCCACGCGGTCACGGGAATGCGGTGCCGCGTCGGATCAATGCGTTTGACGGTGTGTGTGGTTGTGCTGCTCTTTCGTCCGGTGAGCGGTGAGCAGCACCGGAACGGCGGACCGCGCGCCCTGTCGGTGCGGCGGCCGTGCGCCGCCGGTATGTCAGGCACGGAAACCTCGTCGCGCTGTGGGGTCCGGAAAGCCGAGCCGGCCGGACGCGTCGGGCGGGTCGGGTGCGGCGGGCGGGTCCGCGGGATTCGGGCGTACGGGCGGCAACGGGGGGCCGGGCAGCGGGTCCGGGATCAGGCCGCGGGCCAGGGCCGCCGTCACGGCGCCGGTCCGGCTGTCCACCCCGAGCTTGCCGAAGACACGGACCAGGTGGGTCTTCACCGTCGCCTCGCTGATGAACAGCGCACGTGACACCTGCCGGTTCGACAGTCCCTTCGCCAGCAGGACGAGAATCTCCATCTCGCGTGGGGTCAGCGAGGACTGCGGTGCGCGCATGCGGCCGAGCAGCCGAGTGGCGACCGGCGGAGCCAGCACCGTCTCACCGTTCGCGACGGCGTGCACCGCGGAGACCAACTCCTCGACCGGCGCGTCCTTGAGGAGGTAACCGGTCGCACCCGCCTCGACGGCGGCAAGGATCTCCGCATCGGAGGTGTACGTGGTGAGGACCAGCACCCGGGGCGGGGCCGGCAGCGCCCTGATCCGGCGGGTGGCCTCGACACCGTCCATGCGCTCGCCGCCGCCCTGCCCGCCGCAGGACGCATCGCCGACGGCGCCTGACGCCTTGTCGGCACCGCCGCCCATGCGCAGGTCCATGAGGACCACGTCGACCTCCGTCGGCCCGGCGACCATCCGCAGCGCCTCGGCGCCGTCCCCCGCCTCACCGACCACCACGACCTCGGGCGCGTCTTCGAGCAGTGCGTGCAGGCCACGGCGCACCACCGGGTGGTCGTCGACGATCAGCACGCGCACCCGTGCGACGGAGGCGGTCCGCGGCCCGGTCATGACGTCCCCCCGTGCGGTATCGGCAGGCAGGCGGCGACCGCCGTGCCCTCGCCGATCGTGGACTCGACGGTGAGTACGCCGCCCAGCTCCTCCATCCGCTGGCGCATCCCGTGCAGCCCGAAGCCGCCGGACGAGTCCTGCAGGGGCAGTTCCGGGTCGAATCCCTTGCCGTCGTCGAAGACGTCGAGCGTCACCCGGTCGTCCAGGTAGCACAGGCTCACCACGCACGTCTCGGCGTGCGCGTGCCCGCGCACGTTGGTCAGCGCCTCCTGGGTCAGCCGCAGCAGCGCCACATCGCGTTCGGCACCCAGCGGGTAAGGCTCCCCGTGCAGGTGAAACGCGGTGCCGAGACCGTCGTCCGCACTCCGGTCGACCAGCCGCCGCAACGCCTCGGGCAGGGGCGTCTCGACCAGGGGCGGCGGACTCAGCTCGTGCAGGAAGCGGCGGCACTCGGCGAGGTTCACCGTGGCGACCTCGGTGGCCGCGGCGGTCCGCTCCCGCGCCACGGGCGTGTCCGGCGGAAGCGCGGCGTCGGTGGCGCGCAGCAGCATGATCACGCTCGAGAGGCCCTGCGCGACCGTGTCGTGTATCTCCCGGGCAAGCCGCTGGCGTTCGGCGAGCCGGCCGGCCTCTCGCTGCGACTGCGCCAGCGCGTCCCGGGTGACGACCAGCTCGTGGATGAGCGCCTGGCGGGCCTGGCTCTCCCGGTGCAGCGACTGGTATCCCAGCAGCGGCAGTGTGGAGACCAGCGTGCCCAGCAGCGGGCCGGCCACCTGGGGGATCTCCACCACGCCGGCCTCCGCTCCCTTGGCGGCGACCACGATGACGGTCCCCAGAGCGACGGCCGCGATCGCCAGCCGCAGCGGCAGGAGCAGGACGTACAACGCGAACAGCGGGAACCCCAGCCAGCCGAAGCCCGCGCTGATCGCCATGAGGCAGGCCCACACCGCGGTGAGCGCGCCGAGCCAGCGCAGCGCGCGTCCCGGGTTCCCTTCGGTCGTGTCGAAGGACTCCGCGGGACGCTTGCGTCGGCGGGAGCCGGCCGGCCAGGCAGGGCCGACGAATCCCACCGCGTACGTGGCGGCGAGGAGCACGGACAGCGCGGCCACCATGGAGACGTCGTGGTGCGACGCAGCCGTGCCCGGACCGATCACGACCACGAGGGTCGCGACGAGCGAGGCGACGAACAAGCCGCTCAGCGCGTGCCGCAGCATCGGTTGCATGGCGCACGCCGCCCCTCCGGGCTGCCCGTTCCTCATCCGCGCCTCACTCCCGGTTCATTTCAGGTGGTCAGCGCAGAGACTAGGCCGTTCACTGGCCGGGGGTCTTGTCCATCGTTCGGTTGACGTGGGAGGGCGCTTGGTCCTTGATCGTCCTTGAATGCAGCGGTTCTCGAGGCGGGCGGCGGGCGCGTCGCACGGGACTCCTCGGGCTGATGTGATAGCCGGGGCGAGCATGCGCCTACGGAGCGACTCCGCCGGGGAGCCGGACGAACCCCGGATCCGGCGCCGTCACGACGGACAACGGCTTCGCACCTGACGGCGGTACCCCGACGGCGTCGTGCCCGTCAGACGGTCCTCCTGCCCGTGGGGTCGATCCCGGCCAGCATCATGCCCTGGCCCAGCGAGTCGTCATGGGCCCGAACGGCAGGCCGGTCCGCCGGGTCGCGGAACTGCACCAGCCAGGTGGTGCGGTCCTCCTGGCTGGTGTTCACACCGGAGGAGTGAATGGTCAGGTACGAGAAGAAGAGCACGTCACCGGCTTCGGCGGGCAGGGGAACGGCCGCGTCGAACGGCACGTCGGGGAGGTGGTAACCGCCCTCCTCCACGTGCTCCAGCGGCCCCGACCGGTGGCTGCCGGGGACGATCCGCACGCACCCCCGCTCCACCGGCGCGTCGTCCAGGTGGAAGATCGCGGCACCGACCCGGTGGGACGTGTGCGGGAAGAACGGGTGGTCCTGGTGCGGCGGGAACGGCGAGCCGTTCTCCGGGGGCTTCACGAACAGCTTGGTGTGGTGCAGCTGCACGTCGGGGCCGCCGAGCACCGCCGCCGCGACGGAGGTGAATCGCTCGTCGACCAGCAGACGGGAGAAGGCGGCGGAGTGGAACTGCACGTCGTGCAGGTGCCGCAGCCGGGTCGGCGCGCCGCCCGCGAGGCCCGCCGCCGAGTCCCAGGTCGGGTCGCCGCCGGACGCCGCCAGGGCCAGCACCTCATGGGCGCTTCGGCGGTACTCGGCCGCCTCCGCCGTGCTCAGCAGCCCCTTCACCAGGACGTAGCCGTGCTCGACGTAGTGGGCGGCCAGGGCCGCGTGATCGGTGGTCATGTTCGCTCTCCTTCGTGGTGGCCGAGCGGGCCGGGTCGCCGTGTCGCTCAGGCCGTGGGGACGGAACGCAGCCGGAGGGTGAGGATCTGGAACGGGCGCAGGGTCAGGGACACCTGTCCGGCGGCGGTCTGCCGGGCGGCACCGGAGTCCTCGCCGGAGGCGAGCGGGCGTTCCAGGAGGTCGGTGACGGTGGCCGACTCCAGGGGGAAGCCGGTGCTCAGCAGGGCCGTGGCCCGTCCTCCGTGTGCCTCGTAGAGGCGCACGACGATGTCGCCGGAGCGGTCGTCGGCGAGCTTGACCGTGTCGATGACGACGGCGTCGTCATCCGTGGCCACCAGGGGTACGACCTCCGCCGAGGAACCGGGCACGGAGCGCTCGGGCACGTTCAGGCCGTATCCCTCGCGCACCGCGTCCGCGATGTCGGCGCCGATCACGAACCCGTACCGCAGGCGGTGCCGGCCCCGGTCGGAATCCGGGTCGGGGTAGCGCGGGGCACGGAGCAGCGAGAGCCGGACCGTCGTGGTGGTGCCGCCGTCGGAGCGGACGTCGCGGGTGACCTCGTGTCCGTAGGTGGAGTCGTTGACCACGGCCGCGCCCCAGCCCCGTTCGCCGACATGGAGGAAGCGGTGGGCGCAGAACTCGAACTTGGCCGCGTCCCAGCTGGTGTTGGTGTGCGTCGGTCGCTGGACGTGCCCGAAGGGGATCTCAGCGCTGGAGTGGTCCGCGCGGACGTCGAGCGGAAAGGCCGCTTTGAGGAGCTTCTCCGTCTCGTTCCAGTCGATCTCGGTGTCGATGTCGAGCCGCCGGGATCCTTCGGCGAGGGTGATGAACTGCTCGATCCGGGAGTCGCCGACGGTCCTCATGACCCGCACGCCACCTGCCTCCGCGCGCACCGATTCGGCGTCGCGGAGGTCGTGCACGGTGTTTCGGTAGAAGGCGTCGATGTCCCAGGCGTCGTACTCGTTGGGGAAGTCCTGGTGGAGCTGGAGGAGGTTGGCCGTCGTGCCGGGGGCCAGGGCCTCGCGGTCCGCCGCGATGTCGTAGGCGGAGGTCACCAGGCCCCGGTCGTCGATCCGGACGCGGACGAGTCCGTTGTCGAGGAGGTGGCCGCCGTCGACCGGCACGGGCGCCACCGGGCGGTCCTGCGAGCCGGTGCGCGGCGACGCGCCGAGGGCGGGGATGCCGCCGCGGGTGAACGGGGAGGCGTTGAAGACCACCTGCTCCTCGCCCTTGCCGGCCAGGGCGCGCTGGGCGGCGTCGACGATCCCGTGCAGCTCGGCGGTGACCGCCGCGTAGGTCGCCTCGGCCTCACGGTGCACCCAGCCGATGGAGGAGCCGGGCAGGATGTCGTGGAACTGGTGGAGCAGGACCGTCTTCCAGAGCCGGTCGAGGGCCTCGTGGGGGTAGGCGGATCCGGTGCGGACGGCCGCGGTGGCGGACCACAGCTCGGCCTCCCGGAGCAGGTGTTCGCCGCGCCGGTTGCCCTGCTTGGTGCGCAGCTGGCTGGTGAGCGTGCCGCGGTGGAACTCCAGGTAGAGCTCGCCGAGCCACACCGGGGCGTCGGTGTACTCCGCGTGCGCCCGTTCGAAGAAGTCGGCGGGGCTCTCGATGGCGACCCGCGGCGAGCCCTCCAGGTCCTCCAGGCGGGACGCCCGGGCCAGCATCTCGCGGGTGGGGCCGCCGCCGCCGTCTCCGTACCCGAACGGCAGAAGTGAACTGTTGGCCGCCTCCTTGTCCTGGAAGTTCCTTACGGCGTGGGCGAGTTCGGCACCGGTGATCTCGGCGTTGTAGGTGTCGACGGGCGGGAAGTGGCTGAAGATCCGGGTGCCGTCGATGCCCTCCCACCAGAAGGTGTGGTGCGGGAACTTGTTGGTGGTGTTCCAGGAGATCTTCTGGGTGAGGAACCAGCGCACGCCGGCGAGCTTCATCAGCTGCGGCATGGCCGCGTTGTATCCGAAGGTGTCGGGCAGCCACATCTCCTTCGTCTCGACGCCGAACTCGTCGAGGTAGAAGCGCTTGCCGTGGATCAGCTGCCGGGCGAGGGACTCGCCGCCGATGATGTTGGTGTCGGGCTCGACCCACAGGCTGCCGACGGGGAGGAACTGTCCGGTCTTCGCCTTCTCCTGGACACGGCCGTAGACCTCGGGGCGGTGCTCCTTGAGCCAGGCGAGCTGCTGGGCCTGGGACATGGCGAAGCGGAAGCCGGGGTGGTCGTCCATGAGGTGGGTGACGTTGGAGAGCGTCCTGGCGACCTTGCGCACGGTCTCGCGCAGCGGCCAGAGCCAGGCGGTGTCGATGTGGGCGTGTCCGACGGCGGACATGCGATGGGCGCTGGGGGCGGCGGGAGCCGCGAGCGCGGGGCGGAGCACCTCGCGGGCGGCGGTGGCGCCGGCGGACACGTCCTGCAGGTCGATGGTGTCCAGGGCCCGCTCGATGGTCTGCAGCAGCTGCCAGCGGCGTGGTTCGGCCTCGGGGAGTTCGCGCATGAGCTCGCCGAGGACGTCCAGGTCCTGGGCGAGTTCCCACACCTCGGTGTCGAAGACCGCGAGATCGAGGCGGAGCAGCTGGTAGATCGGAGCGTCGGCGATGCCGGTGCCGGTGCCGGTCAGCCAGGAGGGCCGGTCGCCGGTGCGGGTGGGTACGTGGCTGTCGTTCAGGTTCGGGTTGGCGGCGGACTCGACGTAGTACGTGAACTCCTCGCCACCGACCGCCGGGTCGGCGACCGGGATGTAGGCGTTGCGGGGGTTGAGGGCCTTCACGACGGTGCCGTCGGCGCGGTAGACCAGGCCCTCGCTGGAGAAGCCCGCACCGGTGAAGTTGAAGCCGATGTCGATGACGGCCTCCACGCGCCGGCCGGCCCATTCCTCCGGCACTCTGCCGCTGATCCGGAACCAGCTGGTGGTCCACGGCGGCCCCCAGCGGTGGCCGAGCGTCACCGGCTCGTACGGTGCGGCCAGGCCGTCGGTGACGGGGACGGGTTCGCCGGGGACGTTCCAGATCGCGATGTCGAGCGGGACGGTACGGGCGTGGACGGCCGGCCTGATGCGCTGGTCGAGGACACGGGCGAGCCGCTGCTCGGTGAGGCGTTGTTTGCTGTGCATCGATGTCTCCGTGGTCGTTCGGGCGAAGCTCGGCGAGGCCGTGGTGCGTCAGGCCGTCCACCACACGGTGGTGTGCGCGGGCAGGGCGAAAGCCGCGCCAGGCGGGCCTTCGAGGGTCTCGATCGGGGAGCTGGCGAGCAGCGGGCGTCCGGGCGAGGGGATGATCAGTGCCCGGTCCGCCGTGTTGCTCGTGCAGACGAAGCCCGGCCGCCGGAAGGCGAGGACGCCGTGGGGCGCGTCGTCCCACTCGACGGTGTCTCCGGCGCCGAGGCCCGGATGCCTCCGGCGCAGGGCCAGCGCCGCACGGTACAGCTCCAGCGTCGAGTCCGGGTCGCCCGTCTGGGCCTCGACACTGAGCGTTCCCCAGTCCTCGGGCTGCGGCAGCCAGCTACCGCCCGTCCCGAAGCCGTACGAGGGGCCGGCGGCGGTCCACGGAAGGGGCACTCGGCAGCCGTCGCGGAATCCCTCCATGTCCCCCCTGCGGGCGAAGGCCGGATCCTGGCGCGCCTCGTCCGGCAGGTCGGTGACCTCGGGGAGGCCCAGTTCCTCGCCCTGGTAGAGGTACGCGGAGCCGGGCAGCGCGAGCATGAGGAGCGTGGCGGCGCGCGCCCTGCGCAGGCCGAGCTCGCGATCGCCCGCCCGCGGGCGCCCTCCCCCGGCCTGCGGACCGGCGAACCGGGTGGCGTGCCGGCAGGTGTCGTGGTTGGACAGCACCCAGGTCGCCGACGAGCCCACCGTCCGGCCGGCCTCCAGTGAGGTGTCGACGGCCTGCCGGATCTCCTCGGCGTCCCAGGAGACGCCCATGAGGTCGAAGTCGAACGCCTGGTGCAGCTCGTCGGGTCGTACGTACAGGGCGGTGCGTTCCGGCGTCGGCACCCACGCCTCGGCGACCGACATCCGCTCCCCCGGGTACGAGTCGAGGATCCCGCGCCACGAGCGGTAGATCTCGTGGACGCCGTCCTGGTCCCAGTACGGCGTGGCCTCGGTGCCGAGCATCCTGCGCTGGTCGGTGCGGCCGACGTCGGGCAGTCCCTCGGCCTTGACCAGCCCCTGGGCGACGTCGACCCGGAAACCGTCGACTCCCCGGTCGAGCCAGAACCGCAGGATCGAGTGGAAATCCTCCCCGACGGCCGGGTGGTCCCAGTCGAAGTCGGGCTGCTCGGGGGCGAAGAGGTGCAGGTACCAGTCGCCGGGTGTGCCGTCCGGGTTCTCCGTGCGGGTCCAGGCGGGGCCGCCGAAGACGGAGGTCCAGTCGTTGGGCGGCAGCTCCCCCTTCTCGCCCTTTCCGGGGCGGAAGTGGTAGCGGTCGCGGTACGGCGAGCCCGGTCCCTCCTCCCTCGCGCGCCGGAACCACTCGTGCCGTTCGGAGGAGTGGTTGGGCACGAGGTCCACGATCACCCGCATCCCGAGCTCGTGGGCGTCCCGGATCAGGCCCTCGGCGTCCGCGAGGGTGCCGAGCACGGGCTCGACGGCCCGGTGGTCGGCGACGTCGTAGCCCGCGTCCGCCTGCGGGGAGGCGTAGAAGGGGTTCAGCCACAGGGCGTCGACGCCGAGCTCCTTCAGGTACGGCAGTCGGCTGCGGACGCCGGGGAGGTCGCCCATCCCGTCGCCGTTCCCGTCGGCGAAGCTGCGCGGGTACACCTGGTAGACGACGGCTTCACGCCACCATCCCGGTGTGGATGCCGTCGGAGCGACGGTGTCGGGAGCATCGGAAGCGTACGGGGGCATCGTCGGTCTCTCCCAGCAGACGGTGGTGGCGTGTCGAGGGGGTGGCGGCGGTCTCAGTCCTCGACGGGCCCCAGGTCCGATGTGCCGCGCAGCTCCACCTTCCGTGTGGTGGAGCCGTGCAGTTCGAGGACGGTGATCTCGTTCCGCCCCGCGCGCAGGACCGGGGCGGGGACGTAGAGCGTGGTCTGCGGGCCTCGGGACCAGTAGCGGCCGAGGGCGAAGCCGTTGATCCACACCAGGCCCTTGGTCCAGCCGTCCAGGGCGATGAAGCCGTCGGCGGGGCGGGCGATGTCCACGTATCCGTGGTGGAAGGCCGGTCCGACCGGGGGCGCGGAGGCGTCGAGTGCCGTGTAGCAGAGCGTGCTCGGGTCGTCCAGCGGCAGCGGACGGCTGTACCAGTCCACGAGGGGAAGGCCGTTGGCGGTGACGGCGCCGAGCAGCCCCTTGCGGTCGTGCATGGCGGACCCGTAGTTGACGCGGCCCTGGTTCTCCACGAGCACGTCCAGGTGGGCACCCTGCCGGGGGACGAGGAAACTGATCGCGTGCTCGTGGTTCTCCCGCTCCAGGACGCCGACCGGCTGCCCGTCGACGAAGACCTGTGCACGGTCGCGCACCTCGTCGAATCGGAGCACGGTCCGGCCGATGTCCGGAAGGATCGTCTCGTACAGGACGAAGCCGAAGGACTGGCCGAGCTGCTCCATGGTGACCGGACGGTCGGCGTGCACCGCCAGGCCGCCGATCCCCTCGACCTGGTCCAGGAGGCCCGCGCAGGTGGTGAGTTCGGCGACGGCCGCGGACAGCTTGGGCGCGGGAGCGGGGACCGGTTCGTCGGGTACGGGGGCGTACCGGGCGATGACCTCGCGGAACGCCGCGTACTTGGGCCCGGGGTCGCCGGCCTCGTCCAGCGGGGCGTCGTAGTCGTAGGAGGTGACGGTGGGCCGGTAGGTGCCCTTGTCGTTGGCGCCGTTGGTGAAGCCGAAGTTGGTGCCTCCGTGGAACATGTAGAGGTTGACCGAGGCGCCGGCCGCGAGCAGCCGGTCGAGGTCGGCTGCCGCGTCTTGCGTGCTGCGGGTGACGTGGGTGCCACCCCAGCGGTCGAACCAGCCGATCCAGAACTCGGAGCACATCAGCGGGCCTTCGGGCTGCTGGGTGCGCAGTTCGGCGAGCCCCGCCTCCACGCGACTGCCGAGGTTGACCGTGCGCAGGACTCCGTCGAGTCCGCCGCGCTCCAGGTCGGAGGGCTGGTCGCAGGTGAACAGCGGGACGTCGACGCCGTGCTGCCGGAGCAGCTCGGCCAGGTCGGCGAGATAGCCGGAGTCGTCGCCGTAGGCGCCGTACTCGTTCTCCAGCTGGACGGCGATGACGGGTCCGCCGCGGGTCGCGAGGTAGGGGCGCACGGTCGCCATGAGGGATCCGAGGTAGTCGTCCACCGCCTTCAGATAGCGGGGGTCGCGACTGCGCAGTTCGATGTCCTCGTCCGCGAGCAGCCACGAGGGCAGGCCCCCGCCGTCCCATTCCGCGCAGATGTACGGGCCGGGCCGGAGCAGGACGTGCAGTCCCTCGGCGGCGGCGAGGTCGAGGAAGCGGGGCAGGTCGAGACCTCCGTCCACGCGGAACTCGCCGCGCCGGGGCGAGTGCAGGTTCCACGGGACGTAGGTCTCGACCGTGTTGAGCCCCAGCAGCCGCGCCTTGTGGAGCCGGTCGGCCCACTGCTCCGGGTGGACGCGGAAGTAGTGCAGTCCGCCGGAGATGATGCGGAACGGACGGTCGTCGAGACGGAAGCCGTCTGCGGCGATCTCCAGTCGTGGCATGGCTGTGGTGCTCCTAGGTGTCGGTGCTGGGGTTGCGGGTGCTGGGGGTGCCGGTGCCAGGGGTGCCGGTGCCTGAGGCTGTCGGTCAGCTCAGGGGGCGGCAGAGGAGTGCGTCGGGGGCCCCACCGTGCTGCCACTTCCAGGTGTACGCGACGCCGGCGAGGTACTCGTCGTCCCTGCACTGGCCCTTGTAGGCGCCGGGCGCCCAGTCGCTGGCGGTGGAGCCGCCGGTGGCGGGCCGGTTGTCTCCGTGGTCGAACCAGAGCAGCCGGTTCGTGGTGGGCAGCGACGTGGCGGAAGGTGCGCAGAGCAGGGCGGCCATCGCGTTGCCGTTGACGCTGTAGCCGACGGCGAAGGTGTCCTTGGGGCATTCGAGCTTGTTGTAGCCGCCCGCCCAGTCGCCGCTCTTGACGTAGCGCTCGTCGACGACGGTGGTCCACATGCCGTCGGCCTTGACGGGCTGGTCGACGTCGGTGCACAGACCGCGGTTGTTGCTCCGGGCGAGGGCGACGAGCCGCTGGCTGTCGGGGCAGTTGCCCTTCCGGTTGCCGACGTTCCAGTCCGCCTGCCGGCGCATGGTGGCGGAGAGGTTCTGGTCGCCGAAGTCGAGGTCGACCATGTTCCAGTGGTCGACGGTGGCGACCTGGCCGGTCTTGCCGGAGGCGTTGACCAGCTTGTTCCAGTGCGTGGCGCGCCAGTCGCCGGGGTCGTTGATCGCCTGCCGCTGACCGGCGTCGTCGTAGGAGATCAGCGCCCAGTTGTCGTTGATCTTGCCGTTGGTGGTCCAGCCGACCAGCGGCCACTGGGCGAAGTCGGTGTCGTTCTCCACCAGGATGTCGGTGAAGCGGGCGAACCAGTCCTTCTCCTTCTCGTCCGTCTGACCGCGTCCACCGGTGCCGAACTCGCTGACCCACACGGGAGCGGTGAAGTGCTGGCCCTCTTCGGTGACGAACAGGGCCTGGTCGTCGACGACCCGGACGAGGTCCTCGGGCGAGAGGTCCCGGTAGCGCGGGTCGTTGGTCTCGCCGTTCTGCCAACCACCGCTCGAACCGGTGTGGTTGGGGCCGGTGAAGCCGTAGAAGTGGGCCGAGTAGACCAGCTTTCCGGAGTTGATCAGGGTGTTGGACAGGTTGCGGACCGGGGTCAGCGTCGGCCGGCCGTGGGAGAACATGCCCTGCGGGATGCCCTGCCAGTTGATGCCCTCCATGATGACGAGCATGTCCGGGTCGGCTTCCAGGATCCTGTTGCCGGCCAGCTGGAAGGCGTTGTAGAGGTCGTGCTCGTTGCCCCAGCCCCAGTTCGGGTCGTCGTTCCAGTCACGACGGACCTCGTTGCGCAGGTCCGCGCCGACGACACGCTTGTTCGACTTGTAGCGCTTCACCAGGAACAGCCAGTCGTCGATCCACTGCTCGGTGGTCTGGCTGGTGTTCCAGCGTTCGTTGCCGTCCAGGGAGCAACAAAAACGGTAGGTGGTGGTGTGGTTGTTCAGTATGACCGCGAAGCCGTCGGCGGTGAGAGCGGCGACGACCGCGTCGAACACCTCGAGCGGGGTCTTGTCCTCCAGCTGCGGGTTGGCCGCGACGGCGTAGTTCGGCACCAGGGTGTCGTCGTTGATCATCGCGTCGGAGTAGGGCAGCCGGATCGCGTTGATGCCGAGCGCGTGGAAGTCGGCGAGAATCCGGCTGATCGGCGTGCGGTCCAGGCCGAGCGGGATGTTGTTCGACATCTGGTCCGCCTGGTGGTTGGCGACGTCGCTCTCGTTGCCGCTGCCCTCCCAAGTGCCTTGGGCGCCAGCCCAGTTGCTTGCCTTCAGCTTGAATCGGTCGCCGTCGGCGTCGACGATGTACCGGCCCCGCGTGCTCAGCGGGCCGGTCCAGGACGCGGCCAGCTGCTCGCCGGTCAGCGCGACGGGGGCGTCGGTCGCGGCGGCGGGTGCGAGGGCGGTCGCCGTGCCGGGGAGTGCGCTGACGAGCAGGGCGCCGGTGGCCAGCGCGGCGGTCAGGGCCCGGGCGAGGGTCCTCGCGAGGGCGCCGTCGGGCATGCGTGATCTCATGGTGCTGTCCTCCAAGGTGTGGGAGTGAAGGAGGTACTGCGTTCCGGACCGACGGTCCGGAGTCGCGGAGCCGAGGGCGCCGTCAGCCCTTGAGGCCGGAGTGGGCGATGCCTTCGACGATGTGGCGCTGCGCGATCAGGAACATGACCACCAGAGGGGTGATGGTCACGACGGCGCCGGCGAACAGGCCGGGCAGGTTGACGGTCTGCGCCGTGAGGAAGGTGGACAGGGCGATCTGCGCCGTCCAGGCGGTCGGGTCCTGGCCGATGACCAGCGGCCACAGGAAGGCGTTCCAGCTGTCGATGAAGGCGAGCGCGCCGAGGGAGGCGAGCATCGCGCCGGACGACGGCAGGGCGATCCTGCGGTAGAGGCCGAGCCAGCCGAGCCCGTCGAGGCGGCCCGCTTCCTCGATCTCCCGGGGGAACTGCAGGTAGAAGTTGCGGAACAGCAGCACCGCGAAGGGGTTGAAGAGTCCGGGTGCGACGAGACCCCACAGGGTGTTGACGCCGCCGAGCGAGCCCACGACGACGAACGTGGGCACGAAGGTGGCCGAGCCGGGAATCATCAGCGTGGCCAGGACGAGACCGAGCACGACACCGCGCCCGGGTACCGGGATGCGGGCGAGCGCGAAGCCGGCGGCCGAGGCCAGCAGGGTCGACACCGGGGCCGTGATCGCGGCGATCAGCAGGGAGTTGGCCAGGGCCTGGCCCATGTTCACCATGGGGTCGCTGAACAGGGAGGTGAAGTTCTCCCAGTGCATCGTCGAGGGCCACCAGGTCCACTCCGGCGACGTCAGGGTCCGCGTGTCCATCAGCGCGTTGCGCAGCATCAGGTAGAAGGGGGTCAGGAACACCACCATCAGGGCTCCGGCCAGCAAGCCGCGCACAGGGCCCCGAAGGGCACGCGCTCCTTCTCGTACAGTCGCCAACGAGCTCACTCCTCGCTCTTTCCGAAGCCCGTGATCCGCCCCTGGATCAGCGTCACCCCGACGATCAGGGCCGTGAGGACGAAGGCTCCGGCCGATCCGAGACCGTAGTTCTGGGCGCCCATCGCGGTGTCGTAGAGGTACATCAGCGGGGTCTTCACCGGCGCGGTGCCCGTCCCGGAGAGGCCGCTGCCGAACAGGTTGTAGAACTCGTCGAACGCCTGGAAGGCGGCGATGAACAGCAGCATCAGCACGGCCACGGAGGTGTTGCGCAGCATCGGCAGGGTGATCCGGCGCAGCAGACGCAGTCCGGTGGCGCCGTCCAGGGCCGCGGCCTCGTACAGCTCCTTCGGGATCGCCTGAAGGCCGGCGAGGAAGAGCACCATGTAGAAGCCGACCTGGAGCCACAGGCGCAGGGTCACCAGGGCGATCCAGTACAGCGGGGGCGAGCCGGCCTGCAGCCAGGGGACGGCCTCCATCCCGAACCAGCCGCCGATCATGTTGGCGATGCCGGCCGGCATCCCGCTGAACAGGGACATCTTCCACAGCAGCGAGGCCGCGACGTACGAGACGGCGGCGGGGATCAGGAACGCGGTCCGCAGGACGGCCCGGCCCCGCCGGATCCGGTGCACGAGGAGCGCGAGGCCGAGCGAGGCCGCGAAGGTGATCGGCACGATGAACAGGGTGAACAGCAGGATCTTGACCAGCGAGCCCTGGAAGACGGCGTCGCCGAGCAGCTGCCGGTAGTTGTCGAGCCCCACCCAGTCGCCGAGCGCGATGGTGCCCTGGGCGTCGCTGAGGCTGAGCAGGAAGCTCCAGCCGATGGCGATGTACTTGAACACCCCGAGGCCGATCAGCATCGGCGCGGTGAGCAGGGCGAACGCGCCCCAGGAGCGCAGGTCGGTGCGACGCCCGCGGTTCCGGGCGGGGCCCCGCGGTGTGACCGCGGGGCGCCCTGCTCTCCCGGAGCGTGGCGGGGAGTGCGTGGTGGCGTTCATCAGGACAGCTGCTTGTCCACGGCGGCCTGAGCCTGCTTGGCCGCGTCGGCCAGCAGCGCGGCGGGGTCTCCCTGACCGGTGACGATCTTCGAGACGGCGGCGCCGAACGGGGTGCCGGAGGCGGAGTCCCAGGTGTTCGGGTTGCTCCTGCCGTACTTCGCGGCCAGCTCGACGGCCTCCTTGGCGGTGCCCTTGCTGAGCTTGCCGGCCGTGGCGGCGACGGACTTGCGCGGCGGGACGTGGAAGCCGTAGCTCTCCGACCAGTCCTGCTGGAGGTCGGTCTGCTCGATCCAGAGCCACTTGACGAACTTCTTGGCCGCGTCCACGTTCTTGCCCTTGGCGTTGACGCAGCTCGTCCAGCCGCCGACCCGCAGGACCGGAGCGCCGCCGGCCTTGAAGGCGGGCCACGGCAGGATGCCGAAGTCGTCGCCGAGTGCCTCCTTGATGGCGGGCATGGCCCAGAGGCCGCACCACTGCATCGGCACGACGTCCTGGACGAGGGCCGAGGGGTCCCACCAGTCGGTGGTGAAGCCGAGCAGCAGGGACTTGTCGTCGTGCAGGCGCTTGAGGCCCGTGACGGCCTCGACGCCCTGGGGCGAGGCGAAGGCGACCTTGCCGTCGGCGACCAGCTCGCCGCGGTTGGAGAACACCGAGAGGGCCGGGGTCTCGCCGATTCCGTCGTTGCCGACGAACAGCCCCTTGCTCTTCTTGGTGGTCAGCGCCTTGGCGGCGGTGACGAGCGCGTCGAAGGTGGTGGGCGGGGTGATCCCGGCCTTGGCGAGGGCGCTCTTGCGGTAGTAGAGCATCTGGACGTCATCGATCATCTTGACGCCGTAGAGCTTCCCGTCGACGGTCACCAGGTCGCGGCCGCTCTGGTTGAAGTCGTCCTTGACGCTGCCGTACTCCGCGTCCAGCGCGGCGACCTGGCCGCGCCGGGCGAGCCCCTGCGTGAAGTCGCCGTGCTCGAAGACGTCGGGCGCGGCGTCGGTGAGCAGTGACGCGTTGAGCTTGGCCGTGTAGTCGCCGGGCACCCAGGTGACCTTGACGGCGATGTCCGGGTTGGCCTTGGTGAACTCGGTGGCGTAGCGGGTGAGGGCCTGCTGGGTGCCGACCTCGCCGTAGGCGTGGGACCAGACGTTCAGGGTGGTCTCGGCTCCGGACGAGGAGCCGCCGGTCGGGCTGGTGGTGCAGCCGATCGCCGTTCCGGCGACGAAGAGGAGGGAACCTCCGAGGAATCCTCTGCGGCTAAGCTGGGTTCTCTGTGCGCTCATGTCGTTTCCTCGCATGGTGATGTGGGCGTGCGGGTTTGCGTTGTCCGGCGGGACCGGTGTCCGACGATCACGGCTGGCAGGCGGTGACGGACATCGGTCACGTCGGTGACGTGGGCCGGCGATCGGGGTTCCGGTCACACGGCGTCGATGGGGTGCCCCTTCGTCGCGGTCCGTGGCGCCCTCACGGGAAGAGCGCCTGGATGCTGACGACGGCGGCGGCTCGGGCCCATTCCTCCCAGGGAAGGGGCCGCAGGGTCAGCGGGCACTTCGCGGCCGCCTTGAAGCAGTGCGCGGCGTACGCCTCCCTGATGTGCACGCCGAAGAGGTCGTAGGTGTCGAGCCCTTCTCCGGTGACGACGACGCGTTCGGGCCCCAGGAGGCTCACCAGATTGGCGATGCCGACACCGATGGCCTTGCCGGCCCGGGCGAACGCCTCCCGCGCGGCGGGGTCTCCGTCGCGGGCGAGGCGGACCGTACCGTCGAAGTCGAGGTCCTTGCGGCCGGTGGCTCGGCGTACCGTGCCGAGGATGGCGTCACTCGACGCGATCGCCTCGACGCAGCCGATCGAGCCGCAGTGGCAGCGCGGGCCCGCCGGATCGACACTGATGTGGCCCATCTCGCCGGCCACCCCGTAAGCACCGTCGACCAGTTGGCCGTTGACGACGATCCCGGAGCCGATTCCCGCGCCCATCGTGACGAGCGCGAAGTACTCGGTCCCGATGCCGTCGCCGAACCAGTGCTCCGCGACGGTCAGGGCTTTGACGTCGTTGGCGATCGTGACGCTCAGCCCGGTGGCACGGGACACGGTCTCGGCCAGCGGCACGTCGCGCCAGCCGGGGAGCACCGAGTAGCGCACGCGTCCACCGGGACGGTCGACGTCTCCGGAGACGGCGATGCCCACGTGTCGCGTACGGGACCGGAACTCGGGCTGTGAGTCCAGGAGTTCGTCGACGAGGTCGGCGATCAGGGCACACACGGCCGTCGGGCCGCGGTCGACCAGCGGGCGGCTCGCGTGGACGCGGGGCCGGGACCGCAGGTCGCACACCGTGCCGTAGAGGGTGTCGGCACTGATCTTCACGCCGACGAAGAACTCCCGGTCCGGGGTGACGGACAGCGGGTTCACCGGGCGTCCGGCTCCTGGGGCGGTGCGCTCCGGTGGGAGTTCGTGCAGGTAGCCGTCGTCGATCAGGGGCCTGGCGGCCTTGGTCACCGCGGTCGAGGACAGCCCGGTGCGGCGGGCCAGTTCGACCCGGCTGAGCGGGCTCTCGGCCAACAGCAGGCTCAGGATGGCGGTTTCGGCCGGAGCGGTGACCAACGGCCGTGTCTGGTTCGGAAACACGGCGGCAACGTACCGGTAAATAAATAAGTTCGTCCAGTATTGATTTTCGCGAACCGGCGCCCCTACTCTCGGGTCACTTGCGTGCCCCTCCGGAGGCTTTCGGCGACAACCGCCCCTCCGCGGCACGCCGGACTCACACGTTCGCTCGACTCTCCTGGGACCACTCGTGCCTCGAACGTCCTCGACCGTCTCGTTCGACCGCGCCCTCGGGCTCGCGGTCCTCCAGACCCCCCACAGCGTGTACGCCGTACGCGTCGGCGCCGACGGCAGCCCCCGGCATCTGTACTGGGGACCCGCCTTCGACACCGCGGAGTTCAAGGCACACCCCGACGCGGCCTCCCCCGCGGCGAGCAGCTTCGAGGCCGATGCCGCACCGGACGAACTGGCGCCGCAGACCGGAGCGCGCTTCGGACCCGCGGGCCTCCAGGTCCGCTTCGCCGACGGTACGCGGGGCGCCCAGTGGCACTTCGCCGGCCACCACGTCGAAGGCGGCGAGCTGCGCCTTCGCCTTGCCGACCGCCATTACCCGCTGACCGCCGAGCTCTGCTACCGGGTCCGCCCCGACAGCGACGTCGTCGAACGCTGGACCGAACTCACCCACACCGGGCCCGAGGACTCCGGTCCGATCGCCGTCGACCGGTTCGACTCCGCCTCCTGGACGGCCCCCGCCCTCCCCGACTACCGGCTCAGCCACCTCGCCGGGGGCTGGAACAGCGAGTTCCAGCTGCAACGCGACCGGCTCCCGGTCGCCGAGACCGTCCTCACCAGCCGCCGCGGCGTCACCAGCCACCACGCCAACCCCTGGCTCGCCCTCGACGACGGCACCGCCGGCGAGGAGGACGGCGAGGTCTGGAGCACCGCCCTGGCCTGGAGCGGAAGTTGGCGCATCACCGTGCACCGGGATCCGGTCGGCCGCACCACCTGGACCGGCGGCTTCGGTCACGAGGGCGTCGGCTGGACGCTCGGCCCGGGCGAGACCTTGCGCACCCCGGTCTTCGCGGGCCTGTACACCGACGGCGGCTTCGGTGCCGCGAGCCGCGCCTGGCACGCGTACGTCCGCACCCACGTGCTCCCCTCCCCCGAGCGGGACCGGCCCGTCCTCTACAACTCGTGGGAAGCCACCGGCTTCGGTGTCGACCACCCCGGCCAGCTGCACCTGGCCCGTCTCGCCGCCCGCCTCGGAGCGGAGTTGTTCGTCCTGGACGACGGGTGGTTCGGCGCGCGCACCAGCGACCGGGCGGGCCTCGGCGACTGGACACCCCGGCCCTCGGCCTTCCCCGACGGCCTGCGGCCGCTCGCCGACGAGGTGCACCGCCTGGGCATGGACTTCGGGCTGTGGGTGGAGCCGGAGATGGTCAACCGCGACAGCGACCTCTACCGCGCCCACCCCGACTGGGTCGTCCACTCACCCACCCGGGACGCCACCGAACTCCGCAACCAGCTCATGCTGAACTTCGCCCGGCCCGAGGTCGAGGCGTGGGCGCTGCGGACCCTGGACCGGCTGGTGCGTGACCATGCCGTCGACTGGCTCAAGTGGGACGCCAACCGGGTCGTCACCGAGGCGGGTTGGCCGGGGCATCCCGACCCCGACCGGCTGTGGATCGACCACACCCGTGCCGTGTACCGGATCATGGACCGCCTGCGCGCCGACCACCCCGGCCTGCGGATCGAGGCATGCGCGGGCGGTGGCGGGCGGGTCGACCTCGGCGTCCTCGCCCGTACCGACCAGGCATGGACCTCCGACAACACCGACCCGGTCGACCGGATCGCCATCCAGCACGGCTTCGGCCAGGTCTTCCCCGCACAGGCCATGGCCGCCTGGGTGACCGACAGCCCCAACGTCACCACCGGCCGCGCCACGCCCCTGGGTTTCCGCTTCCATGTGGCGATGGCCGGAGCGCTCGGCCTCGGCGGGGACCTCACCCGCTGGTCCGAGGAGGAACTCGACGAGGCCGCCGTGCTCGTCGCCCGCTACAAGGAGATCCGCCCGCTCGTCCAGCACGGGCGCCAGCACCGCCTCAGCGGCCCCGGCGGTGTCACGGGCATGCACTACGCCTCCGAGGACGGCACCGAACACGCCGTTCTCGCCTGGCGCCCCACGACCCGCTTCGGCCACGCGCCCACGGCACTCGCGCTGTCGGCCCTGGACCCCGCCGCCCGGTACCTGGACCTGGACCTGGGCACCACGTACAGCGGCGCCGTCCTGATCCGACGCGGCATCGACCTGGCCATGCCCGCCGGCGACCACGCAAGCCGACTGATCCGGCTTCGCCGGACCGCTTGACCACAGCCCTGCCTTCGGCCCGCCGAGGAACCGGCCGCCGAAACGCCGGGCCGATGGCCCGGCGTTTCGGCGGAGTGGTCGGCCGGACGGAGCCGTTGGCCCACGCCTCCGCGGACGGCGGCCGGAGGGCGGCGGCGCCCCGGGTTCACTCCGGGCGGCGTCCTGCGGCCCCCGGGTTCACAGGGGAGCGCCGGCCCAGCAGCCGGCGGCGTACACGGAGGTCAGGGCCTCCGGGCCGGTCTCGTCCGCGGGCGGGTCCGTGAGGCCGGAGCCGTGGGACCGCGGGAGGAGGTCGTCGGGGTCGCCCGCCGACGGGGCGCGTCCGGCGGGGAGGAGTCGCGTGACTCCCGCCGGCATATCGGCGAGGGCGAGGTTCCACAGCCGGGTGAGGTGCTCTCCCACGCCGGCGCTCAGGACGCCGTCGCGGACGGCGGCCTCGGCTCCCGCCACGAGATAGGTGGCGAGGACGGCCACGGCTTCCAGGTCGGTCTCGGACGTCCCCTCCCGGCGGGCCCGGGCGAGCAGGTCCCGCAGGACGGGAGCCCACTCCGACTGCCAGGCCGGGTCCGCGTCCTCGCGCTCCCGGTCGAGCCGGGCGGCCGCGCGGACCTCGACGTTCTCGGCGAGCAGCTGGGCGAGGGCGTGCGTGAGGTCGATGATCGCCTGGAGCGCGGTGCCGGGCTCCGCGTTCAGCTGCCGCAGCACTTCCCGGGTGGCGGCCACTCCGGAGGCGTGGACCGCGTCGGCCAGTTCTCCTTTGGCCGGGAAGTGGAAGGTCAACGCCCCCATGGTGACTCCGGCGGCCCTGCTGACCCGGGAGAGCGACGACCCCGGATAGCCGTTCCGGTCGAACTCGGCGCCGGCCGCCTCGATCAGTGCCCTTCTGGTCTGTACGGCGCGCTCCTGCCTCACCGTCACCACCCCCCGCCGGCGGGTACGGCGGATCCGCCGGTGGCGGCGTTCAGTAGCTGTCGGCACGAGTGGTACGTGGGTAACACAGCTCCCCCATTCGTCCTGCGCTGCGATGGACAACCAGAAGAGTATAGAACGTTCGCTATGTTTTTCCGATGTGCACGAGTGAACACGAAGTGACGGCGGGGACCCGCCGTCACCGTGGCGTCAGGGCTTCACCGTGCGCGGTCCGGGTCGATGTCGAGCGTGGCGACGACCTCGGCGGGCGCCACCGCCGGCAGCAGGTACTCCCACAGGACGGAGATCTGCTCGGGCAGGTCCGCGTGCTTGGTGGAGATCTGCGACATGATCTGCGTCCCGGTGTAGGCGCCGACCAGTATCCGGGCGAACTTCGCCTCGTCCACGTGGGGAAGGAGCTGGCCCATGCGGCGGGCGACCACGAGTTCGCGGCGGAACTGCTCGATCCACCACTCGTAGATCTCGTACTCCCGCAGGCCGGACTCGCCCTGTTCGACGGCGAGTCGGACGCCGGCGCGGAGCAGGACGTTCCGCTGCATCTCGACCCCGAGGTAGAGGGTCATGTCCAGCAGATGCTGGAGACCCCCCTCCCCCTGGGGGAACTGCAGGTCGGCCGCCTGCTCCAGGATGACGGCCCGGGCCAGCCCCTCCTTGGACTGGAAGTGGAAGTACAGGGCGCCCGCCGTGACCTCGGCGCGCCCAAGGATCTTGTTGATGCTGGCGCCGGAGAAGCCGCTCTCGTCGAAGACCTCCGCCGCCGCCCTCAGCAGCAGCTCTCGTGTCCTCAGCGCGCGGTCCTGTCTGTGCCGTGTCACGTACGAAACTCCCTCGACAATAAAAAAGAACGACCTCTATGTTATGGGAGGTTCAACCACCGACACCACACGCTTCGAATGCCGACATGAGGAGCACATCGATGTCACGCGTGACCACGAACCCACCCGCCGCGGAGCTTGTCACAGAGACGGCCGAAGTACCCCAGTCCTTCACCCACAAGACCGACCGGGACGAGGTGCTGCTGACCACCTGGCGGCGCCGCGGCCGCGACGCCTTCACCGTCGGCGCCCGCTGGCCCGGCGCGCACGGCTTCTACCGCACCCGGTACGGCCTGCTCGACCCGCTCCTGTTCGGCGAGACCGTCCGCCAGACGCTGCCGCTGCTCTCCCACGCCGCCTACCAGGTGCCGCTGGGACACCATCTGCTCTGGCAGGACTTCCGGTGGGACCTCGACGCCGAGGCGTTGCGCGCGGACGGCACCGGCCCGGTCGACATCGAACTGCGCGTCGCCTGCCCGGACGTCACGTACCGCAAGTCCCGCGCGGCCTCCCTCTCCCTGGAGGTCGAGGCATTACGCGACGGCGCCCCCCTCGGGACGGCGCGGACCCGCTTCACGATCCAGGACCCGGCCGTCTACCGCCGGCTGCGCGGCCCGTACGCGGACGCCGCCGGATCCGGCCCCCGCGCCCTTCCGCCGCCGAAGCCCCCGCAGTACGTCGGCCGGGACGCCTTCGACGACGTGGTCCTCTCCTGTACCAGCACCCCGCGGATGTGGCAGCTGCGGGCCGACACCGCGCACCCCGTGCTCTTCGACCACCCGGTCGACCACGTCCCGGGCATGCTCCTGCTGGAGGGCGCGCGCCAGGCGGCCATGGCCACCGCGCACCCCCGGCCGGTGATCCCCGTCTCCATGGACATCGGCTTCGTCCGGTACGTGGAGCTCGACGCCCCCTGTCTGCTGCGGGCCCGGCCGCTGCCGGCCGCACCGGGCGAATCGGCGCGCGTCCGTGTCGAGGCCGAGCAGCACGACGACACCCTCTTCTCCGCGGTGGTCGGCCTCGCGGAGGTCCCGCTGCGGTGACCCCGGCCGGGTGACGAGCCCCCGGCCCCACCGGCGACCCCGGTGCGCGGCCGGGGACTTCGCGCGTACGCCGGTCACCTCCCGCAGCGGAGGCGGCACCGCCCGGCGGCCTCGCGGATGCGGGCCTCGATCGCCGCGCCCGGTGCGTCGCGTGACGCACCGAGCAGGAACAGGCGCCGAACGGCCTCGTCGATGTCCTTCGCCAGCCCGGCCGGCATGGGGGCCGCGGGGTCGGGGGGCTTCCTCGGGGCCGCCCGGGCGGCCGGACCTGTCCGGTTGTCCAGGGCGAGCGAGACGAGCTCCAGCACCGTCAGCTCGCCGTACGCGGCGTCCGGTCCCGCCCGCTCGGTGTCGGCCGCGGGGGCGGTGGTGGGAACGGCGGGGACGTCGGGGTCGTGCACGGCTCCTCCTCTACGGGGCACGGGTGCCTCCCGCGAACGGGAGGGCGGGAGCGACGGTGACGGCCGTCAGCAGCAGTCCGCCCCGCGCCGCCCAGCGGCCGGTCAGCCGGGCGAAGGACGGGTGGCCACGGCGGGCCCCGGAGTCGACGATCCCGGCCGTGAACTGCCGTGTCCGCCGGTCGAACGCGACGACGGCCTCGTCGAAGTCGAGCCATCCGCCGCCGGAGAGCGGTGACCAGACCTTGTACACGGACTCCTTGGCGCTGAAGAGCAGCCGGTCCCAGTGGATGTCCGGTGCCTCGCCCGCCAGTCGGCGCACCATCGCCTCCTCCTCCGGCGCCGTGACGACGTCGGGGCGGACCCCGGGCGGCAGCGGCCTGTTCGGTTCGGCGTCGATGCCGACGGCGGCGACGCGTGCCTCCGGGGCGACGGCGGCCGCCTGGTACCCGGCGCAGTGGGTGATGCTGCCCACCGTGCCGCGCGGCCGGCGGGGTTCGCCCCGCTCCCCCCGGAGGACCGCCGCGGGTGGCACGGCGAGCCGGGCCAGGGCCCGCCGCGCGCAGGCCCGCCCGGCGGCGAACTCACGGCGCCGGGCGTCCACCGCGCCGGCGACGAGGGCCCGCTCCTCGGGATACAGCTCCCCCGGCGCGGCGTCCGGCGGGCCGAAGGACTCGGCGCTCGCGACCGCCGCGGGGAGAAGCTCCTCGATCACGCGGCGGCTCCGGGCGGCGCGGTGGCGGGCTCGTCGGCGCCTGGGGCAGGGGTGAGGGGGACGGGGGTGGGCTCGTCCGTGACGGTGGCGGGTTCGGCAGCGGCGGTGGCGGGTTCGTAGGCGGCGGGGGCGGGTTCGTCGTCGGCTGGGGCGAAGGGAAGGATCCGGCGCGGCGCGGGGGGCTGCTCTCCCCTGGCGCGCCACTCGCGCGGATAGCCGACCGACACCTCCTCGCAGCGGACGCCGTCCACGAAGTGCGTCCGAGGGATGTGGAGATGTCCGTAGACGACGGCGAGCGCGTGGTATCGACGGTGCCAGTGGGCCGTGCGCCGTGCGCCGCACCAGAGGGCGAACTCGGGATGGTGCAGCGTCCGGGTCGGGTGGGCCGTCAGGGGGAAGTGGTTGACCAGGACGGTGGGCAGCTCCGGGTCGAGCGCGGCCAGGCGGCGCTCGGTGAGTTCGACGCGGGCGCGGCACCAGTCGGCCACTCCGGGGTAGGGGTCGGTGTGCAGGTGGACCTCGTCCGTGGACACGATGTCGGCGGCGCGGGCCCGGGCGAGTGCCTCCTCCGTGGTGGCCGTGCCGGCGGGCAGGAGGGTGTGGTCGTACAGGAGGTGGAGGGGGACGATCGCCACGGGTCCGCCCTCGCCGCGCCAGACCGGCCAGGGGTCCTCCGGCGTCACGACGCCGAGCCGCCGGCACAGGGCGACGAGGTGGAGGTAGCGCTGCTCGCCGCGCAGCTGGACGGGGTCGGTCGGCGGGGTCCACAGCTCGTGGTTGCCGGGGGCCCAGACCACGGTGTGGAAGCGGTCCGCGAGGGTCCGCAGGGCCCATTCGACGTCCGCGGCGAACTCCCCGACGTCGCCGGCGACGATCAGCCAGTCGTGGTCGGTGCGCGGCCGCAGCCGTGCGACGAAGGCGCGGTTCGCCGGGTACCGGACGTGGAGGTCGCTGACGGCGTAGACGGCCGGGGCGGGTGCCCGGTCGTGGCGTTCCGGGCGGCGGGGAGCGCGGTCGGGTGACGGAGTCCGCGGGGTTGACGCCGATTTGACGGCGGAGAAGGTCGGCACAAAACTTCCCTATGTAGGTACGTTGATGCACATACGTTGCGGATCGGGGAACACACCATGACCACGGACATCGAGCAGCTGACGGCCCGCCTCGACGTCCAGGACACCGTCTCGCGGCTGTTCTGGTACGTCGACGAACGGTCCTGGGACCAGCTGGCCGACGTCTTCGCCGAGGAGGTCCTGATGGACTACACCTCCCTCTTCGGCGGCACGCCCGAGCTGGTCCCCGGCCCGGAGCAGGCGAAGCGCTGGTCGGAGCAGCTCGGCCATCTGCTGTCCACCCAGCACGTCGTCACCAACGTACTGAGCCACATCGCGGGCGACGAGGCGACCTGCACGGCGAACGTCACCGCACATCTGCGCGGCGACACCGCCATGGGCTCGCCCTTGTGGCGCAACGGCGGGACGTACGGCCTCACCCTGCGGCACACGGACGGCACTTGGCGCGTGTCGGGCCTGCGCGCCGCACTCCGCTGGGCCGACGGGAACCCGGGGGTGCTGAACTCCCCCTGACCGGCGGACGCCCGCTCCGGACGGAGCCTAGGAGAGGTCGGCGAACACCCCGTCGAGCCAGTCGAACATGCGGGCGGCGGCCAGGTTCATGGCGCCCACCTGGCAGTGGGCGCCCGCCCCTTCCTCGTTCGTGAACGCGGCGAAGCCCTTCGGGCCGGGCAGGTGCGCGTAGAGGGCCTCGGGCTGGCCCTCGAAGGCGAAGTCCGTCTCGGACTTCATCACCAGGACGGGGCAGGTGACGCGCTCGGCGATCCCGTCGCGCAGGTGGTAGTCGTACAGCTTCCCGAGGAACGTCCGCGGGGTGGGGGCGTCGAGCACCCACATGCCGTGGTCGGTGGACCAGCGGGCGACGGAGTTCTCGGCGATCACCTCGTCGAGGAGGGCGTCGAGTTCGTCGTCGGCGTCCGCGAGCAGGCGGCGCGTCGCCTCCTCGGCGGGCAGCGGCACGAGACCGAGCGAGAACGCGAACATGTCGTACACGCCGTCGAAGGTGATCACGGCGCCGATGCGGTCGTCGAAGGCCGCGGCCCGGGGGGCGAGGACGCCTCCCATGCTGATGCCGAGCAGGGCGACGCGGTCCGCGTCCACCTCCGGCCGCTTCAACAGGAAGTCCAGGACGGGTCCGACCACGTTCTCCCAGTCGGGGCGGAAGGGCAGCCCCTGGTCGTGGATCACCTCGCCCTGTCCGGGACCCTCGAACGCGAGGACGTTGTACCCGCGTTCCTGGGCCGCCCGGCCGCCCATGAAGTAGCACTCGTCGCCCGTGCCGTCGAAGCCGTTGTGCATGACGAGGGTCGGGCGCACCCGGCCGGAGGTGTCCGGGGCGTAGAAGTAGCCGGGCAGCGTGGTGTCCTCGTAGGGGATGCCCACGCGCTCCAGCGGGGCGTCGAAGAGGCCGGCGGCCTGCCGGTAGCAGGTGACGCTCGCCTCCCGCGCGACCGCGATGCGCGGATCGGTCCGGTCGCCGTGCAGGAAGAAGTCGGCGCTGCGGTAGTAGTTGGACGCGCGCATGAGCGCGTCGCGGGCGCTGACCGTACGGCCGCGGGCCAGGCTGGTCCCGGCCTGCTCCCGTACCCGGTCCGCGGTCCGGGTCCACTCCTCGTACCAGCTGCCGAAGTCCCCGTCGTCGATGCGGCCGGCGGTGGCGAGGCACTCCCCCACGTCGGCACCGCCGTAGCGGGCGTGACCGAGCGTCCGCAGGAACTCGAACTCGAACGTCGCGGTGCGGGGAAAGAAGATGGCCATGGTCTACCGCTCCTCAAGGATCGTGTGCCGGTCGGCGGGCGCCGGGGCGGCGACGCCGTCTGTCTCGCGCCGCACCCGGCGCCGGTGCGCGAGGACCCCCCACACCACGGCGGCGATCAGGACGGCGGCGGGCATCGCGCGGGCGAAGAGGGAGTCGCTCCCCACCAGGACCCCGTAGTGGAGGATCACCAGGCCGCAGGTGGCGGTGAGCAGGAATCCGGCGAGCAGCGGCGCGACCTTCGTGGTCCACACCCCCCGCTCGTCGTGGATCCTGGTGGCGAAGGCCCGGTGGATCGCGAACGAGGTCGCCGCCATCAGGGCGAGGAACGCGACGGTGAAGAGCCCCGCGAGGGCCGGCACCACGTCGACCAGGGGGTCCGCGCCGAGCAGGGCGAACAGGCCGAGCACCGCGCACGAGACCACGACCTGCACCAGGCCCGCCCGGTGGGGGGTCCGCAGCCGCGGATGGGTGACCGCCAGCCACGAAGAGACCAGACCCGAGCGGCCGAGCGAATGGATGTAGCGGGCCGCCATGTTGTGGACCGCGATCACCGAGGCGAGGAAGCTGAGCACCACGAGTCCCCGCATCACCGGCACCGACCAGGCGCCCAGGTAGGTGCGTCCGAGCTCGAAGGCGAAGTCCCCGGGGTTCGCCCGGGCCGCGGCCACGGCGCCGCCGTCGTCGTACGCCGAGAGGGCCGCCCAGCTGGAGACGGCGAAGACCAGGGCCATGAGCACCACGACGGCGAAGGTGGCGCGGCCGACCGTGCGGCGGGGGTTGCGCACCTCCTCGGAGAAGACCGCGGTGGCCTCGAAGCCCGCGAAGGAGAGGATGCCGAAGAGCAGCGCGATCGCCACGCCGGGGCCGAACACGGCGGCGGGCTCGAAGACCTCGAACGAGAAGCGGGCGCCGCGGTCCGCCACGACCGCGATGTCGATCATGAGGAGGATGCCCAGCTCCAGGGCCATCAGCGTGGCCAGGATCCTGGTGGAGACGGCCACCCCGCGCAGGTTCAGCAGTCCGGCGGCGAGGATGGCGAGGAGGGCCAGGAGCTCCCAGGGGATCCGTACCCCCCACTCCTCCTGGATCGCCGTGCGGGTGAAGAAGGCGAACGCGGCGGCCAGGGAGGTGACGCTGGCGTTGTAGGCGATGGTGGCCACGAAGGCCGCCACCGCGCCGGCGCCGCGCCCCAGGCCGAAGCCGATGTACGCGTAGAAGGCACCGGCGTGGACGACGTGACGACTCAGGGCCGCGAAGCCGACACTGAAGACGAGGAGGAGCGCCCCGACGAGGACGTAGGCGCCGGGCACCCCGACGCCGTTGCCGAGTGCCATGCTCAGCGGGATGTTGCCCGCCATGGCCGTCAGGGGCGCGGCGCCCGCGATGACGATGAAGACGATCCCCGCCGTGCCGATGCTGCCGCGTTGCAGTCGTGTCTCCGCGGCTCTCCCCTCCGCCGTCGCGCTCGCCATGTCGGTGGTGGACACAGAACACCTCTCTCCGCTGTGGTCCGGGCGTGCCCGGGTGGCGGTGGCACGGGTGAGGCCGTCGGCCGCTCCGGCCCGACGGCCTCACCCGGCACCGCGTCCGTGCGTCACGCCACGGGTGAGTCCGTCGTGGTCTTGTGGCCGGCCGGCTCCGCGGAAGCGGGCCGGGCGGCCGCCTTGGGCGAGGAGGTCGCGAAGGCGATCGCCACGCCGATGAGGGTGAGCGCGGCCGACACGTACACGGCCGTCTGAAGGCCGCCGACGAAGTCCGCGACGCCCGACCGGCTCGCGGGCGCCGCGATGGCGACGAGGATCGCGAGTCCGACGGCGCTGCCGATCTGCTGCGACGTCGAGGCGGTCGCCGAGGCGACGCCCTGCTGTTCCGGGGCGACGCCGGTCGCGGCCGCCACCCACATGCCGGTCCAGGTCACGCCCTGGCCGATGCTGAGGAAGACGATGCCGGCGAGGAGCGGGGCGTAGCTGCCGTCGGTCGACATGAGCAGGGCGAAGAGGACCATGCCGGCGGTGCCCAGGAGCAGGCCGGTGATCATGGTGCCGCGGGCTCCGGTCCTGCCGACCATCTTCTCGCCGATCTTGGTGCCGACGACGTTCAGGACGGCCAGCGGCAGGAACCCGAGGCCGGTCTGCAGCGCGTCGAACTTCAGCACGTCCTGGAGGTAGACGGTGAAGAAGTAGTACTGGGACCCGAAGGTGCCCATGAAGATGAAGGTGATGGCCACGGCCGTCGCGTGACTGCGGTTGCGGAACAGGCTCAGCGGCAGCAGCGGGTCCGCGGTCCTGGCCTGCATCGCGAGGAAGACGGCGACGAGCACGACGCCGCCGACGAGCGTGCCGATCGTGTACGGCGAGCCCCAGCCGAGCTCCGGGCCCTGCACCAGGCCGAAGACGAGCGCGGAGACACCGGCGGTGGCGATGACCGCGCCGGGGATGTCGAAGCTGCGCCCCGGCACCCGCCCGCCGGCCGGCAGGAACGCGAGGGCGCCGACGATGACCACGGCCGCCAGCGGCACGTTGACGAAGAACACCGACTCCCAGCCGAACGCGTTGGTGAGGACGCCGCCGAGCAGCGAGCCCAGGGCGAGACCGCCGGCTCCGGCGCCGCCCCAGATGGCCAGCGCCCGGGTGCGCTCCGCTCCTTCGTCGAAGGTGGTGGCGATCAGGGAGAGCGTCGCCGGGATGAGCAGGGCCCCGCCGAGGCCCTGGATCGCCCGGGCCGTCACCAGGAGGCCCGGGGAGCCGGCGAATCCGCCGATGAGCGAGCCGCCGCCGTAGAGCACGAGGGCCAGCACGAACATGTTGCGGCGGCCGAGGAGGTCGGCGGCGCGGCCGCCGAGGAGGAGGAACCCACCGAAGGCGAGTGCGTACGCGCTGACGACCCACTGCAGCGTCTGCGCGGAGAAGCCGAGCTCACGGCCGATGTCGGGCAGGGCGACGTAGACGATGTTGTAGTCGAGCGCTGCGATGAGCTGGGCGAAGGCCAGGAAGGCCAGTGCCCACCCCTTTCGAGCGGTGGTTTGGGGGGTGCCGTGCGACATGGAGTCACTCACATTCAATACGTCCGTCAGAGAACCTTCGTACCTTCGTACCTACCCGCGGCGACTGTCAAGTAGCCACTCCCGGCAGGGGCTTGACAGAGCGTGAGGCCCGGGGGACGACTCCGGGAGGCCGAAGCCAGACGGTACGAAGGGTGACGTACGCTGGTGTCATGGCTCCCTACCACCCGGTGCGCGAACAGATGGAAATCGAGACCGTCCTCGCGGCTCTCGGCAATCCGATTCGCATGGCGATCGTCCGCGCCCTGTCGGCCGGCGGCCCCGACGGCCTGGCCTGCGGCACGATCGACATCGGCGTCTCCAAGGCGACGGCCACCCACCACTGGCGGGTCCTGCGGGAAGCAGGGGTCATCCGCCAGTGGCAGGTGGGCCGCGCCCACTTCGTCGCGCTGCGCCGCGAGGACGTCGAGGCCCGTTTCCCCGGCCTGCTGGCCGCCGCCCTCAACGCCGGGCCGGCCACCGTCGCCCCGTGAGCCGGGACGTCGGCGGGCCGCGGACCGCCGGTCCGGGGTCGGGCCCGGCGCCCGGGCCGATGCCTAGGCCAGCGTGGAGGCGTTGAAGGCGCCCTGGAAGGCGTCCATTCCGCCGAGCGCGGTGGCCGCCTCAAGGGCGTTCCAGTAGTCCACGTAGCGGGCTATCTTGCCGTCCTTGAACTCGATGACGCAGATGTAGCGCAGGTTGTACGGGTTGCCCGTGGCCAGCGCCGTGCCCTCGATCTGGTTCTCCATGATCACCACGTCGGGGTCGGTGGTGTGGTGCACCTTGATCCACGGCACACCGGTGACCTCGATGTTCGCCGGGAAGTCCTTCATGTACTCCCGGATGGCGGCGATGCCCTCGACCTTGGTCGGGTAGTTCGGCGGCGCGAACGGGAACTCGTTCACCGCCTCGTCGTCCCACAGCCCGAACCAGCCCTCCATGTCCTTGTCGACGAGGTACTGGAAGAACCGGTCGCAGACCTCCCGGGTGTGCCGCTGCTTCTGCTCGACGGTCCTGCCGTCGGTTCCGGGCGTCGTCGTCATGACGTTCTCCTCCTGTGAGTCGGGACGTGCTCGTACGGGTGCCCCCGGGCGCCGGCGTCAGCGCGCGCCGAGTGCGCGCCGGACCTCCGCCGCGATGCCCGCGACATGGGGGTCGTTCCACAGGGAGAAGTGACTGCCGGGCACGACGACGTGGTCGACGTGCCGGGCGTACTCCTCCCACTCCACCGGATCGGTGGAGGAGTCCTCCTGGGACCGGATCAGGACGACGCGGCCCTGGTAGCGGCCGGTCGGCCGGTACCTCCAGAACGCCGTGATGTTCCTGCCGAAGCCGCGGAACATCCGCTCCAGACCGGCCGCGTCCAGACCCGGCTCGGCCAGCCGGTGCGCCTCCAGGTGCGCCAGCAGCCCCTGGACGAAGTCCTGGCCCGAGACGTCGTCGAGCCCCTCGTCGAACTCCGGCACGGGACGGTCGGCGACCTTGGCGAGGAGCTGCACGAAGCGCCTGCTCACCTGCGCCCGGCCGGTGTCCTCGCCGAACTCGACGCTCGGTTCGACGAGGATCAGCGTCCCGGGGCGCTGTCCCGCCCGCTCCAGCTGCAGGGCCATCTCGAACGCCGTCGTACCGCCCATCGAATGCCCCAGCAGGGCGTACGGGCCGCTCGGCTGCCACCCTCGGACACTGTCGAGATAGGCGGCCGCGAGCTCCTGGAGACTCGGCCCCGGGCCGGCCGGGCCGCCGGGCGGCGGCGGTTCGATCGCGAAGAGCGGCTGGTCCTCGGGCAGGTGCGGCAGCAGGTTGCGGTAGGCCAGCGACGTGCCGAAGACGTGCGGAAGGCAGAACAGCGGGCGCGCGGTGCCGTGTTCGCGGAGCACCGCCGTCCCCGGCCGGGGACGGTCGGCCGACGGTTCCATGGCCGACCGCAGGACGCCCGCGACCGCCTCGACCGTGGGGGTCGCGTACATGTCCCGCAGCGCCAGCGTCACCCCGGTGCGCTGTTTGACCCGGGAGACCACCGCGGCCACCTGCAGCGACGTGCCGCCCAGGGCGAAGAAGTCGTCCTCCGCGCCGATCCTCGGCCGCGCGAGGACGGCCGAGAACGCCTCGGCCACCACCTCCTCGGCGAAGGTCCGCGGCGGTGTGTGGACCGCGCTGGCCCCCTGCTCGGGCGGCTCCGGAAGGGCCGCCTTGTCCAGCTTGCCGGTCGGCCCGAGCGGCAGCCGGTCCAGGACGACGTACGCGGACGGGATCATGTACGTGGGGAGTTCGGCGGCCAGGTGGTCGCGCAGCCGCTGGGGCGTGGGCCCGGCCCCGCCCTCGGGCACGACGTACGCCACGAGCCGTTTGTCCGCGCCCCGCGTCCCGCGGATCACGACCGCCGCCTGACGGACGTCGGGATGCGCGGCGAGCGCCGCCTCGATCTCCCCCAACTCGACCCGCTGGCTGCGGAGTTTGACCTGGTTGTCGATCCGGCCGAGGAACTGGATCTGTCCGTCCTCGTTCCAGACGGCCAGGTCGCCGGAGCGGTAGGCCCGCCCGCCCGGGTGGAAGGGGTCGTCGACGAACCGCTCCGCGGTGAGCGCGGGGTTGTCGAGGTACTCGCGGGCGACGCCGACGCCGCCGATGAGGATCTCGCCCGGGACGCCGACGGGGACGGGGTTCGACCACCTGTCCACCAGGTACACGCGGCGGTTGTGCATCGCGCGCCCGATCGGCGGGTTGCCGTGCCAGTCGTCGTGCGGGCACCGGAAGGCGGTGCAGCCGACGGTGGCCTCGGTCGGTCCGTACAGGTTCACGAAACGGCGTCCGGGCTGGTTCCAGCGGTTCACCAGGCTGCCCGGGAAACCCTCGCCCGCGACCAGGACGCAGCGCAGGTCGGGGTACGGGCCGGGCTCGATCAGGCTGAGCATGGCGGGCGGCGCGCCGACGTAGGTGCAGCGCTCGCGGCGGATGAACTCGGCCAGCGCCGGCGGCGAGAGAGTGATGTCCGGCGGTACGAGGACGCTGGTCGCCCCGTTGCTCAGCGCGGTGAAGATCTCGCCGTGCGCCACGTCGAAGACGAGCGAGAAGTACTGGAACATGCGGTCGCCCGGCGTGATGCGGCACTCGTCGGCCATCCAGACCGCGAAGTTGTTGAGCGCGCCGTGCTCGACGACGACCCCCTTGGGGGCGCCCGTGGAGCCCGAGGTGTAGAGCACGAAGACCGGGGACTGCTCGTCCGCCCACTCGGGAAGCGGGTCGTGCGCCGCCTCCTCGATCTCGCCGGTCGCCGTGTCGACGGCGATGACGGTGCTGCCGGGCCAGTCCGGCAGGCGGTCCCGTACGGACGAGTGGGTGAGCACGATCGAGGCCGACGCGTCGTCGACGACGTACGCGAGCCGCTTGGCCGGATGCCCCGGGTCGAGCGGGAGGTAGGCGCCGCCCGCCTTGGACACGGCGAGACAGGCCACGAGCACGTCCACATGGCGCTCGAAGGCGACGCCGACGACGTCCTCGTGCAGCAGTCCCCTGCGCCGCAGGTGGCGGGCCAGCGTGTCCGAGCGCCGGTCGAGCTCCTCGTACGTCAGCGCCTGGCCGCCGCCGGAGACCGCCGCGAGCGCGTCGGGCGTCCGCCGGGCCTGTGCGGAGACCAGCTGGTGGACGGGCCTGCGGGAGTACTCCGCCCGCTTGCCCTGCCAGGTGTGCAGCACCGCCTCGCGCTCCCGCGTCGACAGCAACCCGACGGCGGAGACCCGCACGGCCGGGTCGGCGGCGACCGCGGTGAGCAGCCGCTCGTAGTGGCCGAGCATGCGGAGCATCGTCTGCCGGTCGAACAGCCGGGTGGAGTACTCGAGGTACAGGCGCAGCGTGTCCTCTCGGTGGTACACGTTGATGTTGAAGTCGAACCGCGAACCGCCGGGTCCGACCAGGACGACGGAACCCTCCACGCCCGCGTCGGCGGGGAAGTCGGAGTACGTCGGCAGCTGGCTGACGGCGACCTGGAAGATCGGGTTGCGGTCGTTCTCCCGGCGGTGCGGCTGCCGCTCGACCAGCTTCTCGAAGGGCACCTCCGCGTGGTCGGCCGCGTCCAGCACCGTGCCCCTGACGCGCTGCTGCACCTCGGCGAACGACGGGTCGCCCGACAGGTCCGTCCTGAGGACCACGCTGTTGGTGAACAGGCCGACGACTCCGTCGAGTTCGGGCAGCACACGGCCGGACTCGGCCGAGCCGATCACGATGTCCTCCTGTCCGGTGTAGCGGGACAGCAGGACGTTCAGGCCGGCGACCAGCGTCATGAAGAGGGTGGTGCGGTTCTTCCGCGACAGGTCGCGCACGGCGGTGAGCAGCTCGGGGGTGAACTCGTGGACCAGGGTCTCCCCCTGGAAGGACTGCGCCGGCGGCCGCGGCCGGTCGGTGTGCAGTCCCAGCGGCGGGGCGTCCTTGAGCCGGTCCTCCCAGAAGCGCAGCTTGTCCTCGAAGCCGGGGGAACCGAGCTGCCCGCGCTGCCACTCCGTGTAGTCCACGTACTGGATCGGCAGGTGCGGCAGTTCGGCCTTGATCCCCTTGGATGCCTGCCGGTACAGCTCGCCGAGGTCCCGCACGATCACCTGGTACGAGCCGGCGTCCGACACCAGGTGGTGCATGCACAGCGACAGCAGGTGGTCCCGGTCGGCCAGGCGGAACAGCCGGGGCCGGAAGGTCGAGGTGGCGATGTCGAAGCCCGTCCCGGCCTCCGCGCGCAGCAGGGCCGGGGCGAGGGCGTCCGGCTCCGGGTGCGCGGCGACGGTGTCGGCGGGCGCGGTCTCGACGGGCAGGGCGATCGGGCCGTCGGGGGCCGGTGCCACGGTCTGGACCGGCCGTCCGCCGGACTCGCCGATGGTGGTGCGCAGGGATTCGTGGCGCCGTACGAGTTCGGTGACGGCGGTCCGCAGGGCGCCGGTGTCGAGGTCACCGCGGAGCCGGACGCCGAGCGGAAGGTTGTAGGCGCGCTGTTCCGGCGCCAGTTGTTCCAGGAACCAGATCTGTTCCTGGGCCGAGGAGACGGCGGACGTGAACGGTTCGGACATGGCGAGCTCCTGGAGCGCGGCCCGTCCCGGGCGGGACGTGCGGCCGCATCGCGGTCTCGTGGATGGTGGGCACCGCGGGCCGGGACGCCGGCTGACGTCCCGGCCCGGCGGGTGCCGGGGTGCGGCGGGGTGGGGCGGGGCACGGCGGGTGCGGCGGGGTCTCCGCGCGTGCCGGCGAGCGGCACGGGGGCTCCGGGCGCGGAGGCCGGGCTTGCCGGGGCCCGTCGGGCCCGCCGGTCAGCCTCGGGGGCGGGCGACCCGGGTGATGGTGGTGGCGGGTGCCGGGGTGCCGGCGGCCGCCTCCTGCGGGCCCTGCTCGCGCAGGGTCCCGATCAGTGCGGCGAGTTCGCGCACCGTCGACGCGTCGAACAGGCTCCGGCGCGGGAGGTTCACCCGTGTCGCCTGGCGGATGCGGGACAGCAGGCGGATGGCGGTGAGCGAGTCGCCGCCGAGCTCGACGAAGTCCTGGTCGAGCCCGATCTTCGGATGGCCGAGGGTGTCGGCCCAGATGGCCGCGAGGGTCTGCTCCAGACCGGCTCCCGTGGAGCCGTCCGCGCCCCCGTCCGCCGTCGCCGTCCCCGTCCCCTCCGCACCCGCGTCCGGCGTGCCGGTGTCCGTCGTGATGGCGGGGGCTCCGCCCAGCACCGTGACGTCGACCTGCCATCCGGCGCGGGCGGCCGGGGCCGGGAGGACCGTGGTCAGCACGTGGGCGCGGGCACCGGAGCCGACGAGGGTGCGGAACGCCTCGACGCCGTCGGCCGGCCGGATGCCGACGTCGGGCTCGTCGGCGGGGATCGTGTCGAGGGGCACGCCTCGGCGTGCCGCGTGCCGGGCCCGGCGGAGGTTCGCCGGTTCCGAACGGTCCACCGCCATGCCGATGTCGAGCCAGGCGTCCCAGCCGACCGAGAGCACCCGGGTGGGGCCGCCGTCCACGCTGCGGGCGTAGGCGTCGAGGAAGCTGTTGCCCGCGCAGTAGTCGGCGTGGCCCAGCCGTCCGAAGGCGGCCGTGATCGACGAGCACAGCAGGAGGAAGTCCGGGGCGAGGTCGCGCAGCACCTCGTGCAGGACCAGCGTGCCCCGGAGCTTCGGCGCGAGCACCTCCGCGGACTCCTTCGGGTCCTGGATCTCCAGTAGGGCGCCGGTGGGTACGCCGGCCGCGTGGACGACGCCGTCGAGGCTCCCGAACGTGTCCAGGATCTGCTGCCGCACCTCCCGCATGTCCTCGGTGCTGGTGACGTCGGCGGCGACGACCAGGACCTCGGCGCCCGCCGCCTCGATCCGGCGCACGGCGTCGATCGCGCGGCTCGCACGGTCGTCCGCGCCCCGTGCGGCGACGTAGCGGTCCCACGTCCTGCGGGGCGGAAGTCCGATGCGGCTGGTCAGCACCAGCTTGGCCCCGACCCGGCGGGCGAGGTCCTCGGCGAGGGTCAGGCCGATGCCGCCCAGACCACCGGTAATGAGGTACACCCCGCCCCGGCGGAGGCCGGTGGGTTCCCCGGCACCTGCCGCGCCCTCTTCCAGACCGTGCTCCGCGCCGCCTTGCTCCGCGCCGCCGCCCTGGGGGCCGCCGTCCCGCGAGCCCCCGTCGTCCGGGGCGCCTTCCAGGCGCAGGGGGCGGTAGTCCGGTGTCCAGCGCCGCCGGTTCCGCAGCGCCACGGTCTCCGACCGGTCCGGCAGCCGACGGATCTCGGCCACGGTCCCGCCGGCGCCGTCCCCGCGCTCCGGCTCGGCGGCGAGATCGATGTGGCGTACCGAGAACTGCGGGGCTTCCAGGGGCAGGACCTTGGCGACACCCGCGACGGTGGCCTGCTCCGGCCTGCCGAGGTCGCCGCCGACGACGTCCTGGGCGCCGGCGGTCAGGACGTCGATGTGCACGGGGTCGGTGACACCGGCGGAGGCGAGCGCCTGGACCAGGTGCATCAGGCTGTAGAAGCCGAGATCCTGGGCGCGCTCGGTGGCCTCCGGGTTCCCCGCGGCCGGCGGCAGGGAGAGCGACCAGGCGTGCACGATGGCCGTCGGGGGCAGGCCGGAGGCTCCGAGGTCCCGCAGCAGCCGCTCGTAGTGGCCCGCGTCCGACGGGTCGATCCGGTAGTGCGTGGCGTCGGCCTTCTCGTAGGAGGTTCCGGTGCCGACATGGCAGACGTCCACGCCCTGACGCCGCAGCTCGGCGCCGATCTCCTCGGCCCGGGGGTCCGCTCCGAAGAGCACGCGCCGGGCGACGGAGTCCCGCTTCCCCGGTGACGGGTCCTGGCTCCACGTCTCGGTGTGGAACCACTCCCCGACCGGCCGCGGCGTCGCGTCGTCCACGGCCCGCCCGCCCGTGCCCGGGGCCTCGACGGTGTCGGGGACGGCCCAGTGCCGCTGCCGCTCGAAGGGGTACGTGGGCAGGGGCACCCTGCGCCCGGGGTCCCCGAAGGTCTCCGGGTCGAGCGGGAGGCCCGCGGCCCAGAGCTGCCCGGCGGCGGTGGCGATCGTGGTGGCGGCGTCGACGGCGGACTTCGGCGCCGGGAGGCTGGTGACGACGGGGGCCGCGTCCTCGGGCGCCTGCGTCAGCGCGAGGTTCGCCAGCTGCCTGCCGGGGCCGCATTCGACCAGGGCCCAGCGGCCCTCGGCGTGGAGGGTGGCGACGCAGTCGGCGAACCGGACCGGACGGCGCAGGTGTTCGGCCCAGTAGGCCGGGTCCGTGGCCTGCTCGGGCGTCACCCAGGTTCCGGTGACGTTGGAGAGGTAGCGCTTCGCCGGCGCGCTGCGGGTCACCGCGACCACCTCGGCGGCGAACTCCGCCAGGATCGGTTCCATCATGGCGGAGTGGAAGGCGTGCGAGGTGTGCAGCCGGCCGGCCGCGACGCCGCGTTCGGCGAGGGCACGTGAGAAGGCGTCGACGGGCTCTGCCGGTCCGGACACCACGAGCGCCCCGGGGGCGTTGAAGCAGGCGACCGAGAGGGCGTCGGGCAGGTCGCCGAGTTCCTGGCCGTCGTCCAGCCGCACGGACAGCATCGCTCCCGCGGGCAGCGACTGCATCAGCGCGCCGCGGCGGGCCACCAGCCGCACCGCGTCCGGCAGCGTGAAGACGCCGGCGAGGACGGCGGCGACGTACTCGCCCACCGAGTGCCCGATCATGGCGCCGGGCTCGACGCCCCAGGACCGCCACAGGGCGGCCAGGGCGTACTCGACGGCGAACAGGGCGGGCTGGGCCAGCTCGGTCCGGTCGAGACGTGCCGGGTCGCCGGCCCCCTCCACGACGAGTTCCCGCAGTCCGGCGGCGAGTTCGGGCTCCAGCGCGGCGAGGCAGGCGTCGACGGCCGCGCGGAAGACGGGTTCGCGGGCGTGCAGGTCCGCCGCCATGCCCGCGTACTGGGAGCCCTGCCCCGAGAAGAGGAACGCGACGTCGGGCCGGGTCTTCCCGGCGACTCCCGTGCGCCAGGCGCTGCGGTCCGACAGGGTCGCCGACAGCTCGGCGGCATCGGACCCGGTCACGGCGAAGGCGCGGTGCCGGTGCGCGGCGCGACCGGCCCTCAGGGTGTGGGAGACGTCGGCCGCGTTGAGCCCGGTGCGCTCCCTGCCGTGGGCCCCGAGGTCGCCAAGTGCCCGCTCCAGCGCCTCCGGTGTCCTGGCGGAGACCTGGAGCAGATGCCTCTCCCGGGTGATCTCCGTGGGGCGCGGCGCCGGCGCCTCCTCGAGGATCGCGTGGGCGTTGGTGCCGCCGATCCCGAAGGAGCTGACCCCGGCGCGCCGGGGCTGTCCGCCCGACGGCCACGGTTCGAGTGCGGCCGCCACCCTGAAGGGCGAGTTCGCGAGTTCGAGGCCGGGGTTGGCCTCGGTGAAGTGGACGGTCGGCGGGATCTGCTCGTTCTCGAGGGCGAGGACGGTCTTGATGACGCCGACGACGCCGGCGGCCTGGCTGAGGTGGCCCACGTTGGACTTCACCGAACCGAGCAGGCACCACCCGGAGTCGTCCGAGTCCGCGCCGTACACCCGCTTCAGGCCCGCCACTTCGACCGGGTCCCCCACCAGGGTTCCCGTGCCGTGCGCCTCGACATAGCCGACGCTGCGGGGGTCGACCCCCGCCCGGGCCAGCGCCCACCGGGCGGCCTCGGTCTGGCCGGTGACGCTCGGCGCGGTGATGCCGGACTTGGTCGCCCCGTCGTTGTTGATGGCGGTGCCGCGGACGACGGCCCGGATCGTGTCGCCGTCCCGGAGGGCGTCGCCGAGGCGCTTGAGGACGACCATGCCGCCGCCGCTGCTCCAGACCGTTCCGTTGGCCCGGGCGTCGAAGGGGCGGCAGTGTCCGTCCATCGACTCCACTCCGCCGTCGTGGAGGTATCCGACGCCCTGGGGAAGCTCGATCATGGCGCCGCCGGCCAGCGCGATGTCGCAGTCCTCGCGCAGCAGTGCCTCGCAGGCGACGTGCAGGGCGACGAGCGAGGTGGAGCAGGACGTCTGCAGGTCGTAACTGGGGCCGCGCAGTCCCAGCTTGTACGAGACGCGGGTGGTGAGCAGGTCGGGGTAGTTCCCGACGGAGACGGCCATCCAGTTGGCGGCGTCGAGGATCGCGGCGTTCCGCTCCACGTTCCGCCACCGGTAGGTGTCCGGGCCGCAGCCGCCGTACACACCGACCGATCCCGGGTAATTCCGCGGGTCGTAACCGGCGTCCTCCAGAGCCGTGTGCGAAAGCTCAAGGAAGAGGCGCTGCTGCGGGTCGGTTATCTCCGCTTCCCTCGGCGACATCCCGAAGAATCCCGCGTCGAATTCATCCGCCCCTTCGAGCACCGGCGCCGCGGACACATAGGCGGGATTGTCGACCATTTCGGCCGGCACGCCCTTCGCCAGTTGATCCTCGCGACCGAACGTCGTTATGGATTCTCGACCGCGGGCGAGGTTCTCCCATAACTCGTTGATGTTCCGCGCACCGGGCACCCGACAGGCCATACCGATGACAGCAATCGATTCCTGATTCTTCTGGGGCAGGGAAGTACTCACGTTCTTTCCTTTCGCGGCCCTGAAACCGGTCATCGAGGTCCGCGACCGAACCTCGATCCGACTGCGAGCATCACACTAGCCCGCACCCCTGCCGCTAGCAAGAATCATTTTCCTTCGACAAAGTGACCTGGCACACAGGAATTGACGCCGGATCGAAAAAACAAAAAATGAATTCTTTTTAAGCGCCCCGATAATCGCCCCATTCACCGCGTTCACGACCGGGCCGGGCCGGAGCCCTCGCCCCCTAGGCCGTCGACAGGCAGTAGTCGGTGCGGCTGGTCTCGGTCCAGGGGAGGCTGTCGGGGGTCGAGGAGTACGCGGGGCCGCAGTCCTCCAGGTTGTAGACGGACTCGGCGATGTCGACGACCCGCAGCTCGGGGGCGGTGCCGCCGCACGGGCGTACCGTCCAGAGCAGCTCCACGGGAAGGACGCCGCTGACGCCCTTGGTGACGTCGAGGCAGTCGCCTTCACGGACGTGCGGCCCGACGCAGAGGTTCCGTGTGCCCAGGCGTTCGCTCGGCCTGCCCTCGTCCGGGCACGAGCCGTCCGGACCGGGGAGGGCCGTGACGGTGAGCCGGGCGCCGGACGCCGAGCAGTCGTCCCGGCGCACCTGGGTGGGGGTGTAGGACCCCGGCCCCTTACGGGTGTTGGAGAGGCAGTCGCCGACCGCCGCCGCCGGGTCGTCGTCGCCGAGCCGGTCGTAGACCACGTAGCCGCCCACGAGGACCGCTGCCGTGATCGCCGCGGCCAGCGGGACCCACAACCGGCGGGCGCGCCGCGCCGCCGGGGCGGGGGCGGCGTCCGGCACCGGGGCCCGGGCCGGCATCCGCTCCGGCGGGGCCGTTCGTGTCGTGGCGTGGTGCACCGGTCGGGGGGTCCGGGGCGGCCTCGGTGGCTGGGGAGCCCCAGCCGACTCGGGCATCACGGAGGGCTCGGGCGTCACGGGCGGCTCGGGCACCTGGGCGGGTGCGGGCGTCGCGGGCGTCTCAGGTGTCACGGAAGGCGCGGGCGCCGGCGGCGCGGCGGGCCGGGCGGCGGGGCGGAGGTCGTCGGGCCGGGTCGGGGGCTCGTACGCCTGGTGGGAGCGGATCCGGGACGTCCAGGCGGTGGGCAGGAGTTCGCTGCCGCCGACGGGTTCGCGTTCGAAGGCGGCGAGGACGTCCGCGGGGGTGGGCCGGGCCTCCGGGGCGAGCAGCAGCAGCGGCCGGATCAGGTCGTCCAGCGCGCGGGGCAGGCCGTCGAGCGCGACCTCGGCGCGCTGGACCCGCGCCAGGAGCAGGAAGGCGTCCGCGCCGGGCTCGTAAGGGGGCTGGCCGGTCGCGAGGTGGAAGAGCGTCGCGCCGAGCGCGTACACGTCGGAGGCCGGGGTGGACGCCTCCCCGCGCGCCTGCTCCGGCGAGGTGAACGCGATCGTGCCGAGCGTCAGGGACGTACGGGTCAGGTCCAGGGCGTGCGAGATGCCGAAGTCGATGAGCCGGGGCCCGGAGAGCGGCAGGAGGACGTTGCCCGGCTTCACGTCCCGGTGCACGATCCCCGCCCGGTGGAGGTCCATCAGCGCCTCCGCGGTCCCGGCGGCGATCCAGCGCACGGCCGCGGGCGGCAGGGCGCCGCCGTCGCGGACCAGTTCGGCGAGGGAGGGGGCGGGGACGTACTCGGTGGCCATCCAGGGGCGGGGGCCGTCCGCGTCCGCGTCGAGGACGGGGACGGTGAACATCCCGGTGACCCGGCGGGCCAGCGCCGCCTCGCGGGCGAAGCGGCGCCGGTCGGACTCCCCGACCTCGCCCTCGGCGAGGAGCGTCTTGACCGCGACGAGACGGCCGCTGACGGTCCGGCCGAGGTAGACCCGGCCCATTCCCCCGGCCCCGACCCGGCCGATCAGCCGGTACGGACCGAGCCGCTCCGGGTCGTCCCCCTGCAACGGCCGCAGCCACGGCTTACCCGTCATGACGCTCCTGCTCCCCCTGCCCCCGGAGCCCCCACGGCCCGGACGCACCGACCGTACGGGACGGGGCAGGTGCCCATCGGTACAGTCGGGAATCAGATGTGTTCGCACACGTTCGACGGATGTGGCCGGTTCGCAGCGGTTCGGCCGGGCGGGCGGGCGGTGGCAGAGGAGGCCGACGGGGCATGGCGGTGGACGAGCTCGACACCCGCATCCTGCGGCTGCTCATCGAGCAGCCGCGGACGAGCGTGCGCGAGTACGCGCGGATCCTGGCGGTGGCGCGGGGCACCGTGCAGGCCAGGATCGACCGGCTGGAGCGGGACGGGGTGATCACCGCCACCGGGCCGGTCCTCTCCCCCGCCGCTCTCGGGCATCCGGTCCTCGCCTTCGTGCACGTCGAGGTGACCCAGGGACATCTCGACGAGGTCGGTGACGCGCTCGCCGGCGTGCCCGAGATCGTCGAGGCGTTCTCCATCACCGGCGGCGGCGATCTGCTGACCCGGGTGGTGGCGCGCGACGCCGGGCATCTGGAGGACGTCATCCAGCGGCTCATCCAGCTGCCGGGCGTGGTCCGCACCCGGACGGAGATCGCCCTGCGCGAGCGGGTGGCGCACCGCCTGCTGCCGCTCGTCGAAGCGGTCGGACGGCGGTCCGGAACGCCCCAGCCCTGACACCCCGGCCTGACACCCAGCCCTGACGCCCCGCCCCTGACATCCAGCCCCGACACCTCGTCCGTGACGCACCGCTTCCGCCGCCCCTCCGAACGGGCACGGGCGGGGGCGTAATTCAGGGGCCACGGGGCAGCGGCCTGTGCGAGGGTACGTGCGCCCTGCCCCCGTGTGATCCGGAGCGTCGCCGTGACCGTACCCGCCCGACTCGTGCCTCTCCTCGCCCAGTTCGACTTCGCCCTGCAGCGGCTCACCGACCGGATGGCGGGCCCGGTGATGGACAGCGGGAACGGAACGGACGTCGAGGTCGGCCCGATGACCGACGCGGAGTACCTCTGGGAGCCGGGTCCCGGCTGCTGGTCGGTGCGACGCCACGCCGACGGTCCGGGGCAGCCGGCCACGCTCCTCGTGGGCGCGGGCGAGTTCGGCCGGGACACGACGCCGCCCCCGCACCCCGCGCCGCCGCCGTTCACGACGATCGCCTGGCGGCTCTCCCATCTGAGCGAGATGCTCGCGCTGCGTGCCGACCACACGAACGGCAGCCGCTCCCTGACCCGTGACGACTACCCGGTCAGCGGGGACGTCGCCACCGCGGTCGTGGCCTTCGGCACGGCCGCCACCGCCTGGCGGGACGCCCTCCTGGCCGCCGACGACGCGACGCTCGACACCGTGGGGCACAGCACCTACCCGCACGGCGGCGACTCCGAGGAACTCTTCCTCGACGTCGTCTGGTGGGTGAACCAGGAGCTCCTGCACCACGGGGCGGAGATCGCCCTGCTCCGGGACCTGTACCGGCTCGGGCACGCGGCCGCCTGACCCGTCACCGCCCCCGGGTCAGCGGGTCGTACGGGCGAGCAGCATCGCCACGTCGTCCTGGGCGGGGCCCGCGAGGAGCTGTCCCAGGACCTCGTCGCAGAGCGTGTCCAGCGGCCGGGTGAGGGGGCGGAGCGCCTGGGCGAGCTGGCTCATGCCCTCGTCGAGGTCGCGGTCGCGGGCCTCGATGAGGCCGTCCGTGTAGAGCACGAGCAGGCCGCCCTCGGGCAGGGCGACCTCCTCGGTGCCGAAGTCGTGGGCTCCGGTGCCGAGCGGGGTGCCCGGCGGGCCTTCGAGGAAGGTGATGGTGCCGTCGGGGGTCGCCACGGCCGGCGGCGGGTGGCCGGCGCGGGCGATGACCCAGCCGTGGGTGGCCGGATCGTGGACCGCGTAGACGCAGGTCGCCATCTCGTCCTCGCCGAGGTCGGCGACGACCTCGTCGAGGGAGCTGAGCATCCGGGCCGGCGGGATGTCGTGGCGGGCCAGGGTCCGCACGGCGGTGCGGAGTTGACCCATGACGGCCGCCGCGTGGATGCCGTGCCCCATGACGTCGCCGATGACCAGACCGGTCCTGCCGCCGGGCAGCGCGATGACGTCGAACCAGTCGCCGCCGACGTCGTGGGCGCTCGCGGGCAGGTAGCGGCCGGTGAGTTCGAGCCCGGTGACGGCGGGGAGTTCGTTGTTGGTGAGGCTGCGCTGGAGGGTGATCGCCGCCTCCCGCTGGGTGGTGTAGAGGCGGGCGTTGTCGATGTTGAGGGCGGCGCGGGCCACGACCTCGTCGATGAGGACGCAGTCCTGCGCGTCGAAGGGCTCGCGGGTCCGCAGCCGGGTCACCGTCACGGCCCCGAGCACCTGCCCCCGGGCCACCAGGGGGATCAGCCGCGCCGAGCCGAGACGGGTGGCGAAGTAGGTGCGCAGGGCCTCGGTGCGCGGGTCGGTGAAGAGCTCCGGGATGTCGGAGGTGTAGAGGTTCGTGGGCCGGCCGTGGACGACGACCTGCTCGTACACCGAGTCCAGGGGGATCTGGAAGGTCTGCCCGGGGGCGAGGAGGGCGGTGGGCGCGGTCGGGTCGGGGAAGCGGGCGGCGAGCCGCCGCAGGACCCCCCGGGTGGAGGCGGCCGGGTCGTCCGGTTCGAGGACCGACTCCAGCATCTGCACGTCGGCGGAGTCGGCGAGCTGGGGCACCAGGAAGCGGACCGCCTCCTCGGCCGTCTGCTTCAGGTCCAGGGTCGTGCCGATCCTGGCCCCCGCCTCGGCCAGCAGGGCGAAGCGGTGTCGGGCGCGCTCGACCTCGGTGTGCGCCTCCTGGCTCTCGGTGATGTCGACGAGGGAGGCGATGAGCCCCAGCGACCGGCTGTCGGTGCGGTCGACGAGCGGTGCGTAGGAGCAGGACCAGATGTGGTCGCGGCCGGGGTCGGCGGGCGTACGGCCCACCCGGCGGGCGTCGACGACGGCGGTGCCGCTGCCGAGGACCTGGCGCATCAGCGCCTCCAGCGAGGCGGCGTTGACCCCGGGCACGACCTCGGTGAGGCGGCGGCCCACGTGTTGCGCCGCCGACACCCCGTTCATCCGGGCGAGGGCGTCGTTCACCCGGAGGAAGCGCAGGTCGGGGCCGAGGAGGGCGAGGCCGATGGGCGACTGGGTGAAGAGGCTCTCCATCGCCGCCAGGTTCTCCCGCATGCGCAGGACCTCGGAGGTCTCCACCGCGATGAGCATGGCCCCGGGCCGCCCCTGCGGGTCGGCGGCCGGCACGATCCACATCTCCATGGCGATGGTGTGGCCGTCGCGGTGCCGGACGGGGAGGGTGCCGACCATGGTCTCGCCCGCCTGGACACGGTGGGTGAGCCGGTCGGCGAGTTCGCGGTTGGCGTCGGGGACGAGCAGCGGGGCGGCGAGCAGGCCGAGCACGTGTTCGGGGCGGTGGCCGAGGAGGTCCTGGGCGGCGAGCGACCACTCGACGATCCGGCCGTCGGCGTCCTCCCGCCAGAGGGCGATCGGCAGCAGCTCGCGGAGCACGCCGGCGTCCCCGACGGCCGCCCGGGGCGGCTGCGGAACCCTGCTCGACGACTGGTCAGTCTCCAACGCATCGACCTACGCATCAGCCCGGCCCCAAGGGGGCAATCCCTACCGAATCACCCTATCCGAGACACCGGCGGGCGGCCCTGCGCAGTGCGGCCGGCCGATGGACGGGGGTTCCGTAGTTCTACGGATGCGCCGAGCGCCCCGGGCCTGCCAGAGTCGGTCCGACCTCTGCGTACGCACGTCCCGCGCACGCCCTGGCGTACGCACGCCGACCACCCCAGCCCGTCCCCCGCACCGCCGTCCGGCCCGTCCCCTCTCCCCGGAGCCCTCCGTATGAGCAGCCGCGCGCCCGACGAGTTCCGCCCCGGCGCGCGTCCGTACGGCCGGCGGCCCGGCGCCGGCGACGAGCCGGAGGACCCGCACGACCTGCTGCACCGGGCCCGGCGGCTCACCGCCGAAGGCCACCCGGCGGCGGGCGGAGCGTGGGAGCGGGCCGCGGCGGCCCTGCGGCGCGCGGGCGGCACCATCACACCGGGGGATCACGCGGACGCCCTGGACTCGACCGCCCTGGACTGCCGGGGCAGGGCCCGGCCCGCCGCGAGCCCGCTGTTCTCCCGGGCCGCCGACCTGCACGAGCGGTCCGGGCAGCGCGGCAAGGCGCTCGTCTCCCGGGCGCGGGCGGTGCTGGCCGGCCCCGCCCCGGGGGCCACCGGCTGCGCCGAGCTCGCGGAGCTGTCCGAGCGGGCCGTCGTCCTGCACCGGACCGGGCAGGCCACCGCCGCCCAGACGGCGAGGGTGCTGCTGCTGCGCGCCCGGGCCCTGGCCGACCTCCTCGACACCGCGCCCGACCCGGTCGCCGAGGCCGCCGTGCTGCGTGCCGAGCTCGCGGGCCTGATCGCCTTCGCAGCACCGCACCGGGCGGACCCCGCGGTGATCTGCCCGCTCGCCGGCGCCCGGGCGCTCCTGGGCCGGATCACCGCGCCGGACGACCCGGCCGCGGCGCTCGTCCACCTGAGGGCCGCCGTGGCGGACCAGCGCGCCGGGGGACGGCCGTGGGGCGCCGTGCGGCACGAGCTGCTGCTCGCCGGAGTACTCCGCTCCGTCGGCGCCCACCGGGAGGCGGCCGGACTGCTCCGGTCCGCGCTGCGCGCCGGCGGCCCCGCGGCCCCGGTCCGCGGCGGCGACCGGGCCCGGCTCTGCCTCGCGCTCGCCCGGACGCTCGCGGAACGGGCCGGCGGCACGGGCCGCGGGCCGGGCGGGCGGGCCGTGGGGGACGAGGAGGTGTCGCTCCTCGCGGAGGCCGTCCGCCACGCGGGCGGGGCCGCGGAGGATCCGCGGCTGGGCGCGCTGGCCCGCCTGTGGCTCGGTTCCGCGTACGCGGAGCGCGGCCGTTGCCGGGAGGCCGCCGGCCTTCTGGAGGAGTCCTCGGCGGCGTTCTCGGGCAGCGGCGACGACGCCGCGCTCGTACGGGCGAGGGCCTGGCTCGCGCACTGCGCGCTGTGCCTGGGCGAACCCGGCCGGGCCGCGCAGGAGTACACACGCGCGGCGGCGCGGTGCGAGCGGTGGCGGGACCGGCGGCACGCCGCGGCGCTCGTCCACCGCGCGGCGCACGCCCTCGCCGTGGCCGGGTCGCCGGAGCGGTCCGCCCGCGCCTATGAGCGGGCGGCCGATCTGTGGCGCGCGGCCGGCGACCACGGGGCCGTGGCACGCGCGCTGCGCGCCCGGGCCCGGCAGGCGTCGGCCGTCCTGGAGGAGTCCGCCGAGGAGGTGGTCGTGGACTCGGTCATGGGCGTGGGCGTGGACGTGGACTCGATCGTGGAGGAGACCCACCGCGAGCCCGGACCCGTCGACGGGCGCCAGGAGGGACGGGGGAGGGGACGCGCGGCCGGAGGCGGGGACAAGGGCGACGGGGACGCGGACGGCGGGGCCCGGGACGCGGACGCCAAGGCCAGGGGCGCGGGCGGCGAGGCCGGGCCCCCGCGGCCGGGCCCGGACGAGGCGGGCCCGGACGACGCGGGCCCGTGGCCGGAGCTGTACGGGCTGCCGGAGCCGTACGGGCTGCCGGGGCGCTATCAGGTGAACGTGTACGGCGATGTGGGCGGGACAGGGCCGCAGGCCGTCGCCGCTCCGAGGACCCGAGTACAGGGGTGCGTGTGAACAGAGTCATCGACGGCCGATTCGAACTGACGGAGCGGCTCGGCGGCGGCGGCATGGGGACGGTCTGGCGCGCCCGTGACCTCGCCCTCCACCGCGACGTGGCGCTCAAGGAGGTGATCCCGCCCGGTCCCGCCCTGGCCGAGCACGACGCCGAGAGCGCCCGGACGCTGCGCGCGCGGGTCCTGCGCGAGGCGCGGGCCCTGGCCCGGATCGACCACCCCAACGTGGTGACGATCCACCACATCGTCGACGCGGGCGAGGGAACGTTCCCGTGGCTGGTGATGGAGCTCGTCACCGGCGGTTCCCTCCAGGACCGGCTGGACCGGGGCACGATGACGCCCTCCGAGGCCGCCGCGCTGGGCCTCGGGCTGCTGTCGGCGCTGCGCGCCGCCCACGAGCGGGACATCGAGCACCGCGACGTGAAGCCCGCCAACGTGCTGCTGCGGCCCGACGGCCGACCGGTGCTCACCGACTTCGGCATCGCGGCGATCCGCGAGTCCACCGTCCTGACCGCCTCGGGTTCCATCATCGGTTCGCCGGACTACATGGCACCCGAGCGGATACGCGGCGGCACGAGCGGCCCGGCGGCCGACCTGTGGTCCCTCGCGATGCTCCTGTACGTGGCCGTGGAGGGGCACCACCCGCTGCGCCGCGAGAACACCCTGGCGACCCTCGCGGCGGTCATCTCCGACGACGTGCCTCCGCCGCTGCGGGCCGGCCCGCTGACGGACGTCCTGACCCGCCTGCTGGTACGGGATCCCTCCGCCCGGCCCGGCCCGGAGGAACTCGACCGCGCCCTCGCGGCCGTCGCGGCGGCTCACCCGGAGACACGTCAGGACCTGGGCGGGGTGCGGGACTCGGTGCCGGCGACGACGCAGGACGGGCCGCGCCCCGGAGCGGCGGACCCCCGGACCGCAGGCGAGGGCGCGGGCGGTCCGGCGGAGACGACCTCGTTCCACCTGGCGGCCCCGTCGCCGTCGGAACCCGCGAAAGCACCGGCCGCGGTCATGGCGGCCGCCGCCGCGTCGGCCGCCGTCACCTCGGCCACCGCCTCGTCAGCCGACGCCTCGTCGGCCGTTCCCTCCCCCGTGACGACCGCCGCCTCCCCGGCGCGTACCGTCGGCGGGCGCCGGCGCGGGCGCACCGGACGGTTCCTGGGATCCGCGGCCGTGGTGGTCCTCGCGATCGGCGTCCCCGTCGGCGCCATGGCCTGGGAGTGGCAGCCGGGCGAGGCCGGCGGCAGTCCGACGTCCGCTCCTCCCTCGAAGCAGGGCACGGCGGGCGGGCGGGCCACGGCGTCCGCCGCGCCGGGGAAGGGCGCGACGACACCGGTGCGGCGCGATCTGCTGACCCCCGAAGGGGTCCGGGCGGCCGTCGCCGCGGTGCACGCGGCGACGGGCGGCGCCAAGGTGACCGGCTTCGTCGTCTACCCGGAGTACGCGGTGGCGGAGTCGCTGGTCAAGGGCAGTACCAAGCGGTACGACCGGTACGTGTACCGGGGCGAGGACGTGGCCGTCCGGCAGGGGCCCGGCGGCACCGCGTTCCCCGGCGCGGTGCCGACGGACCTGGACGCCTTCGACTGGGACGCCCTGCCGGCGCTCCTCAAGCGCGCCGACAAGGAGCTGGGTGTCGACAAGCCGACGAGCCGCTATCTCGTCGTCACCCCGGCGTCGACACTCCTCGGCAGCGACGCCGGCCTGAGCGTCTACCTCTCCGACACGTACGGCTCCGCCTATCTCAGCGCCGACCGGAAGGGCCGGGTGATCGCCACCTACCCGCGCGAGAACTGACCGCCGCCCGTCCCGGCCCGTACCACCAACGAGGCGAGTCCGGCCCGGGTCTCCACTCCCGTCTTGCGGTAGACCCGGGCGACATGGCTCTCGACCGTGCGCGGGCTGAGGCAGAGCCGGTCGGCCACCGCCTGGTTGGTGAGCCCCTCGGCCACCAGGGCCGATATCTCCCGCTCGCGCGGGGTGAGGACGGCGAGCCGCCCTCCGGCGGCGGGCGGGCCCGGCCGGGTCCGGTCGGCGAGGTCCACCAGCATCCGGGCGCCGCTCTCGGCGGCCAGCCGTCGGCCACGCCGCCACACCGCCGCGGCCTGCGGTCCGTCGCCCGCGGCCTGCAGATGAGGGGCGGCGAGGAGCAGGCTGTGCGCCTCGCGCACGACGGCGCCCGAGCGCGCGCTCTCCCGGGCCGCCTCGACGAACGCCCCCGCGGCGGCGGCCGGTTCGCCCCGCTGGGCCAGCACACGTCCCCAGGCGCGCCGGGCCGCGCCCCGCTGGACGGGCAGGCCGAGGGAGTCCGCCTCGGAGCGGGCGCGCCGGGCCACTCGCCCGGCTTCCGCGAGGTCGCCGGCGGCGAGCGCCGCCCCGGAGAGCAGTTCGAGGTAGCCGGGGCGCAGGGAGGACTGGAGCCGGGACAGGTCCGGGTCGCCCCCGGCGCGCGTGAGCACCTCCCGCACCCGGTGCGGGTCCTGGCCGAGCGGGACGCTGTAGCCGAGCAGGCAGCGGGCCTGTGTGGCCCACCAGCCCTCCGCGGTCCCGACGGTGGCGGCGGCCTCCTCGGCGGCGGCCAGCGGCTCGGGGTCCCCCAGGGGACGGGCGTGGAGCAGGACGGTGGCGCGGACCGCCCGGCTGAAGCCGAGGAGTTCGGCTCCGCCGAGGGAGCGGGCGACGGAGACCGACTCGTCGGCCAGGTCGAGCGCGGTGCCGATTCTGCCGGTCAGGAAGTGGACGTACGCCGAGCAGAGCAGGAGCTGGGAGAGCGCGAAGGGCCGGCCGGCGCGGCGGGCCATGGCGACCCCGCGGGTGGCGTGCCGCTCGGCCGCCGCGTACTGCTCCAGGAAGACCTCGCACCAGCCGAGGCGTACCAGCGACTCGGCGTGGCCCGCCAGGTCGCCGTCGGTGAAGGCGTCGGTGAGGGCCGCGGCCTGCGCCGCGTGGGCACGGGCGGCGGCGGTCTCCCCCTCGTACACCTCGCCGAGCGCGGCGAGGGTCAGGACCTCCGCCGTGCCCGCCTCGTCGCCCCGGCGGCGGGCCTCGTCGAGGGTCTCGGCGACCACCGGGCGCACCTCGGGGTACCCGGCGGCGAAGAGGGCCCGGCAGCCCCACTCCACGACGAGCCAGGTCCGCAGGTCGGAGCGGGGCCCGGGGTTCCGCTCCAGTTCCCGGCGGAGCAGGGCGTCCGCCTCGGGATAGCGGCCGAGGTGGCGCTCCATGAACGCGCACAGCAGGACGGCGGAGGTCCGCAGCTCCGCCGCGGCGGCGTCGTCGTCACCGCGGCATTCGTCGATGAGCCGGTGGAGCAGGTCCCGGCTCTCCGCGACGCGCCCCGCGCATCCCAGGGCGCGGGCCCGCCGGAGCTTCAGTTCCCTTCGGGTGGCGTGGTGTTCGGGGGTCTCGGGCAGCAGGGCGAGGACGGCGGCCAGCCAGTCGGCGGCGCGGGCGGGGTCGGCGGCGCCGACCCGCTCGGCGGCCTGGACGACTTCGGCGGCGGTGGCCGGGTCCCAGGCCGTCGCGGCCCGCACAAGGTGCGGGGCCCGCTCGGTCACGGGCGCCCCGGCCTCGGCGAGCGCGGCCGCGGCACGCCGGTGCAGTTCCCGGCGCCGCCAGGGGTCGAGAGCGTCGCGGACGAGCTCGGGCAGGGCGGGGTGGCGCAGACCGAGGCGGTGTCCGTCGTCGTCCGGCCGGACGAGGTCGCGGCGGGCCAGGGCTCTCAGCGCCGCGTCGGCCTCCTCGCGCCCGTCGGGGCCCGCGGTGGTGGGGGCCACGGCAGCGACCAGTTCGGCCGTCGCCCCCTGGCCGAGTACGGCGATCGCCTCGACGACGGCCCGTTCCGCCGCGCCGAGCGAGGTGAGTTCGTCGAGGACCACGGCCACCGGGCCCCTGCCGACCGGCTCGCCCCGGCGCGTCCGGGTGGCCGCGAGGGCCCGGTAATGGAGGGGGAAGCCGAGGCTCTCGCGGTGGACCTCCCGGGCCTCTTCGGGCGGCAGCCCGGGGGCGAGTCCCGCCGCGCAGTCCGCCGGCCCCAGCGGGCCGACGGCCAGCGGGACGACGGCCCCCGCGTCGATGCCGCGGGCCAGCACCGACGCGAGGCCGGGCGGGGTCTGGCGCTCCCGGCGGGCCACCACCAGCAGGACGGGCGCCCGGCCGGGATGCCGCAGGAGGTGGTCGAGGAGCTCCACGGACGCCGGGTCCGCGCCGTGGAAGTCGTCGAGGACGAGCAGGAGGCCGGGGTCAGGGACCTGTCCCAGCGCCGCCGCGACGCGGCGTACGTGGCCGGTCCGTACCGCGCCCGGCCCGCTCCGTCCGGTCGTGGGGCGGTCGCCGCCCGTCCCTCCCTCCGGCGCCGGGACGGGCGGCGCCTCCACCAGGTCCGCGAGCGCGGCGAGGGCCGGGGCGGTGGCGCGGTCCCGGTGGTCCAGGTCGGCGAAGGCGTCGGCGAAGACGTGGAAGGGGGTGCCGGGACGCTCCGGGCCCGCCGGTCCCGGGCGGCCGTGCAGGACGGTCGTCCCGCGGCGGCGGGCGCGGCTCGCGAACTCGGCGAGGAGCCGGGTCTTGCCGATGCCGGGGTCGCCGGTGACGTCCACGGCGAGCGGGCCGGTCCCCCCGGACCTGCGGCTCAACAGCCCGTCGAGCCGGTCGAGTTCCCCGTCCCTCCCGACGAGGGGCGCGCGGTCGGCGCACCCCCGGTCCGCGAAAGTGTCCACGTACAGTCCCCCTCGTACGGTCGTACGCCGTGCCGTGTGCCGTCTGTCTCTTCCCCGCCCCCAGTTGTACGGCACTCCACCGACAGCGGGCCCGCCGGTCGGTCGGGAGGTCCTCGGCGGCACGGCGGAGAGGGTCCGCCGCGAGCGGGCGTCCGGGGGGGGCGGGGGCGGCCGCTGTCAGGGGTGCATGCGCGCTCCCTTCAGCACCTTGTCGACCGCGTTGCGCGGCCCGTACACGGCGAGGCCGGCGAGGTCCAGCCGGTCCGTGCCCACGGCCCGTACCGCCGCCCGGTTGTCGCGGTCGTTGCCGGTGGTGAAGAGGTCGGTGGTGAACACCGCCCGGGGCAGCGCGCGGGTGAGCGCCCGGCCGTGCGCCGCGGTCAGCGTCTCCTTCGTCCCCTCGAAGACCAGGACGGGCTGGCGGAACATGGGCAGGTACGGGACGTCGTCGCCGTCGGCGTACGGTTCGCCGATCACCTCGGGCAGCTGCGAGCCGAGGCCGCTCACGAGGAAGGCGGTGACGTTCAGCCGCTGCCAGGTCTCCAGGTCCTCGCGGAGCAGCACGGCGATCTTGGTGTCGCATCGGACGGGCGCGGTGTCGGTGGTGTTCATGCACCGAGACTGCCGACCGCCCCGCCGCGCCGTCTTGTACATTCCTTGCATGCCTGCCAGGCAAGAGATCTCGGCGTGGCGGCCGCGGGTTCCGGGGGTCGTGGAGGTGTTCCACGCGCATTTCACCGAGCACGCGTACCCGATGCACGTCCACGACGTGTGGACGCTGCTGATCGTCGACGACGGCGCCGTCCGCTACGACCTGAACCGGCGCGAGCGCGGCACTCCGGACGACACGGTGTCCCTGCTCCCGCCGCAGGTCCCGCACAACGGCTCCCCCGCCACCTCCCGCGGTTTCCGCAAGCGGGTCCTCTATCTGGACCTGACCCAGCTGGACGAGAGCTTCATCGGCCCGGCGGTCGACGGGCCGGACCTGGTCGATCCGCTGCTGCGCCGCCGTGTCGGGCAGTTGCACACGGCGCTCGCGGACCCGGGCGGCGAGCTGGAGGCGCAGAGCCGGCTCGCGCTCATCGGCGAGCGGCTGCGCGACCACCTGCGGCCCCGGATCGCGACCCGCCCGCTGCCGGCGGCCGGTCCCGGCGTCGCCCACGGCCTGCGTGACCTGCTGGACGAACGGCTTCCGCAGGGGCTGTCCCTGGACGAGGCGGCCCGGCGGCTGCACGCCCATCCGGCGCACCTCGTACGGGCGTTCAGCGGGGCCTTCGGCATCGCGCCCCATCAGTACCTGACGGCCCGCCGGATCGACCGTGCCCGACGGCTGCTGCTCGACGGGCAGGCACCGGGCGACGTCGCCGCCGCGACCGGCTTCTACGACCAGTCGCATCTCGGTCGCGCCTTCCGGCGGTTCGTGGGGACCACCCCCGGACGCTTCGCCCGGCAGCAGCCCGGCGGGGTGCCCCTGCCGTAGGCCGGCCGGGCGCCGGACCACCTCGGCCCGCCGGGAACCTCCGGCGCCGCCTCCCCGTTGGACGATGTACCCCCTAGGGGTATACCGAGGAGGCTGTGTGACCACGAGAAGACTGACCGCGCTCACCCCTGAGCAGGCGCCCGGCCGCGCGGGCGAGTTACTGGCCGACATCGCCGAACGGCACGGCTCCGTCGGCGAGATGGTGTCGACGATGGCGCACTCGCCCGCGCTGCTCGACGGCTATCTGAGCCTGTCCCGGGCCATGAGGCGGGTCAGGATCCCCCGCGCACTGAGCGAGAAGCTGTCGCTGGCCGTCCAGGAGTGGATCGGCTGCGGCACCTGCCGCGACGCGCACCGCGAGGCGGGCCGGGCGGCGGGGCTGACCGACGGCGACATCGAGCTGGCCCGGCAGGGCACGTCCACCGACCCTCGCGAGGCGGCCCTCATCGGTCTCGCCCTGCGCGTCCTCGCCGAGCCGGGGTCCCTCTCCGACGGCGACGTCGCCGAGGTACGGGCGCACGGCTGGAGCGACCGGGTCATCGCGGAGGTCGTCGGGGTGGTCACCCTCAACCTCCTCACCGGCGCCTTCAACCTGCTCGCCGGCATCCAGCCGGAGCCCGAAGGCTGACCGGTCCGGCCCGGACCGGTCGGCAGCGCGTCCCGGGACGTCCCGTGGCCCGTCAGGGGAACAGCGGACGGCGGGGTGACGTTGGCCAGAACACGAGAGCCACCTGAGCGCGGACACGAGCACGCGTGCCCGTGCGAGCACCACCAACCCGGAACAGAAGGAAGCACCATGAAGATCGGCATCATCGGCGCCGGGAACATCGGCGGCAACCTCACGCGCCGTCTCAGCGCCCTCGGCCACGACGTCTCCGTGGCCAACTCCCGTGGCCCCGAGACCCTCGGCGCGCTCGCCGAGGAGACCGGCGCCACCCCGGTCGCCGCCACCGAGGCCGCCCGCGGCGCCGAGGTCGTCGTCGTGACGGTCCCCCTGAAGAGCGTCCCCGACCTGCCGGCCGGGCTGTTCGACGGCGCCGCCGAGGGGTTCGTCGTCATCGACACCGGCAACTACTACCCCCGGGAGCGCGACGGCCGCATCGACGCCATCGAGGACGAGGGCCTGACGGAGAGCCGCTGGACCGAGCGTCAGATCGGTCACCCGGTGGTCAAGGCGTTCAACGGGACCTACGCGCAGGACATCCTGGAACGGCCCCGCCCGGCGGGCGACCCGGGGCGGCTCGCCCTCCCGGTCGCCGGGGACGACGCGGCGGCGAAGGAGCGGGTCCGGAGCCTGATCGACGAACTCGGCTTCGACACCGTGGACGCGGGCGGCATCGACGACTCGTGGCGCCAGCAGCCGGACACCCCGGTCTACGGGCTCCGCGACGGCGTGGACGCCGTGACGAAGGCCCTCGCCGAGGCGTCCCCCGAGCGCCCCGAGGGCTTCCGCGGCTGAACCCCCGCCACCAGGACGGCACCCGCGCCGCGGGCCCTGCCCTCCGGGCAGGGCCCCGTGCGTCCGCCATGTTCCCGAAGCAGCAGCGTGCGCGCCGGGATTCAGCGCGCCGCGGATGCCCTGAAGGTGACGGCGGACGCGGGGACGGTGACCTCCGCGTCGCTGCCGAGGGCGTAGGCGGCGACGCGGGAGACCGTCGCGGCCGGGACCGGTTCGCTGACCCCCGGCACCGCCGGGCAGTCCTGGGTGGCGTGCGCGTCGTGCGGCACGACCACCCGGTAGCCGCGCGCCAGAGCCGTACGGGCGGTGGCCTGGACGCACATCTCCGACATGACGCCGCAGACGGCGACCGCCCGCACCCCCGCGTCCGCGAGCACGCCGCCGAGCGGGGTGCCGTGGAAGCCGTCGTCGCGGGGCTTGCGGATCACCACCTCCCGGGGGCCGGGCTCGACCGGGTGGTGGAGCTCCCAGCCCGGTGTGTGGGGCTCGTCCTCGGATCCGGGCGGACCGTCGTTCTGGAGGTGGGCGACGAGCGCCCCTTCCCTGCGCGCCCGGGCGATCAGGTCCGTCGTACGGTCGACGAGCCGGGCGGCCGCGGGCACGGCCCCGTCCCCGGTGACGAACGCCGACTGCACGTCCACGACGATCAGGGCGTCCACGGGCTGTACGAGCTGGGTCATCCCGCCATCATCACGCCCCACCGGCCTTCGCCGCCACGGAGTTACACCGCCGGGACCGGCGGAAACACCCCTGCGCGCGCCACGGACCACGGGTTAGCCTGGCGCGCTGACCAGCAGGACGAGCGGGGTGGGGATGACAGGCATGGAAACGTCCGAGTGGTGGGAGTCGCTGCCGGCCGGGATTCGCGAACAGGTCGACGGCTTCGTCCTCCAGGACGCCCGGATGCAGGCGGTCCGCGCCGTCCTCGACGTCGGCCGCGCCCGCGGCATGGGACTCCACGACATCGAACGCGTCGTCCACCAGCGCTATCTGCACCACGGCGACCGGGTCGCCCGCACCCCCGACAGTCCGCTCGACCAGGAGTCCCTGGCCGCCCGCGCCGCCGGCTGCCCCGGGCGGGTCGTCGCGATCGAGGCGGTGTGGGACGGCGACACCGTCCACGACTGGTTCGTGATCCTCCTCGCGATCCTCGACGAACCCGCCGGCGAGCGGTCCCTGGCCACCCTCTACTGGGACACGGCCGTGCGGTACCTCGGCGACGAGCAGAACGAGCTCAGGAAGCACGGCGGCAAGGGCAAGCCGATCCCCCGCCACCCGTCGGCCGTCGTCGCCGAGCGCGCGGGCGGAGTCTTGGCCGCCGGTCTTTCCGTGCCCTTCCACTTCGCGAGCCCGGACAAGCCGGACGACGATGCTCCGCGCTGGCGGCGCTGAGGACGGCGGAGCTCCGCGCCGGCACAGCCGAGGACGGCGGCGGTGCCGGCGCCCGTCACCGGCCCGGCGCGCTCGGGCGTCCGGCCCGGGACAGCAGCCACTGTCCCGAGACCCCGGTCGCGAACAGGCCGGTGACCAGGGCCGCCAGGGAGACCCCGGGGCCCGAGGTCCAGTCGACGGAGCCGGCGTGCACGGCGAGGACGACGGCGGCGGCGAGGGCGACCGCGGGGACCGCGCGGAGGGCGGGACGGGTGCGGGCGAGGTCGTCCTCCGCCAGGGAGGCGAGCACGCCGACGCCGAGGGACAGCGCCCAGACCCCGAGGCCCTGCGCGTCGGCGCGGTTCACGGTCCAGGGGACCAACGGCCCCCAGAAGGCGGGGAAGGCGAGCAGGCCGGCACCGATGCCGAGCCAGCCCGAACCGAGGACCGCGAGCAGGGGCTTGGACCAGCCGGGCAGCGGCGCCACCGGACCGCCCGGTGCGACGCCCGCGCCGTACGCCGCGCCCCCGCCGCCCTCCCCGGCCCCGTACGCGACCCCGTCCCCGACCGCGTGCGCGGGCCGGACCGGTCTGCGGTACTGGGCGGCGAGGCAGCCCACCGCGGCGAGGGCGAGGGCTCCGAGGGTGGCGACCCAGCCGAGGCTGAACAGGGCCAGGAAGATCGGGCCGCCCTTGAACGCCTGGAGGCTGCCCGCGTTCAGGAGGCTCACGGCGAAGAGGCCGACGAGGACGGTCACGAGCGGCAGCGCGAGGCTTCGCACCTCCTCCCAGAAGCGGGCCCGGCCGATCGTGAACAGGGCGGGCGCCACACCCAGCATGGCCGCGCCGACGAGTCCGGGGCTCAGCGCCTCCGGCGACACCCAGGCCCCCGCCCGGTACCCGAGGAGGCTGGTCACGGCGAGCAGCCCGCCGACGGCGAGACTGATGCCTCCGACGACACCGCTCAGGAGCACGACGGCAGGCGAGAGCTCCCGGCCGCCCACCACACCGGCGCCCTCCGTCCCACGGGCGGGTTCCGTCCCACCGGCCCCTTTCGCCCCCGTACCCGTACCCGCCCCCGACGTCACGCCGCTCTCCTCCACAGCCCCCGCCTCCTCCCCCGTACCCGCGCCGCCGGTCGTCCGCCGGTCGTCCTCGTTCACGCCCGCCGTCCTTCCGGGGCCGTGCCCGCGGTGGCCGCGGCCTGGGCCGAGCGGGTCGGCGGACCGTCGAACGCCCGCCCGCGCTTGAGGAGTTCACGGGCGTACAGGACGCGCAGGCTCACCGCGGTGACGGCGGCGTAGGCGAGCATGCCGCCGCCGATGCCGGCGCCCGCCAGCAGGGCGGTGGGCCGGTCGAGGTCCATGGCCCGTTCCAGTACGGGCACGGTCACCGCCGAGAACGCGGGGGCCAGGCACAGGGCGACGAGGTGCAGCCGCCACTCCTCGCGCGCCCAGGCCGCGCCGCGTGCGCCGGCCCGGGCCGCCCGTACGGCGATGACGGCGTAGGTCACGGCGTAGGGGACGAGGTAGGCGACGAGCAGCCGCCGCCCCGCGGTCCCCTCGTCGAGGAAGGCGACCGTGATCCACGCCAGGCCCGCCGCGCCCGCGAGGTGGGCCGCCACCTGGACCGGGAGCGGGCACCAGGTGCCCGTCAGGCCGGGCACGGTGGCGCGCCGGTCGAGGGCGCGGGAGGCGAGGAGGGCACCGAAGGCCACGAGGGTGCCGAGGTGCATGATCGCGACGCGGTTGATGTCGAGGATGCCGAGCCCGGGGTAGAGCCAGGGCAGGAAGCCCCATTCGAGCCGCAGCAGCGGGGCGGTCATGAGGAAGCCGTAGCAGAGCAGCATCCAGCGCTGGTGCAGGTCGGGGAAGCCGCGGACGGCGGCGAGGACGCCGAAGGTCACGCTGCCGACCGTGCCGACCAGGATCGTGGCGAGCACGATCCAGAACGCGGCGCCGCTGAATGCCTGTTGCGGCGGGGTGCGGACGAGGTAGAGCGCGGCGCCGGCCATCGACACGTACACGGTCACGGCGAACACGGTTCCGGTGATCCGGTGCAGCCGGACGCGCCGTCGTACGGCGGAGAGCAGTTGCACCGGCCCGAGCAGCATGAGGAGGCCGCCCAGCACGGAGTGCACGATCAGCGGGAGCAGGCTGCGCCCGTACGGTCCGATCCGGTCGCGCACCGCCTCGGCGACGAACTCCGGGGAGACGGACCGGCCGAGGAGCCACTCGCCGATGGCGGGCGCCCCGGGGCTGGCGTAGGGCCAGAGTTCGGTCATGGCGATCGGCGCGTACGCCAGGCAGACCACCGTCACCGCGACGGTGGCGGCCCGCCCCCGCCTCGTGCTTGTCGGACGCCCCACGACGGTCCTCCTCCTCCGAAACCGGCATAGTCCTTTCTGGACTATGGAGGAAGGTAGGGCGGGGCCGGGACGAGGTCAACCGGTCGGTAACAAACTCAGGGCTCGCGGCTTTCGACCCACTGCCAGAAATCGACCATCATCCGCTCATAGCGGATGCCGAACTCCAGCGCCTCGCGCTGACCCCGGGTCAGCAGCTCGCCGACGTCGTCGGCCAGCACCTCGTACTCGTCGAGCGTCCGGCGGTGCTCCTCCACCTGGACCGGGGCGTGGACGCGCGGGCTCGCGCCGAACCACAGTTTGAGGATGCCTCGTTCGCGGGCCTCGACCGGCACGAAGGAAGGGTCGGCGAGCCAGCCCCGCAGCGCCGCCGCGCCCTCCTCCGTGAGCCGCATGAGGCGCCGGTTCCGGCCGCCCGGCTGCCGGACCTCGGACAGAAGTCCGGCCTCCAGGAGCCGGTCGCACTGCGCGTAGACCTGCGCGTGCGGCATCGACCAGAACGGCGCCACGGTCCGCGCCGCCTCGACCTTCACGTCGTACGGACTGGCCTCGCCCAAGGTGTCGATGATGCCGAGCACGAGAAAGGAGGGCGTGGTCAAGCGGACTTCAGACATGCCGCGACGGTACCGCGCGATCCGGCCGAAGTCCCTGGTGAGGCGGCCACCCGCCACCCCCACCGGTCGGGAACCCGCCACGCCCGCACCCCGCCCCCGCCGGGTCCCCTTCCGGCCCGGACCCGGCAGCGGCGGCCGTCCGTCACTCCGCCCGCAGGGCGCGCGCCGTGCTCGTGCGGGCCGCCCAGCCGGCCGGGAGCAGGGCTCCGGCGGTCGCGATCAGGACACCCGCCGCCACGAGGAGCAGCAGCAGGGGCGTGCCGTACACGTCGATGTCGGCGGGCGGGATCGTGGTGCCCACGGCACGGCCCATCGCGGGCATGACCCAGCGGTGGAGTCCCACGCCGAGCGGTACGCCCACCGCGCCCGCGACGAGGCCGACGCCGCCGACGGAGGTGAGGACCTGGGCGACCGTCTGGCGCGGGCTCATCCCGAGGGCCTTGCAGACGCCCAGGTCACGGACCCGGTCACGGGTGTCGAGGACGACGGTGTCGAGCACGCCCAGGCAGGCGACGACGACCAGCATCACGGTGAGCATGCCGATCAGGGCCCGCATCGCCCGGATGACGCTCGACTTGCCCTCCTCGGTCACCGCGGCCTCCGCGCCGAGCGGGGCCACGGCGGCGTCCAGCCGCTCGGCGTACGCCGCCGGGTCCGTGCCGGGGGCGACGGTGACGGCGAAGTCGCCCGGCAGATAGCGGGGGTGCAGCGCGGCGACCGACGCGGTGGCGGTCCGCACGGTCATGCCGCCGTCGCCCAGGTCGAAGACCTCGCCGACGATCCGGACCCGGACCGTGCGGCCCTGTTCGGAGAGGGCGACCGACTCCCCCACCCGGACGCCCGCCGCGCGCAGGAAGCGCGTCGCCGCGACGGCTTCCCCGGTGGCCCCGAACCAGCGTCCGGAGACCATCGTGTGGCGGCTGCCCGCGGTGTCCCCCTCGTACGCGACGAGCGGCGCACCGCCCTTGAGGCCGGCCACCCCGATCTGCGTACGGGCGATCCGGTAGAACGACGCCGTCCCCGGCAGCGCGGCCGTCGCGGCCGCCACCGCCGCCGGGTCCGCGGGCCTCCCCGGCCGGGGCTCGCCCGGTCCGTCGCCGGGCCGGGCCAGGGTGTTGACGGTGACGTCACCGCCCCTGTCCGGGTCCCCGTCGGCCTTCACGGCGGTCAGCGTGCTGCCGAGCCCCACCGCGAACGTCACCGCGAGGGCGCCGAACGCCACCGCCGCGGCCGTGGTCGCCGAACGCCCCGGCCGCGCGAACGGCGCGGCGAGCCCCAGGGTGACCGGGCGGGGCAGCGGCAGTCGGCCCAGCGGGCCGCGGATCCACCGGCCCCGGGTCCGGCCGCCGGCCGGGCCGAGGCGGAGGGCCGTCGCGGTCGGCAGCCGGGCCGCCCGCAGCGCGGGGCCGAAGGCGGTGACGGCCACGACGAGGAGGGCGCCGGCCGGCACCAGGAGGTTCACCCGGAGCGGGATCAGCACCGCCGTCGTCCCGTACGTCTCCGCCACCTCGGCCATCAGGGGCACGGCGAGCGCGTTGCCCAGGGCGACGCCGAGCACGGCCCCCGCGGTCCCCGGGATCAGGGCCTGGGCCACGTACGCGCGCCCGATCTGGAGCGGGGTGAAACCGAGGGACTTGAGGATGCCGATCCGGCGGGTCGCGGCGCTCACGGCGCCGCTCACCACGATGCCGATCACCAGGACCGACAGGGCGAGACCGAGGAGGGCGAAGGCGGAGACGAAGGGGACGAAGGCCGCCGTGTTCTCCTGCGCGTCCTCGCGGACGTCGAGATACGACCGGCTGCCGGCGACCGCGCCCGGCGGCACGGCGGCCGCGATCGCCCCGCGCCCCGCCGCGACCTCGGCGCGGGTGTCGGCCCGGGTCAGCCGGTACAGCATCTGGAGCGCGGGGCGCTGCGCCCCCGCGAGGGGAGCGAGCTGTTCGGGCACGACCCAGGCGTCGGCGCTGCCGCCCGCCGTCTCGGCGATGCCGACCACGGTGAGAACGAGGTTCCCCGCCGTCAGCCGCGACCCCGGGCGCACGCCCGGCGGGCCGGAACCCGTCTCCAGGACGATCTCCCCCTGCGCGCGGACCCAACGGCCGGCGGTCAGACCCACCTGGTCCACCGGCGCGCCGGCGGCGGCCCGGCCGACGATCGTCAGGGGCGGCGGCTCGAAGCCGGGCGGCGCCGCCCCGTCCGCACGCAGGCGTACGGAGGCAACGCCGAAGGGTCCCGCCGCGGCGGCCACGCCGGGCACGCCCGCCGTTCCGGCCAGTCGGCCCGCTGTGACGGCGGTGCCGTCGAACTGCACGGTCAGATGTGCCCCGTTCTGACGGGCGAAGGCCCGGTCGAAGGGCGCCGACGACGCCACGAGGAGGCCGACCGCGAGGACGGCCGCCGCGACCGACAGGAGAGTCGTCAGCACCATCACGGCGGTCTGCGTCCGCCGCCGCCCCACTCCGGCCCGTACGACCCGGCCGAGGGCGCCGCCGTTCATCGGGCCACCGCCGTGACGTCCCGGGCGACGCGGCCGTCGACGAGTTCGATCGTGCGGGTCGCGCAGGCCCCGGCCAGGGCGAGGTCGTGGGTGACGAGGACGACGGTCTGTCCACCGGCGTGGAGCTCGCGGAGGAGGTCGCGGACGTCCGCGCCGGACGCGGAGTCCAGGGCACCCGTCGGCTCGTCGGCGAGAAGCAGCGGAGGCCGGTTCATCAGGGCCCGCGCGACGGCGACGCGCTGGCGCTCGCCGCCGGAGAGCCGGCCGGGGTGTGCCTTCGCGTGCCGGGCGACGCCGAGCTGTTCGAGCAGTTCGGCGGCGCGCGCCGCGGCCCTGGCCCTCGGCATCCCGGCCAGCTGGGCCGGGAGGAGGACGTTGTCCGTGACCGTGAGGTCGTCGAGGAGGTGGAAGAACTGGAAGACCATGCCGATGCGGCTGCGCCGGTACTTCGCCGAGGCGGCCTCCGTCAGCCGGTCGACGCGGAGCCCGTCCACCGTCACCCGGCCGGTGCTCGGGCGGTCGAGCCCGGCGAGGAGGTTGAGCAGGGTCGACTTTCCGCTGCCCGACGGGCCGAGGACGGCGACGGCCTCGCCCCGGCCGATCTCCAGGGTCAGGTCCGACAGCGCGGCCCGGCCGTCGTCGTACGTCCTTCCGACGTCTCTCAGCTCGATCAGGGGATCGGAATCGGTCATGGGCGGGTCCTCCGGGGTCTCGGGGTGTCGCGTCGGGGTCTCGGGGTGTCGTCGAGTGGCTCGGGATGTCGTCGGGGGTCGCCGCTCGCTCGCGGGCCCACCGGGAGGGCCGCCGGTCCGCTCCCGACGGCCGGGCCGGACGCTCGTCCGACCGCCCCCGACGCTAGGAACGGCCGCCCCGCGCCCGCGTCGGCCGCGGTGACCACCGCGCGTACCGTGTCCGGCGGAGGCGCGCCCGTGTCATCCGCGCGATGTACACCGCGGGGACGGCGCCCTGGTCCCCGCGACCGATCCGCGGCGCGCCCGCCGCTTGGCACACTGCACCGGTGAGCAGGTACGAGAGATTCGCCGACCGGATACGCGGGGCGCGCGCGCTCGGCGCGTTGCGGACGTTCGGAGCGACGCGCACGTTCGGAGCGATGCCCCCGCTGTCCCGCTGGGCGTGGGCAGCCGACGGGCTGCTCGCGCTGGCGCTGGCGGTCGCCACGATCGTCGGCGATCTGAACCGCGCGTACGTCGAGCTGCGGCCGGATCTGGCGGGGAGCCCGGTCCGGGTGCCCGGGCAGCTGCCCCTGCCGCCGCAGCCGACGGAGGGCCCACCGCTGCCGCGCCCCGTGCCCGCCGTGGAACACCTCCTGCCGCCGGTGGAGTTGTGGGAGGTGGCCGCGGCGGCACTGACCGCGCTGCCGCTGGTCCTGCGCCGCCGCTTCCCGCTCACCGTCTACTGGGTGGTGACGGTGGCGGCCGTCCTGCTGCACCTGGGCGACACCGCCGACGACGCGACGACCGTCACGTTCGCCTCGGGGCTCGTCGCCGCGTACAGCGCGGCCATGTACAGCCCGCACCGGAAGGCCGTGGCCGGCTCCCTCCTGGCGGGCGTGCTGCTGTACGCCGTGTTCCCGCTGGTCCCGGACGTGGAATCCGACCTCGTACCCGTCCTCGTCCTGCTGCCGGTCGCCCTCGCCTCGCACGGCGTCCACCTCTGGCGGGAACGGGAGCGGGCACTGCGCGCGGAGCGGGAGGAGGACCTGCGCGGGGCGGTCGAGGCGGAACGGGCCCGGATCGCCCGCGAACTGCACGACGTGGTCACCCACAACGTGAGCATGATGACGATCCAGGCCGGTGCCGCGCGCACGGTCCTGGCCACCTCACCGGACCTGGCGCGTGAGGCGATGCTGGCGGTGGAGGCGGCGGGACGGACCGCCCTGTCGGAACTCCGGCACGTCATGGGGCTGCTGACGATGGCGGCGGACGGCCCCGATCCGGCGACGGACGTGGACCTCGCGCCGCAGCCGGGCCTGGACCGGCTGACCGAACTGACCGACCGGGTGCGCTCCTCCGGCGTACCGGTGGCGCTGGAGGTGCGCGGCACGCCCGTACCGCTGCCGTCGGGCATGGACCTCGCCGCGTACCGGGTGGTGCAGGAGGCGCTGACGAACGTGGTGAAGCACGCGGCGGGCGCGCGGGTTTCGGTGACCGTCGCGTACGCCGCGGACCGGCTGGAGGTCGAGGTCTCCGACACGGGCGGCCGGCCGCGACGGTCCCCGGAACCGACTCCCGGCGGCGGTCACGGCCTGCTCGGCCTGCGGGAACGCCTCGCGGTCTACGGCGGTACGCTGCGGGCCGAAAGACGCCCGCACGGCGGCTACCTGGTCCGTGCGGAGATTCCGTGGGAGGCACCGTGACCGACGCTCCGCGTGTGGTGATCGTCGACGACCAGGCGCTCGTGCGGACCGGGTTCCGGATGATCCTCGCCGCCGACGGCATCGACGTGGTCGCGGAGGCGGCCGACGGCGACGCGGCGGTGTCCGCGGTCCGCCGGACCCGGCCGGACGTCGTCCTGATGGACATCCGGATGCCGGGCACCGACGGCCTGGAGGCCACCCGCCGGATCCTCGCGGACGACGGGACCCCACCCAGGATCGTCGTCCTCACCACCTACGACCTCGACCGCTACGTGTACGCGGCCCTCGCCGCCGGCGCGAGCGGCTTCCTCCTCAAGGACGTCACCCCCGAGCACCTCACGGCGGCGGTCCGCCTCGTCCGCTCCGGCGACGCCCTCCTGGCACCCGCGATCACCCGCCGCCTCGTGGAGCGCTTCGCCACCTCCGGCACCGAGGCGGGGCCGATCGCTCCGCACCGCGAACTGGCCACCCTCACCCCGCGCGAGCTGGAAGTCCTCGAAGCCCTGGCCCGCGGCCACAGCAACGCCGAACTGGCCGCGCGCTTCCACCTGAGCGAGGCCACGGTGAAGACGCACGTCGCCCGCGTCCTGTCCAAACTACGGCTCCGCGACCGGGCCCAGGCGGTGATCGCCGCCTACGAGACGGGTCTCGTGACTCCGGGATCCGACCAACGGGGCTCCACCCCCGGCGCGGGAAACTCCGGGAACGGCGGAAACGCCGCCTCCGGCTGAGCCGCGAGCCCGTCCGCCGGCGTCGCCTCCGGACGGAGCAGGTCGCCCAGCGCGCTCAGCCGGATGAGCCGGAGGATCCACGGCTGGTCGCACAGAAGCCGCCACCGCGTCCCGCGCCGCTGCGCGCCCCCGGCACACCGCGCGAGGAGGCCCAGCCCGGTGGCGTCGCAGAAGCCGACGCGCCGGATGTCCACGGTCAGCGCATCGGACTCCCGCACGAGTGCGTCGAGCTCTGGCCGCAGGTGCCGCACCAGCACGAGGTCGAGCTCACCGCGCAGCGCGGCAACGGTCACACCGTCCGCCGAGCGGACGACAAGGTACGGGTCATGACGAGGAATCAGCTGCATCGGACGCTCCACAGGGCGGCTCCATGTGTCACGTCGAGGGTGGCCGTGCCCCCACGGGCAGGGACGTTTCGCCTCGACCGCTATCACCTGAATCGGTGAATCCGTACCCCGTCCCACCCCGCCCGTCCGCCCGAACTCCGAACTGACGCTCGACAGACGGGGCCTTCGCCGTGGTGATCGCGGGCGGCCCGGCTAGGGAAGGGACTCAAGCCGGGCAGCCACTCCGAGCGAGGTCCGCAGCTCGTCCTCGAACCGCGCGGGGTGGAGCGCCGCGAGCTTCCGGTAGTGGCCGGTGGATTCGCGGATCGCGACCAGACCTTCCTCCGTCAGCCCCACTTCGCCCAACTGGGTAGCGAGGTTGTTCAGGGACCTGGCGAGGTCGGGTACATAGGCGTCGGGACTCGCCTCGGCCAACGCCCGATAGTGGCCGACGGCCTCGCGGATCGCCACCAGACCCTCCTCCCGCGCCCCCACCTCGCTCAACCGGTTGGAGAAGTTGTTCAGGGACATGGCGAGGTCGGGCACATAGGCGTCGGGACTCGCCTCGGCCAACGCCCGGTAGTGGCCGACGGCCTCGCGGATCGCCACCAGACCCTCCTCCCGCAGCCCGACTTGACTCAACCGGATGGAGAGGTTGTTCAGGCATCCGGCCAGATCGGGCAGGTGAGCGTCGGGGCTCGCCTCAGCCAACGCCCGGCGGATCTCGAAGGCTTCGCGGATCGCCGCCAGACCCTCCTCCCGCAACCCCACCTCTGCCAGGTCGGTGGACAGATTGTCCAGGGACATGGCGAGGCCAGGCAGGTAGGCGTCCGGACTCGCCTCGGCCAACGCCCGATAGTGGCCGACGGCCTCACGAATCGCGACCAGACCCTCCTCCTGCACCCCCGCTTCCCTCAACTGGATGGAGAGGTTGTTCAAGGACATGGCCAGGTCAGGCACATAGGCGTCCGGAATCGCCTCGGCCAACGCCCGATAGTGGCCGACGGCCTCACGAATCGCGACCAGACCCTCCTGCCACACGCCCGCATCCCTCAACCGGTTGGAGAGGTTGTTCAAGGACATGGCCAGGTCAGGCAAGTAGGCGTCGGGACTCGCCTCGGCCAACGCCCGATAGTGCCCAGCCGCCTCACGGATCGCGACCAGACCCTCCTTGTGCAACCCCACCTCCCCCAGGTCGACAGAGAGGTTGTTGAGGGATCCGGCGAGTTCAGGCAGGTACGCGTTGGGACTCTCCTCGGCCAACGCCCGGCGGATATCGACGGCTTGACGGGTCGCGGCCAGGCCCTCCTCCCGCAGCCCGACCGCCCCCAATCGGTTGGCCAGATTGTGCAGGGATCGGGCGAGATCGGGCAGGTAGGCATCGGGATTCGCCTCGCACAGAACCCCGTCGTGGGCGACGGCCTCACGGATCGCCGCCAGACCCTCCTCCCACAACCCCAACTCCCCCAGACCGGCAGAGAAGTTATTCAGGGATATGGCAAGGTGGGGCAGATAAGCGTCGGGATCCGCGTCGGCCAGTACCCGGTAGTAGCCGACAGCCTCGCGGATCGCCACCAGACTCTCCTCCCACCGCCCCACCGCCTCCAACCGTAGGTAGAGGTTGTTCAGCGCCAGGGCGAGGTCAGCCAGGTGGGCATCCGGATTCGCCTCTGCCAGCGCCCGGTAGTGACTGGCGATGGCAGCCGCGAGGCGTGCCGCGGTGCGGGCGAGGCGGCGGCTGGACTCGGGGAACTGCTGAAGGAGGTCGTCGAGAGGGGTGGCGGGGTCGGCGATGAGGGTGTCGAGGGCGGTGATGAGGGGGGGTGGGGTGGTCGGTCTGGGTGGCGGTGGCGACGGTCTGCGCGGCAAGGCGACCGTGGTGGCGTACGCACAGGCCGGTCAGGTGGGTGTCGAGGCGGCCGTCGAAGACCGGGTGGGAGGCGGCGCGGCTGTAGACGGTGAGGAGGTGGGCCGTCTGGGCATCGTCTGCCGCGTGAACGAGGTGGTCGGCGAGTGCGGGGTCGGCGTCGAGGACGCGCCCGATATGGCGTTCGGCGAGGCGGTCGGGATGCAGGGCGCCCCAGGGCCGGCCGGGGGCGGTGGGCGGGTAGAGGGCGGCGATCCAGGCGGTGACGGCGTCGCGGCGGTCGCGGGTCTGGTCGGCCAGGACGGGGAGCCCGCGCCATGTCCGGTCGGCCTGCTCGCGGTCGGCGGAGCCCACGAGGTGGGCGGCCGCCAGTGCCGCCTCCAATGTGCCGGTGCTCAGGAAGGGGGTGAGGCCGCGGGAGGCGGCGGTCTGGTCCCAGTAGCGGCGCTCGTGGCCGAGGAGCCGGTCCTCCACCCCCACCGCCCCGCTCCGCGGCCCGCCTCCGCCGTCGGCGGGGTGTCCGGGTGCGGCGGTGTCGAGGAGGTCGGCGAGGGCGGTCATGTGGAGGGTGAGCGCGTTGCCGTACGCGTCCTGGTCGAGCCGGGGCACGGGAAGGGCGGCGGCCGCGGCTTGCCAGTCGTCGCCCCCGAGCCCGTCCACGCGCGGGAGGGCGGCGGCCAGCGCGCGGGCGGCGGCCCGGTAGGCCGGGGGCCGGCTCGCGGGGTCGTGCTCCAGAGGCGCCAGGAGGTGGGCGGGGGCGGCGTCGAGGTACTCCTCGGCAAGCCGGGTGGCGGATTTCGCCCTGGTCCACCAGTCGCCGTCGGTACGGGCCAGCAGGAGGATCTTGAACGGCGTCGTGCCGGAGTGCTCGGCGGCGGCCTCGACCAGGGCGGTGAGCTGCCGGGTGCGGGTCTCGGCGTAGTCGACGACGACCAGCAGGGGCTTGGCGGCGTGGCGTGTCTCGCGCAGCTGCTCGGGGGAGGCGTCGGGGTGCGGCCACAGCACGGTCCACCGGTCGGCGGCCAGCTGCCGGCCGAGATGGTGGGCGAGGCGGGTCTTGCCCTGGCCGCCGGGTCCGTGGAGCAGCCAGGCGCCGAACCCGCCCCGTGCGCACCACGAGGTCAGTCGCTCCAGCAGCTCCTCGCGGCCGTGGAACGGGACGGTCTGCTGACCGGCCTGCAACAGCGCCGCCGGCGAACGCGGCGCACCCGCCGCCGTGGTGGCCGTGGGATCGGCCAGGGACTGGAACTCCACCGCCTCCATACCCGTGTGCCCGCCTAGGGCGGCCCGGAAGGCGGGGTCGTGGAACAGGACGTACGCGGGAACGACGTTGAGCTGGCCGTGTGCGGAGTGCGCCCGGTCGGAGGCGACCACCCCCGCGAGGAGGCGGCCGCAGAACGCCGCGGCGCCGGACAGGCCGCCCCACGGCGAGGTGCCGTCCGGTGACCACTGCGGGGGGTGCTGGAGCAGGTCCATGACGTACCGGTTGCTCACGTACCCGCTGCCCGGATTCACCCGTCCCGCGAGCTGGACGGCCTCGACCGGCGCGACCGGCCCCGGGGCGCCCTCCGTGGCCGCGGCGTGCGGGCGTTGCGCGATGTTGGGTACGCCCCAGGTCTCGCAGCCCGCGCCGGGCAGGTCCGTCACCAGCCGCCCCCAGCGCACCGCCCCTGACGGAGCGTGCCATCGCGGGTCGTCGTCGACGAGGACCAGCGCGGCGTCGTCCCGCCCACCGGGGGTGCCGCACCACACCACCGCCCCGCCCACCACACCCGCGGTACCCGGGCGGAAGACCTCGACCCGCTCTTCGGCACGGGCGACCACGTGGGCCGACGTCAGGACAAGCCGTCCGCCGACCGCGTACCCCGACCCCGGACCGCCCGGCCCGGTCACCCCCACCAGCCGTGCCCGCTCCACCCTCAACCCCCGCAGGTCACCAGAAAGCGACGAACTCTGAATCCGTTCGGCACATTTGCTCGGCGAGCCCCTGCCCGCCGGCGCCCCAGGTCAGTCCACGATGCGCCCCGAGACGTCCCCGGGGCCCGACAGCCGGTCGGGCGAGCCGCCGACCAGCAGGTCACCACCGCCCGCCTTCCTGGGCGTCAGCGTGAACGCCACCCGGTGCGTTCGCCCGCGCGACACCCCGGCCTCCGTCTCCGCGCCCACCGCCCACAGCTTGAACCCGGCCTTCGCCCTCGCGTCCGCGCGCAGCTCGACCTCGAACTCCATCTCCACCGGCCCCACCGCGAACACCAGATCCGGATGGCTCCCGCCCACGGCCGCCGCCGCCATCAACTCGTCGCGCACCGCGGCCACCGCATCCACCAGAGGAACGTCCATCACACCCACCCCTCGACCCCGAAGACCTTCCATCAGCACGGAAACCCTAGGACCACCGCGCCGTCCGCCGCAGCCGAACCCGCCCGACGGGTCACCAACACCGGTGACGCATAAGCCGGTTCACGTCGCCTTACGGCCTGTCGCGGAGGCGAATCCCAGCCAGGTGTGCCGGTTTCCCCACCAACACCAGCCGACCTTGGGGGCGTTGCGGCGCTCGCGGCCGTCGCGACCGGCGCCGTTGCTGATCCAGATCGCGGGGGTGCGGGCGTCGAAGGTGTCGTTCGCCTTGCGCAGCCGGGAGCCGATGGTCATGAAGCAGCGGTTGCGCTCCAGGGTCTCCGGTCGCTGGAGCACCCAGTGGATGCCCTCGGTGAGCAGCAGAGGGGAGCGGTCCTCGTCGGCGAGGACGGGGAGCGCCTCCTCCGGGCTCCAGTCGGCCTTGTCGTCGCCGCGGTCGAGGCCGGTGACGAGGTAGAGGGGGGTCTCGGGCAACTCGATCTCGACCGGGGTGAACTGATCGACGTCGGGCATGTCGACGACGACGAAGCCGGGCTTGTCGTCGCGGCGGAGCAGCGGCGCGAGGGCGGAGGCGGGGGCGCGGTCCGGGTGGACGGCCAGCAGGGCATCGGTGCGGTCGGCGCCGGCCGCTTCGACGAAGGCGCGCAGTACGTCGGCGGGAATGCCCGCGCGTTCGGGCACCCCGAGCTCGCTCAGGAGCTCCGCCTGAGCGGTGAGCGACGGGAGAGGGCCGATCGGGGCGCTGAGGGGCTTCGTATCGGGCAAGGCTCTCCTCGGTTCGTGGTGCGGGACAAGGAGATCAACGGAGCTGCCGGCCGGGTGGTTCCCGCCTGCGTCGGAGCCGCGCCCCACGAGGACCCGGCGGCCGCGGGGCCTCCGGCACGGAACGGCGTAGCCGATTCGGGGCGGGCGTCGTGCAGCCGGTACGGGACGGACGCCTCCGGAACAGGACGGGCATCGTGCAGCCGTACAGGACGGGCGTCGTGCAACCGGCGCCGGGCCCCGCACGGCCCGGCGCCGATCTCCCCCGTCCGGATGGTCCGGTCGGCCGCGCGGCGAGCGGACCCGCGGCCGTGGCGACGAGATCCGCCGCCGCTCCCACGGCCCCACGCCCCACGGGTCCCCCCGCCGTCCGCCGTCGTGGCGCCGCGTCACGGCTCACGGCCGAAGATCACCGCCGGAGGAGGCGGCCGGCTGAACGCGGGGGCAACACCGGGCAGCGCAGACGCGAAACCCATGGGACGGCGGAAGCGAGGGCCGTGGGCGGAGGGGAGAGCCGTGGACGCGTGGAGCGTCAGCCCGCGAAGCGGGCCATCCACGCCTCGACGTCGGACGAGGAGCGGGGCAGGCCCGCCGACAGGTTCTCGTTCCCGTCGTCGGTGACGAGCAGGTCGTCCTCGATGCGGACGCCGATGCCGCGCCACTCCTCGGGGACGGTCAGGTCGTCCGGCTGGAAGTAGAGACCCGGTTCGACGGTGAGGACCATGCCCGGTTCGAGGACGCCGCCGACGTACTCCTCGGTGCGGGCCTGGGCGCAGTCGTGGACGTCCAGGCCGAGCATGTGGCCGGTGCCCGCCATGGTGAAGCGGCGCTGGAGGCCGAGCTCGTAGGCGCGGTCGACGGGGCCCTCGATGAAGCCCCACTCGACCAGGCGCGCGGCGAGGTGGCGCTGGGACGCCTCGTGGAAGGCGCGGTAGGGGGCGCCGGGCTTCACCGCGGCCATGCCGGCTTCCTGGGCCTCGTACACCGCGTCGTACACCTGGCGCTGGACGGGGCTGAAGGTGCCGCTGATGGGGAGGGTGCGGGTGACGTCGGCGGTGTAGAGGGAGTGGGTCTCCACGCCGGCGTCGAGCAGGAGGAGGTCGCCGGGGCGCACCGGGCCGTCGTTGTCCGTCCAGTGCATGATCGTGGCGTGCTCGCCGGCGGCGCAGATCGAGCCGTAGCCGACGTGGTTGCCCTCCAGGCGGGCGCGGCGGAAGAAGGTGCCCTCGATCCAGCGCTCGGAGGAGGCGACCGCCCGGGAGAGTTCGCCGACGCAGTCGGTGAAGCCGCGCACGGTGGAGTCGACCGCCTTGCGCATCTCGCCGATCTCCCACGCGTCCTTGACGAGGCGGAGGTCGCTGAGCGCGCCCTCCAGCTCGGTGTCGCGCTCCTCGTCGGTGGTGACGGCGGCTTCGAGGGCCGCGTCGACGCCGCGGACGATGCGGGTCGGCACGCCGGTGCCGGCGGCCAGGTCCTCGGCGATGGTGCGGACGTCGCGGCAGGCGAGGCCGAGGACGACCTCGGACTCGGCGAGGGTGCGGCGGCGGCCCATCCACAGTTCGGCCGTGTAGCCGATCCAGAACTCGTCGGTGTCCCGGCTGTCGCGGGGCAGCTGGTAGCAGTACGCGTCGTGGCCGCCGTCCGCGCGGGGTTCGAGGACGAGGGCGCCGTCGCGGGCCTGGTCCCCGGTCATGTGGACGTAGCCGGAGTACGCGCGGAAGGGGTACGTGTCGTCGTTGGAGCGGGTCTTGAGGTTGCCCGACGGGATCACCAGGCGCTCGCCGGGGAAGAGCTCGGAGAGCGCGGCGCGGCGGCGGGCCGCGTGCGGGGCCTGCTCGTCGGGCTCCAGCCCGTGCCGCTCGGTGTCCGCCCAGCCCGTCCGCATGAGAGCGGAAAGCTCCTCGGAGACGCCTTCGTAGAGGCCGTTCTTGCGACCCTTCGCCACGTCCTGCACCTTCTTCCGCGTGAGTTTCTCGGCCACCGGTCGTCGGCGGCATCCGGACGGTACTCCGCGGCGGGGCGGCCGGGTGCCCTGTTCCGCCAGTGGCACTGATCGGCCATTCGCACGGGTGTCGGGGGCCGATAATGCGGTCATGGCGAACACGAAGCTCAGTGAGGCCCTCCGGCTTCTGGGGATCGGTGACGAGGCCGGGCGGATCTATCTGAAGCTCCTGGAGCTCGGGCCCGCGCCGCTGAGCGCGGTCGGGTCCGCGGCCGGTCTGGCGGGCGGGGAGCTGGCGGCGGCGTACGGGGAGCTGGTCGACGCCGGTCTCGCGAGCGCCGCCGAGGAGGGCCCCGAGGTGGTGGCGCCGGTGCCGCCCGCCGCCGGCCTGGAGATCCTCGGCCGGCACCGGGCGGCCGAGCTCGACGAGTCCCGGATCACCGTCGGCGGCGCGTTCGAGACGTTCCGCCGGCAGCGGCTCGCCACCCACGGCGACCATCTCGTGGAGGTCGTCACCGGGGATGCCGTCGGGCTGCGGATGCGGCAGGCGTGGGCGAGCGCGCGCGAGCAGATCCGGCAGCTCGACTCGCCCCCGTACTTCCCCCTCCCGGGCGCGACCGACGACGCGCTGGCGACGCTCGCCCGCGGGGTGACGCAGCGGGTCGTGTACTCGCGGGAGTCGCTGGAGATTCCGGGGAACCTGGAGACGGCCATCGAGCCGTGCATCGAGGCCGGGGAGCAGGCCAGGGTCCTGCCGTCGGTGCCGGTGAAGCTGGTGATCATCGACGAGGCGTACGCCATGGTCTCCCTGTCGATCAGGGAGGCGGACGTGCACAACGCCATGATGGTGGTGCAGCCGTGCGGGCTGCTGTCGGCGCTCGTGGCGCTCTTCGAGCAGGTCTGGCAGACGGCGCTGCCCTTCCACGGCCGCACCACACGGCCGGCCGGGCTCCTTCCGGCCGACCGGCGCCTGCTGCGGCTGCTCGCGGGCGGCGCCGCCGACGAGGTCATCGCCCGTGAGCTCGGCGTCAGCCGCCGTACGCTCTTCCGCCGGATCCAGGTCCTGATGGCCCGGCTCGGTGCGACGAACCGGTTCCAGCTGGCGCTGCAGGCGCAGCGCTCGGGCTGGCTGTGACCCGGGACGGGGGCGGCCCTGCCCCGGAGCGGGGTGACTCCGGCTCCGGAGCGGGGCGGTCCCCGCTCCGGAGCCGGGCGTCCCGTCAGGCCAGGTGCCGCCGCAGGAAGGTGTACATCAGGGCGCTGTTGTGGGCGGCCTGTTCGTTGTCGCCGGCGCCCGCGTGGCCGCCGCCGGTGTTCTCGTGGAACAGCACCGGATGGCCGAGTTCCCGCAGCCGGGCCGCGGCCTTCCGGGCGTGGCCGGGGTGGACGCGGTCGTCACGGGTCGAGGTCATGAGGAGCACCGGGGGGTACGGGCGGTCCGCCTCCAGCCGGTGGTACGGGGAGATCTCCAGCAGGTGCGGGAGGTCGGCCCCGTCGTCCGGGTCGCCGTACTCGGCGATCCAGGACGCGCCGGCGAGGAGCTTGTGGAAGCGGGTCATGTCGAGCAGCGGCACCTGGGCGACGATCGCGCCGAACAGCTCCGGGTAGCGGGTGAGCATCGCGCCCATCAGCAGTCCGCCGTTGCTGCCGCCCGCCGCGCCGAGGGTGGCCGGGGTGGTGACACCGCGGGCGACGAGGTCCTCGGCGACGGCCGCGAAGTCCTCGAAGGCCCGGGGCCGGTCCGCGCGGAGCGCGGCCTGGTGCCAGTCGGGCCCGTACTCGCCGCCGCCCCGGATGTTCGCGATGACGTAGGTGCCGCCCTGTTCCAGCCACGCCCGGCCGGTCACGGCGCCGTAGTAGGGGGTGAGGGAGACCTCGAAGCCGCCGTAGCCGTAGAGCAGGGTGGGCCCCGGTCCGGTCACGGCGTGGTCGGGACCGATCACGAAGTACGGGACGCGGGTGCCGTCGCGGGAGGTGGCGAAGTGCTGCTCCACCGCGAGGCCGGTCGGGTCGAAGCGGGCGGGGGCCTGCTTGAGGGTCTCGGTGTCGCCGCCGATCCGGCCGCGGTGGAGCGTGGAGGACTGGAGGAAGCCCGAGACGTCCAGGAAGTACTCGTCGGAGACGTCCGGGTCGGTGTCCACGACGCTGACGGCGGAGAGTTCCGGGACGCCGACGAGCGGCTCGCGGGTCCATCCCCCGCCGGGGGCGGGGGTGAGGACCTCGATGCGGGTGCTGACGTCCCGCAGCGTCTCCAGGACGAGATGGCGGCGGGTCCACGCGTGCCCGGCCAGGGCCGTCCGCTCGTCGGGGGTGAACAGCACCTCGGGGGTGCGGTCGCCGGCCAGGAAGGCGTCGAAGTCGAACGCGAGCAGCGAGCCCGTGGGCTGCCCCAGCCAGTCGGACTTCAGGGTGACGACGAGGTGCCGTCGGTGGGCGTAGGCGAGGGCGTCCTCGGGCACGTCGATCCGGACGAGCGTGCCGTCCGGCCGCACCCAGTGCGTCTCGCTGCGGAAGAAGTCCAGGGACCGGCCGACGAAGTCCCGCTCGAAGCCGGGTGTGCTGTCGTGCAGTCCCCAGGCGGACACGTCGCCCTGTCCGGCCTCGAAGACGAGCTCGGCCTCCGCCAGTGGGGTGCCGCGCCGCCATCTGCGGACCTGGCGCGGGTAGCCGGAGTCGGTGAGCGAGCCGGGGCCGGTGTCCGTGCCGACGAAGACGGTGTCGGCGTCGATCCATCCGATCCGCGTCTTGGCCTCCGGCAGCCGGAACCCGTCCTCGACGAACTGCCGTGTGGCGAGGTCGAACTCGCGGACCACGACGGCGTCCCCGCCGTCCCGGGAGAGGCGGATCAGGGCCAGGTCGTGGTCGGGGCGGCGCACCCGTGCCCCGTCCCACACCCACTTCTCACCCTCGGCCTCGGCGAGTGCGTCGAGGTCGAGGAGGACGTCCCATTCGGGGGCGTCCTTGCGGTACTGCTCCAGGCTCGTACGCCGCCAGACACCGCGGACGTGTGCGGCGTCCCGCCAGAAGTTGTAGAGGTGCGGGCCGCGGCGGGTGGTGTAGGGGATGCGGTCCGAGGCGTCCAGCACCTCCCGCAGCCGCTCCTTCAGCGGGGCGAACCCGGGGTCGGCGGCCAGCTCGCCGGCCGTCTCGGCGTTCCGCTCGGCCACCCAGGCGAGCGCCTCCTCACCGGAGACGTCCTCCAGCCACAGATACGGGTCGTCGTCGGTCACATCTCCCATGGCTACTTCCCGTCCTCACGTCGCAGCTGTGCCGAAAGGTGGTGCCCCAGCGGCTGCCCGACCGCCGCCATGTCGTGGACGAAGTCGAGCGTGCCGTCGTCCGCGAGGGTATAGCGGCGGCGGGTGGCCTCGACGTCCTTGGCCGTGGGAGCGAGGGCGACCGTGTGGGTGGCGAGGTCGACCGTGCCGTCCTGCGCCCGGCCGACCATGATCTCCGCGATGCCGGTGGGCTGGGTGACGAGCGCCTCCACACCGCCGTCCGGCTTCAGCCGCCACCAGCCGCTCTCGCGCGCCGCGGGCCGCAGCGGTGTGCCGTCGGCGTCGATCAGCCAGGCGCGCGCCTCGTAGTGGAGGAACGGCCGCCCGTCGTGGCTGAAGGTGACCTCCTGCTCGTACGCGAAACCCTCGGCGAGCGTCGGGTACTCGCCGCGGCCCCGGCCGGCCCAGGTGCCGAGCAGTCCGGTCACCGGCGCGAGCAGCTCGTGCGGCACGGGCGTCCCGTCCGGCCGCAGGGCGTCGGGGTAGGGGTGGTGCCGCTCGCGGTCGAACATGAGGTGCGCTCCTGGGTCGGGGCCTGTGCCGGATCGCAGCTTATGGGGTGCCTTGTCGTTCCGGCCGGGCCGGCGGCGCCCGGAGCCGCGCCTCGCCGCCTTGTCGTCCCTGGCCGCAAGAGGGGATTCGGCCACGTGCGCGGGTCCACGCTCCGAGACGGCCGTTGACCCGACGGGTGACGGCCGCTACCTTCGCGCCATGTTGCGTACAGCCCTGCTCACCTCGCGCGGTCACATCGACCTGCTGCGGGTGGCCTCCGCCGCGTGTCGCCGCGGCTGCTGACGCCCTCTCACCCGCATCGCCTCCTGACGCCCTGACCGCCGTGCGCGCGTGCTTCTCCCGCGCCCACGGGCGCTGAGGCGTACCTCCACCCCGCTCTCCCCCAGAGACCCGGAGCCCCGCCATGACGGTCGACCATGCCCCACCCGCCTCACCGCCCGACATATCGCCTTTGCCGGATGTCGAGTCGCTCGTTCCCGCCCGGGGGTCCGGGCGCGGCCCCGCCGTTCCGCGCTGGCTGCGCCGGGGCATCGGGCCGGTGGCACTGCTCGCGCTGTGGCAGATCCTCAGTTCGACGGGCGTCCTCCCCGCCGACGCGCTGGCCTCGCCGGGGACCATCGCCCGGGCCGGCGGCGGGCTGATCGCGGACGGGACGCTGCCGACCGCGATGGGCGTCTCCCTGTGGCGGGTCGCCGTGGGACTGCTGATCGGCGGCGTCGTGGGGGTCTCGCTCGCCCTGGTGTCGGGGCTGTCGCGGCTCGGCGAGGACCTCGTCGACGCGCCCGTGCAGATGCTGCGGACGGTGCCCTGGGTGGGCCTCATCCCGCTCTTCATCATCTGGCTGGGCATCGGCGAGGCGCCCAAGGTGGCGCTGATCGCCCTCGGGGTCGCGTTCCACCTCTATCTGAACGTGTACGCCGGGATCCGGGGTGTGGACGCCCGACTCGTGGAGGCCGGTGAGTCGTTGGGGCTCGGGCGGTGGGGTCTGGTCCGGCACGTCGTCCTGCCGGGCGCCCTGCCGGGGGCCATGACCGGGCTGCGCTACTCGCTCGCCACCGCCTGGCTCGCGCTGGTCTTCGGGGAGTCGATCAACGCCGACGCCGGGATCGGCTTCCTGATGAATCAGGCGCGGGAGTTCTTCCGTACCGACGTGATCGTCGTCTGCCTGGTCGTCTACGCCTTCCTCGGCCTGCTCGCCGACGCCGTCGTCCGCTCTCTCGAAAGGCTGCTGCTGCAATGGCGACCGACCTTCACCGGGCAGTGACCGTCCAGGGTCTCACCCGTTCCTTCGACGGACGTCCGGTCGTCGACGGGCTCGATCTGACCCTGCGGGCCGGGCAGTTCACCGCCCTCCTCGGCCACAGCGGCTGCGGGAAGTCCACCCTCCTGCGCGTTCTCGCGGGTCTCGACCGGGAGATCTCCGGCACCGTCCTCGTCCCGCGCCGCCGGGCCGTGGCGTTCCAGGCACCGCGCCTGATGCCATGGAAGCGGGTCTGGCGCAACGTCCTCCTGGGACTGCCCGGCAAGCCGGGCCGCGCGGTCGCGGAGAAGGCCCTGGAGGAGGTCGGGCTCGGCCACCGCTCCGGGGCGTGGCCGAAGACCCTCTCCGGCGGCGAGGCCCAACGCGCCTCTCTCGCACGGGCGTTGGTACGGGACCCCGATCTGCTCCTGCTCGACGAGCCGTTCGGCGCGCTCGACGCCCTCACCCGGATCAAGGCCCAGCGCCTGGTGGCGGAGTTGTGGCAGCGGCGCGGCTGCACGGTCCTGCTCGTCACCCACGACGTGGACGAGGCGCTGCTGCTCGCGGACCGCGCCCTGGTGATGCGGGACGGCGTCATCGCGTACGACACCCCCGTCGCCCTCGACCGGCCCCGCTCGCCCGGCGATCCGGAACTCGCCGCGCTCCGTACCCGCCTCCTGGCCGAACTCGGCGTCACGGAGGGCGAGTTCGCGTCCTCCACGGTCGCCTGACCAGCGCGCGTCCGGCCCCGACCCACTCCTGTCCCCCACCGCCCCGGCCCGCCTCGTCCCTGTCCCCACCGCCCCCTCCCGTCCCGCCCTGCCTCCGCCCCACGCCGTCCCGCCCGCCCCGCCTCCGCCTCGCCCCGTCCCCTCCCGCCCCTCCCCGAGGAGAGAACCCATGAAGTCCCTCCGCCTGTCCCCCGCGGCACTGTTGGTGCCCCTCGCGCTCCTCGTCTCGGCCTGCTCCGGTGTCTCCGCGGCCGGGGAGACCTCGAACTCCGACGGCAAGGGGACTCTCGTCCTGCGCGTCGGCGACCAGAAGGGCGGCGCGGAGGCCGTCCTGCGCGCCGCGGGTGAGCTCGACGACCTGCCCTACCGCGTCACATGGTCGACGTTCACCTCCGGCCCACCCCTGCTCGAAGCCGTCAACGCCGGGGCCGTCGACATCGGAGGCGTCGGCAACACCCCGCCGGTCTTCGCCGCCGGCGCCTCCTCGAAGATCACCGTGATCGCCGCCACCCACAGCGACTCGGCGGGCGAGACGATCCTCGTCCCCAAGGACTCCCCGCTGCGGACCGTCCGCGACCTGAAGGGGAAGAAGGTCGCCGTCGCCCAGGGCAGTTCGGCCCACTTCCAGCTCATCGCCTCGCTCGCGAAGGCCGGGCTCACCCTCGGCGACATCCGGCCCACCCTGCTCCAGCCGGCCGACGCCCTGGCCGCCTTCACCAGCGGCAAGGTGGACGCCTGGGCGGTCTGGGACCCGTACACCTCCCAGGTCCTGGAAGGCGGGCGGGGCCGGGTGCTGACCGACGGCCGCGGGATCGTGAACGGCCTCGGCTTCCAGGTCGCCGCCCCCGCCGCGCTCGCCGACAAGGAGAAGGCCGCGGCGATCGGCGACTACGTCGAGCGGCTGCGGCGCGCCCAGGAGTGGGTCTTCGGCCACCCCGACGTCTGGGCGAAGGTCTGGGCGAAGGAGACGGGACTGCCGTACGAGGTGGCCCTCGCCGCCGTGAAGCGCAGCAACGGCACCCGCATCCCGGTGGCCCTCGACGACGCGGCCGTCGCCTCCGAGCAGCGGATCGCCGACACCTTCGCCCGCCTCGGGCTGATCCCCCGCACCTTCCGGTTCGCCGACTTCGTCGACCCCCGCTTCAACAAGGACCTGCCGCCGTCGACCACCCCGGCGCGCAGTTACGGAAAGGCCCACTGATGACCGTCCACCTGCACTGGTTCCTCCCGACCGGCGGCGACGGCCGCACCCTCGTCGACCGGCACGCCTACACGGACGGCGGAATCACCCGGAACCGGACCGTGTCCGGTGTGCGCGCGCCCGACATCGACTACCTGGTCCAGATCGCCAAGGCCGCCGAGCAGCTGGGCTTCGAAGCGGTCCTGACGCCGACGGGGACCTGGTGCGAGGACGCCTGGCTGACCACCGTCGCCCTCGCCCAGCACACCGAGCGGCTGAAGTTCCTGGTGGCGTTCCGGCCCGGGGTGATCTCCCCGGTCCTCGCGGCCCAGATGGCGTCCACGTACCAGCGGATCACCCGTGGCCGGCTGCTCCTCAACGTGGTGACCGGCGGTGATTCGGCCGAGCAGCGCCGGTTCGGCGACCATCTCGACCACGACCGGCGGTACGCGCGGACGGCCGAGTTCCTCTCGGTCGTGCGGGGTGCCTGGGGCGGCCGGCCGTTCGACTTCGAGGGTGAGCACTTCCGTATCGAGGGCGGGCTCACGGCGCTGCCGCCGGACCCGTTGCCCGAGATCTTCTTCGGCGGCTCCTCCGAGGCGGCCGGACCGGTGGCGGCGGAGCACGCGGACGTCTACCTCACCTGGGGCGAGCCGCCCTGGCAGGTGAAGGAGAAGATCGACTGGATCCGGGGGCTCGCGGAGGAGCGCGGCCGGACGGTCCGGTTCGGCATCCGGCTGCACACCATCTCGCGCGACTCGGCGCGGGAGGCGTGGGCGACGGCCGACCGGCTGCTCTCCGACCTCGACACCGAGACGGTCGCCTCCGCGCAGGAGCTCCTCGGCCGCAGCGAGTCCGTCGGCCAGCAGCGGATGCTGGCCCTCCACCGCGGGGGCTCGCTCGACCGGGACAAGCTGGAGATCTCGCCGAACCTGTGGGCCGGGGTGGGCTTGGTACGGGGCGGGGCCGGGACCGCACTCGTCGGCAGTCACGCCGATGTCGCGGACCGGATCGAGGAGTACCACGACCTGGGCGTGGAGCACTTCGTGCTGTCGGGTTACCCGCATCTGGAAGAGGCGTACTGGTTCGGCGAAGGCGTGACGCCCGAGCTCGCCGCGCGCGGGCTGCTGCCGCGGGTCCCGGCCTCCCCGCTGCTGGGCGTCCCGGCGGTGAACGGCCGCCCGGCCTCCGCCCCGGGCGGCGCGCCGCTGCTGGTGCCCGGCGGGCGGTAGGCCGCGCCGGGGCGGGGTGGGGGTGCGGGAAGATCCGCGCCCCCACCCCGGTTGGTAGAAACGTGAACGATTTCGAGGTCGAAGAGGGCGCGGAGGGCGGAGAGGTCGCCGCGCTCGAAATGGTCGCGGAGCCCGCCGCGCGCGGAGAGGCTGCGGAGCCCACCGCGCTCGACGAGGCCGCCGCGCTCGCCACGGCCACCGGAGGCAGCGCCTCCCGGACGGTGGACGTCGTCGTCATCGGCGCCGGGCAGGCGGGCCTCTCGGCCGCCTTCCACCTGCGGCGCGCCGGCCTGGAACCGGACCGCGACTTCGTCGTCCTCGACCACGCCCCGCACCCCGGCGGTGCCTGGCAGTTCCGCTGGCCGTCCCTCACGTACGGCAAGGTGCACGGCATGCACGCGCTGCCCGGCATGGAGCTGACGGGCGCCGATCCCGCGCGCCCGTCCTCGGAGGTGATCGGCGCGTACTTCGACACGTACGAGCGGACCTTCGACCTGCGCGTCCACCGGCCCGTGGACGTCACCGCCGTCCGGGAGGGCGACGGCGGGCGGCTGCGGGTGGATACCTCGGAGGGGGTGTACGCCACCCGTGCGCTGATCAACGCCACCGGCACCTGGGACCGCCCGTTCTGGCCGCGCTATCCGGGCCAGGAGACCTTCCGGGGGCGTCAGCTGCACACCTCCGGCTATCCGGGCCCGGCGGAGTTCGCGGGGAAGCGGGTGCTCGTCGTCGGGGGCGGCGCCTCCGGTACCCAGCATCTGATGGAGATCGCCGAGGTCGCCGCCGGTACGACCTGGGTGACCCGGCGCGAGCCGGTCTACCGCGAGGGGCCCTTCGGGGAGGCGGAGGGGCGGGCCGCCGTCGCACTCGTCGAGGAACGCGTCCGGCTCGGCCTGCCACCGCGGAGCGTCGTGTCGGTCACCGGGCTCCCGCTCAACGACGCGATCCGCGCCGCGCGCGAGCGCGGCATTCTGGACCGCCTGCCGATGTTCGACCGGATCACCCCGACCGGGGTGGCCTGGGACGACGGCCGGACCGCCGACGTGGACGTGATCCTGTGGGCGACCGGCTTCCGGGCGGCGATCGACCACCTGACACCGCTGCGGCTGCGGGAGCCGGGCGGCGGCATCCGGGTCGAGGGAACGCGGGCGGTGCGCGACGAGCGCGTCCACCTCGTCGGCTACGGCCCGTCCGCCTCGACGATCGGTGCCAACCGGGCCGGCCGCGCGGCCGTCTCCGGCATCCGCCGCCTCCTCGGCCGCGAGCCGGCCGGCGTCGCCGCCGGGTGAGACCACCTCACTGCTTCGCGGTGCTCCGGTTGGCGTTGAACTCGGCCACGTTCTCCAGGTGGGCCGCGTAGTCGGCCGTGAAGCGGGTGTCCCCGGGGGCGACCGTGACGAAGTAGAGCCAGTCGCCGTCCGCCGGACGGATGACGGCGTCCATTGCCTGGTCCCCGGGATTGCCGATCGGGGTCGGCGGGAGTCCCTTGCGCTCGTAGGTGTTGTACGGGCTCGTGTTCCGGGTGTCCTCGTACGTCGTGTCCACGGTGCTGCGGCCCATCGCGTAGTTGAGCGTCGAGTCCATCTGGAGGGCCATGCCCCGGGCGAGCCGGTTGTGGACGACCCGGGCGACCTTGGCCATGTCCTCGGGGTTGTCGGCCTCGGCCTGGACGATGCTGGCCGCGATCACCGTCTGGTAGACGCTCAGCCCGTGCGCCCGCGCCCCCTCGGCGATCTTCGCCGACCCGAAGCGCCGTGAGGCGGTGTCCGCCATGGCGCGGAGCAGCCCCTCCGGCCTGGTGGCGGCGAACACCGGGTAGGTCGCGGGGAAGAGGTAGCCCTCGGGGTTGCCGCCGGCCTCGGCGGGGAGTGACAGGGCGGTGCCGGGCGCGGTCGCGGTCTTCCGCGCGGTTCCGTCGGGCAGGCCGAGGGCCCGGTCGACGGCCGTGTACACCTGGCCGGCCCGCCGGCCCTCGGGGACGAGCAGCATGCGGGGCTGTTCGGCGGCCGGTTCGTCGGGGGTGAGCAGCAGGGGGACGGTGATCGCGCCGGCCACGGCGAGGACGGCTCCGAGGAGCAGGGCGAGGCGGCCGCGCCGGGTGAGCCGGGGGCGTCGGCCGCGCCGGGGCGGCCGGGGCAGCGCGGGACGGCGGCGGCCCAGCGCGGGCAGTGCGCGGCGGGCACCGCGCGGGGGTGCGTACGGGGAGGGCGACCGGTACGTCATGGCCGCACGCTAACCCGGCCGGTACGAAAATCCGGGGAACCCGCGCACGCGGCGGCGCCGCCGGTTCCCTGGGACGGGGAACCGGCGGCGCCGGGCACTGCGATCGTCAGACGAGCCAGCCCAGGAAGTGGAGGACGCCGGCGAGCAGGTTGGTGATGACGTTCATGGTGGTGCTTCTCCTCGTACAGGTGCATCAGTGGGACGGTGCGATCGCGGTCTGCAGCACGTCGCTCGCACTCCGTAATCTTCCGACGCCGTACGGGAGTCGGGCAACGATCTCCCGAAACGATCACACGTTCTGGGGAACAACCGCTCCCACGTTCGTTTGTTCGCCTCCGGCTTCGGCCGGAGCTCCGGAGGGGGCTTCGGACGGGGCTCCGGCCGAAGTCCCGGCCGAGGCGTCGGCCGTCCGGGCGTCCCTGCGGACCAGGGCCGCGTAGCGCCCGTCCCGCGCGAGCAGCTCCTCGTGCGTCCCGCGCTCGGCGATCCGGCCCGCCTCCAGGACGACGATCTGGTCGGCGTCGCGGACGGTGGAGAGCCGGTGGGCGATGGTGATGGTGGTGCGGCCCTCCGACAGGGCGTCGATGGCCTGCTGCACCGCGTGCTCCGTCCGGGTGTCGAGGGCGCTGGTCGCCTCGTCGAGGATGAGCACGGGCGGGTCGCGCAGGATGGTGCGCGCGATGGCCAGGCGCTGCTTCTCGCCGCCGGAGAACCGGTAGCCGCGCTCGCCGACCAGGGTGTCGTACCCGTCGGGGAGCGAGGCGATGTGGTCGTGGATCTGGGCGGCGCGCGCGGCGGCCTCGATCTCCTCGTCGGTGGCGTCCGGCTTGGCGAAGCGGAGGTTGTCCGCGACGGAGGCGTGGAAGAGGTACGTCTCCTGGGAGACGACGCCGACCGCGCGGGCGAGCGTGTCGAAGTCCAGGTCGCGCACGTCGACGCCGTCGAGGGCGACCCGCCCTCCGGTGACGTCGTACAGCCGGGGCACCAGGTAGCTCAGGGTGGACTTGCCGGAGCCGGTGGGGCCGACGACGGCCAGGCTGCTCCCGGCGGGGACGGTCAGGTCGACCGCCTCGAGGGTGGCGCGGCCCGGCGCCTCCGGGTCGTAGCGGAACTCGACCTTCTCGAAGGCGACCTCGCCGCGGATGCGCGGGAGCCGGACCGGCTCGGCGGGTTCGGCGATGTCGACGGGCAGATCGAGGTACTCGAAGATGCGCTGGAAGAGCGCGAGGGAGGTCTGCATCTGCACGCCGGTGGAGAGCAGGCTCACGGCCGGCCGGAAGAGGCCCTGCTGGAGCGTGACGAAGGCGACGAGCGTGCCGAGCGAGATCGTGGCGCCGCCCGGGCCGAGCGCGATGCCGGCGGCCCAGTAGACCAGGGCGGGCATGGCGGCCATGACGATGCTGATGGTGGACATGCGCCAGCGTCCGGCCATGGAGGAGCGCACTTCGAGGTCGACGAGGCGCTCGGACTCCTCGGCGAAGGACTGGGTGAGGGAGTCGGCGCGGCCCATGGTGCGGCCCAGCAGGATGCCGCTGACCGAGAGGGACTCGGTGACGGTCGCGGCCATGGCGGCCATCTGCTTCTGGCGCTGGGTGGTGATCCGCTTGCGCTCGCGGCCGACCCGCCGGCTGATCCAGACGAAGACGGGCAGCAGGAGCAGCGAGACGAGGGTGAGGCGCCAGTCGAGGGCGAGCATGGCGACCACGGTCGCGATGACGGCGGTGAGGTTGGAGACGAGCGAGGTGGCCGTCGAGGTGACGGTCGCCTGCATGCCGCCGATGTCGTTGGCGATGCGGGACTGGACCTCGCCGGTGCGGGTGCGCGTGAAGAAGGCGAGCGGCATCCGCTGGAGCTGTTCGTACACCCCGGTGCGCAGGTCGTGCATGACGCGCTGGCCGACGGTGGTGGAGATCAGGGTCTGGAGCACTCCGAACACGCCGTTCAGCACGGCGGTGGCGATCATGCCCAGGGCGAGCAGGCTCAGCAGCCCGGTGCGGCCCTGCGGGATCGCGACGTCCAGGAGCTCCCTGAGCAGGAACGGCGAGGCGACCGAGACGAGCGAGGCGGCGCCGACCAGGAGGCCGACGAGCGCGAGGCGCGCGCGGTAGGGACGGAAGAGCCGCAGGATGCGCCGCACCTGGGCGGGCTCCTTCGGCCGGGTGGAGTCACGGGACGGGGGCGTCCAGTCGGACTGGTCGTGGGGGCGCATGGGCTCCTTCGGGAAATGAGGCGATTCGAGCAGAGCATAGCTCATTGTTACCTACACTCACAATGAACCAGGTCCTGATATTGTTCCCACATGACCACCTCCGACCGTACGAGCGCGGCCGACCGTAGGAGCGAGGGGCCGGGCGGACCCGACGCCGACGGGATCCTCGCCGAGCAGCTGCTGCGGCTCACCCGCCGCCTGCACCGCATCCAGAAGCGCCACCTGGAGCCGGTCGGCATCACCCCCGCGCAGTCCCGGCTGCTGCGCACGGTCGCGCACTTCGGCGAACCGCCCCGGATGGCCGACCTCGCCGCCCGCCTCGAAGTCGTCCCCAGGGCCGTGACCAGTCTCGTCGACGGCCTGGAGGCGGGCGACCGGGTGCGCCGGGTGCCCGACCCGAGCAACCGCCGGGTCATACGGATCGAGCTCACCGACACCGGCCGCGCCACGCTGCGGGAGCTGCGCAGCGCGCGCCGGGCGGCCGCAGAGGACATCCTTGCTCCATTGACTGTCGAACAGCGCGAGGTGCTCGGAGGTCTGCTGTCCGCCCTGGTCGACCACGGCCCGGAGAGCGGCTGCTGATCCCACCGGGCGCGGGGACGCGCCGAAGGGGAGCCGTGACATGCCGCTGCTGGAGCCGAACCCGCAGGCCCTCCGCCCCGCGACGAAGCGGACTCCGGCGCCGGACCGGGTCCCGGAGCTCCACGCGCGTGGCACGCCACGGCGGCTGCGCGAGGAGCTGACCGAGCTCCTCGGCCCGGAGAAGGTTTTGTCGAAGATCTCCGACCTCGTGCGGTACGCCTCGGACGCGAGCCCGTACCGCTTCGTGCCGCAGGTCGTCGTGGTCGCCGAGGACATCGACGACATCTCCACGATCCTGTCCTACGCGCACGGCAAGGGCCGCGAAGTCGTCTTCCGGGCCGCCGGGACCAGCCTGAACGGCCAGGCGCAGGGCGAGGACATCCTCGTCGACGTCCGCCGCCACTGGGTCGGCGTCGAGGTGCTCGACGACGGCGCCCGGGTCCGCGTCCGGCCCGGCACCACCGTCGTCCGGGCCAACGCGGCGCTCGCCCCGCACGGGCGGGTGCTCGGGCCCGATCCGGCCAGCGCGATCGCCTGCACGATCGGCGGGGTCGTCGCCAACAACGCCTCGGGCATGACGGCCGGGACGACCAGGAACTCGTACCGGACCGTCTCGTCCCTCACCTTCGTGCTGCCGAGCGGCACCGTCGTCGACACCGGGGACCCGGACGCCGACGAACAGCTCGCCCGCGCCGAGCCGAGGCTGTGCGCGGAGCTCCTCGCAATGAAGGCCGAGATCGAGGCCGACCCGGAACTCCCGGCCCGGATCCGGGCCAAGTACGCCATCAAGAACACCAACGGCTACCGGCTCGACGCCTTCCTCGACGGCGCCACGCCCGCGGAGATCCTGCGGGGCCTCATGGTCGGTTCCGAGGGCACCTTCGGCTTCATCTCCGAGGTCGTCTTCGACACCCTGCCGCTGGACCGCGCGGTCTCCACCGCCCTGCTCTTCTTCCCCTCGCTCCCGGCCGCCGCGGCGGCGGTGCCCCTGTTCAACGAGGCGGGGGCGCTCGCCGTCGAGCTGATGGACGGCAACACCCTGCGGGCCTCGGTGAGCGTCGAGGGCGTGCCCGCCGACTGGGCGGACCTGCCCAAGGAGACGGCGGCGCTCCTGGTGGAGTTCCGGGCCCCGGACGAGCCGGCCCGGGAGGCGTACGAGCGGGCGGCCGAGACCGTCCTCGCCGGACTCGACCTGGTCGCCCCGGTGCCCTCGGTGGCGAACGCCTTCACCCGCGACCCGGGGACGATCTCCGGGTACTGGAGGGCCCGCAAGGCGTTCGTGACGGCGGTCGGCGGCTCGCGCCCCTCCGGGACGACCCTGATCACCGAGGACTTCGCGGTCCCGCCGGACCGCCTCGCGGAGGCGTGCGCCGCACTGCTCGACCTCCAGTCCCGGCACGGCTTCGACGCGGCCGTCGCCGGTCACGCGGCCCACGGCAACCTCCACTTCCTCCTCGCCTTCGACGCGGCCGACCCCTCCGACGTCGAGCGGTACGCGGCCTTCATGGACGAGTTCTGCAAGCTCACCGTGGAGCGCTTCGACGGCTCGCTGAAGGCCGAGCACGCCACCGGCCGCAACATCGCGCCCTTCCTGGAGCTGGAGTGGGGGACACGGGCGACCGAGCTGATGTGGCGGGTCAAGGAGGCCATCGACCCGGACGGGGTGCTCGCCCCGCGGATCGTCCTGGACCGCGACCCGCACGCCCATCTGCGCGGCCTCAAGACGATCCCGACCGTGGAGCGGATCGCCGACCCCTGCATCGAGTGCGGCTTCTGCGAACCGACCTGCCCCAGCCACGACCTGACGACCACTCCGCGCCAGCGGATCGTGCTCCGCCGGGAGATGATGCGCCAGGCCGACGACTCCCCCGTCGAGGCACGCCTCCTGGAGTCGTACGGCTACGACGCCGTCGACACCTGCGCCGGCGACTCCACCTGCAAGCTGGCCTGCCCGGTCGGGATCGACACCGGCGCGCTGATGAAGGAGTTCCGGCACCAGCGGCACTCGCCCCGCGAGGAGCGGATCGCCGCCCTGGCCGCGCGGAACTTCCGCGCGGTGGAGGCGTCCGCGCGGCTCGCGGTGGCCGCCGCCGACCGGATCGGCGACCGGGTCCTGGAGTCGGTGACGGGCCTGGCGCGCCGGGCGGTCCGCCCCGACCTCGTACCGGAGTGGCTGCCGGAGATCCCCGGCGCGGCGGCCCGGCGGCTGCCCCGCACCCACCGCCCGGCGGCCGTCGCCGTCTACTACCCCGCCTGTGTGAACCGCATCTTCGGCGGGCCCGACGGCCACGAGGGCCCCTCGCTCCCGGAGGCCGTCGTCGCGGTGTCGGCGCGGGCCGGGAAGCCGGTGTGGATCCCGGACGACGTGGCCGGTACGTGCTGCGCCACCATCTGGCACTCGAAGGGGTACGAGCGGGGCAACGAGGTGATGGCCAACCGGATCGTCGAGGCCGCGTGGGGGTGGACGGCCGGCGGGACGCTGCCGCTCGTCGTGGACGCCTCCTCGTGCACCCTCGGCATCGCCCACGAGGTGGTGCCGTACCTGACGGAGGACAACCTGGGGCTGCACGCCGAACTGACCGTGGTCGACTCGCTGGTATGGGCGGCGGACGAGCTGCTCCCCCGGCTCGACGTACGCCGCCGGGTGGCGTCCGCCGTGGTCCATCCGACCTGCTCGATGCGGCATCTGGGCGACGAGGAGAAGCTGACGGAGCTGGCCGGGGCCTGCGCGGAGGAGGTCGTGGTCCCGGTCGACGCGGGCTGCTGCGCCTTCGCGGGCGACCGGGGCATGCTGCATCCGGAGCTGACCGCCTCGGCGACGGCCCGTGAGGCGGCCGAGGTCACGGCCCGCCCGTTCGACGTCCACCTGTCGGCCAACCGCATGTGCGAGATCGGGATGGACCGGGCGACGGGGCGCGGCTACCAGTCGGTGCTGCTGACCCTGGAACGCGCGACACGCCCCTGACCGTCCGTCGTCCCGCGGCCGGATCGGCCCGGCCGAAGGGCCCCTCACCCCCCGTGGTGAGGGGCCCTTCGTATGTTCGGGTGATCGTCGCTGTCCGCTACGGCCCGGTGCGATATCCGGAACAGTACAGTCCAACCACCCGTCGCAAGAGTCCTGTCGGCGCCCTTGCGCACCATCGGCCACCGGGGCCAGGGGCCTGTGCGGGATTCATGAATCAGCCGTGCACACAGCTCCGGGAGGTTCCATGAACGAGCGGACACCGCGCACTCCGAGCCGCCGCAAGGTGCTCAGGAGCACCGCGGCGGCGGCCGGGACGGGCATCGGCATCACCGCCGCCCAGTCGGCCGCCGCGTCCACACCCGCGACCACACCCGTGGCACCGGCCGCCCCCGACACCGCCGCGGCGGCGCGGCGCCTCGGCGCCACCATGGCCGGGGTCCCCTTCGAGGGCCGCTCCACGGTCCGCGTCGGCCTCATCGGGCTCGGCAACCGGGGCAACGCCATGATCGGCCTCTACCTCGCCCTCCCCTGGGTGCGGGTGGTCGCCGTCTGCGACCCGGTGCGCGAGAAGGCCGAGCGGGCCACCGCCAAGGTGGTCGCCGCCGGACAGCCCGCCCCCGCCGTCTACACCAACGGCGAGGAGGACTACGAGAACCTCTGCGCCCGCACGGACGTCGACTTCGTCCACGTGGCCACCCCCTGGGACAGCCACTACGCGATCGCCCGGGCGGCGATGCTGAACGGCAAGCACGTCGGCGTGGAGTGTCCGGTCGCGATGCGGCTGGAGGAGCTGTGGTCCCTGGTCGACCTGTCGGAGCAGACCCGCCGGCACTGCATGCAGCTGGAGAACTGCTGCTACGGGCGGAACGAGATGCGGGTCCTGCGGATGGCGCACGCCGGCAGGTTCGGCGATCTGCTGCACGGGGCCGGTGCGTACAACCACGACCTGCGCGCCCTGATGTTCTCGCCGACGTACTACGAGGGGCCCTGGCGCCGGCTGTGGCACACGCGGCTGCGCGGCGACCTCTACCCCAACCACGGCTTCGGTCCGGTCGCCAACTACATGGACGTCAACCGCGGTGACCGGGTCGTCAGCATCAGCAGCTTCGGCACCCCGGCGCTCGGGCTCGCCGAGTACCGCAAGGAGCACATGCCGGCCGGTGACCCGAGCTGGAAGGAGACGTACATCGAGAGCGACCGGACGATCAGCGTGGTCCAGACGGCCAAGGGCCGGGTGATCCGGCTCGAGCACGACGTCTCCACCCCGCACCCGTACAGCCGGATCAACAGCCTGGGCGGTACCCGGGGGGTCTTCGAGGACTACCCCGCCCGGATCTATCTGGAGCCGGACCACAAGGACGACCAGTGGGGCGACTTCTCGGCCTACGCCGCCGAGTACGACCACTGGCTCTGGAAGGAACACGCCAACCCGCCGGGCGGCCACGGCGGGATGGACTACATCATGGTCTACCGGCTGATGCAGTGCCTCCAGCTGGGACTTCCGCCGGACTTCGACGTGTACGACGCCGCCACCTGGACGGCCCCGGTGCCGCTGAGCCACGCGTCGATCAAGGCCAAGGGCGCGCCGCAGGAGATCCCCGACTTCACGCGCGGGGAGTGGAGCAAGGCGCGCTCGGGCGTGGACTCGGCGAAGCCGGCCTGAGGCCGCGGTGCCCGGCCCCGGCCCACCGCCGGGGCCGGGCACCGCCCCGGTCAGCAGCGCCGCAGGTCCTCGGTGACCGTGCCCTGAACGGTCGTCAGGCTCCGGTCGTGGCAGCCGGCGGAGCCGTACAGCCGGTAGCGCTCGGCCGTGGTGCCGACCGCGTGCCGCTGGTCGCGCGGGACGCCGGTGGTGTAAGTGGCGTCGCCGGTGTACGTGTCGTCGAGGCGCGACCAGGAGACGCGCCGCCCGTCACGGAGGACCACGGTGTCGGCCCGGTCCCCCAGGGTGAGGACCGTACGGAGCCGGTCGCCCGCGCCGACCGTCGTCTCACCGTCCATGGTGTGGACGCGGTGGACCCGGCTGACGGACCGGCCGGCCGTCACGGTCTCGTCGTCGGTCCAGCGCGCGGTGTACGCGTCCGGGTTCTCTCCCTCGCCCCAGCGGTGCACGGAGGTGTGGGCGACGGCCCGGTCGACGGTGGTGGCGACGCGGCCGTGCGAGGTGTTCAGGTGGCCCGCGACGGTCAGCCGGTGCGCGGCCTCGGTGTCGAGCCGGTGCGGGGTCGCGCCCTCGGAACCCGCCGAGTACACCGACGCGTTGCGCGGGGCGCTCTCCTCGTGCCGGTCGAGCCCGCCGGTGACCACCCGGCTGCCCTCGTCCTGCCAGAGCAGCACGTTGGTGGGGGTGGACCAGCCCGCGAGACCGGCCGGGACGCCGGCGACGGTGACCTCGACGCGGTGGGCGCGGCCGTCGTTGAGGAGGGCGGCGAAGGGGGTGAGGTCGTAGACGATCGGCTGGACGTCGAAGGCGCGCGGCGCGGGCGTGACGTACCAGAGGAAGGGGTTGGACCAGCCGCCGGTCCAGACCGTGGGGAAGGGGGCCGCGATGCCGGCGAGCCGGCCGTCCACGGCGATGCGGACCTCACGGTGCGGGCCCTCGCCCGCCCGGCAGGAGTACGGGGCGGCGTCGGGGACGGAGAGGTACCAGTACTCCTCGCAGCCGCCGCCCGAACCGGTGGCGTAGACCTCGGCGAGGACGCGTTCGGTGTTGCGCGGGACGGTGAGGACGGCGCCGGTGAGCGGGAGCACCCGGTCGGGCGTGCCGGCGGCGGGTCTCACGCGGCCCTCGGCGGTGTGGAAGGTGAGGGTGACACGGACGTCCAGGACGCCGGTGTACGTCTCGTTCACGACATTGCCGATGAGCATCTCGACGGGCTGCGGGCGGCTGAGGGTGTCGCGGTAGCGGGTGACGTCCTTCTCGACGGACCAGGCGATGCCGTCGGGCGAGGGCTGGGGCGTGGAGGTGCGGAGGATCTCCACGCCGCCGACGGTGAGGTAGCCGAGCCGGTCGTACTGGCGGCCCTTCACGTTCCCTTCGAGGCGCAGGACGACCTTGTTCCAGCGGGTGCCGCACTCCTTGGGCGGGGTGTAACTCCCCTGGTACGGGGTGAAGTCGCGGAACTGCGCGGCGGCGAGGGTGACCTCGCAGCTGCGGGTGCCGGGGGTGGTGACGGGCGGCGCGGCGGTGACCGGGTCGTGCCAGTCGGTGGTGAACTCGGCCGGGGGCGTCGGGCCGTTCGGACCGTCGGCGGCGGCCGGCTGGGCGGCGAGCAGGGTTCCGGCGGCCAGGATCAGGCCGCTGATCATGCTCATGATCTTGAGTGATCTCATGGGGCGGAAGTGAAGCGCGGTCACCTCGGCGCGGTCCAGAGGACGATGAGCGGACATGGCGCGATCTGTTCCCTCATGGGGAAAATCGATTGCCGCCCTCCGGCGAAAAAGCGAACCTTGCACGGTTTCCCCCAGCCGCACCGCCGTCGCACACCTCCGGCGCGCGGTCCCCCAGACACACCCGGAGACCCTGGGACGCCATGCAGATTCGAGATCTTCCCTACCCCGACCCAGGGGTCCCCGACGTCCGCTCGGGTACCCGGTTCCTCGTCTGGCTCGGCCGTCAGCAGCTCGGCGGACAGGTGAAGTGCCTCCTCTGGGGGCTGCTGCACCACCTGGGCATCGCCGGTCTTCCGCTGGGCATCGGCATCGCCGTGCAGGCGGTCGTGGACCACGACGGCGGGCGGCTCGCGCTCGCCGGCGTGCTGCTCCTGGCCTGCGGGGCCGCCATCGCGGCCGGCGACGTGATGCTCCACCGCACCGCCGTCACCAACTGGATCACGGCGGCCGCCCGGGTCCAGCAGCTCCTCTCCCGCAAGACCGTCGAACTGGGCTCCGTCCTGACCCGGCGGGTCGCGGCCGGCGAGGTTCTCGCGGTCTCCACCGCCGACGTCGAGAAGATCGGCTGGTTCGTCGAGGCGCTCTCCCGGTTCGCCGCCGGAGCCGTCGTCCTGGTGCTCATCTGCGGGGGCCTCCTCTTCTACCAGCCGTCCCTGGGCATCGTGGTCGCCGTCGGCGTGCCCGTCCTGGCCCTTGCGGTGCTGCCCCTCCTCCCCCGCGCGACACGGCGGGCGGACGTCCAGCGCGAGAAGGCGGGCAAGGCCACCGAGCTGGCCTCCGACACCGTCGCCGGGCTCCGGGTCCTGCGCGGCATCGGCGGCGAGGACCTGTTCCTCGGCCGCTACCGCGCCGCCTCCCAGGAGGTCCGCAGGGCCGCCGTGCACAGCGCCCGGATGTGGGCCCTGATCGCCGCCGTCCAGGTCGCGCTGCCCGGCATCCTGCTCATCGTCGTGGTGGCGTACGGGGCCGGGCTCGCGCTCGACGGGCGGATCACGGTCGGCGAACTGGTCACGGTCTACAGCACCGTGGCCCTGACCCACCACCCCCTGCGCAACTTCGAGGAGATCGCGATGGCGTACTCCTTCTCCCGCCCGTCCGCGAAACGGGCCGCCCGGGTCCTCGCCCTGTCCCGCACGACGACGGCCACCGCCGACGACGGCGGAGGCGCGGCGACCGGCGACCTCTACGACCCGCTGACCGGGCTGCTCGCCCCGTCCGGCCGGTTCACCGCCGTCGTCTGCGGCGATCCGGACGTCGCCGGACGGCTCGCCGACCGGCTCGGCGGCCACCCGGCCGAACCGGGCGCCGGCCACACCTCGGTGCTCCTCGGCGGCACCCCCCTCGACGAACTGACGCTGGAGTCGGCCCGTACGGCCGTCCTCGTCCAGGACAAGGACCCGGTCCTGCTCTCGGGCACCCTGGGCGACCTGCTCGACGTGCCCTCCTCGGGCGCGGTCCGGGCCGAGGAGGCGCTGGCCGCCGCCCAGTGCGACGACGTCCTCGACGCGCTGGCACAGGCGTCCGTGGACACCGACGGCGATCCGATGCGCGCCCGCATCACCGAGCGGGGGCGGTCGCTCTCCGGCGGCCAGCGCCAGCGGCTCGCCCTCGCCCGGTCCCTGGTCGCCGACCCGGAGGTGCTCGTCCTGGACGAGCCGACCTCGGCGGTCGACGCGCACACCGAGTCGCGCGTCGCGGTGGGCCTCAAGGAGCTGCGGAAGGCCAGGACCACCGTCGTCCTCGCCTCCTCGCCGCTCCTCCTCGACCGCGCCGACCGCGTCGTCCTGGTCCACGAGGGCCAGGCGGTCGCCGTCGGCACCCATCGCGAGCTGCTCGCCCAGGAGCCCCGCTACCGCGCGGTGGTCACCCGCGAGACCGACGAGGAGCTCGCCTCGGCCGTCGGCCGCGTCGGCGAACTCGAAGCACTGGAAGGGGAATCGGCATGATCGGCCTGGCGCCGCCGGAGTACGACCCGGCCGCCCCGAAGACGGCGACGACGCTGCCCGTCGCCGCCACCGCGACCGTCCGCGGCTACGTCCGCGCGCTCCTGCGCCGCCACCGCCGGGCGTTCGCGCTGCTCATCGGGGTGAACGCGGCCGCCGTGATCGCCTCGATGGCGGGCCCGTACCTGCTCGGCTCGGTGGTGGACGGCCTCGCGGACGGGGCCCGCGAGCTGCACCTGGAGCGTACGGTCGCCCTGTTCGCGGCCGCGCTGCTCGTGCAGACCTTCTTCGTGCGGCTCGTCCGGCTGCGGGGCGCGATGCTGGGCGAGGAGATGCTCGCCGATCTGCGCGAGGACTTCCTCGTCCGCGCGGTCGGGCTGCCGCCCGGCGTCCTCGAACGCGCCGGCACCGGCGACCTCCTCTCCCGGATCACCACGGACGTCGACCGGCTCTCCAACGCGATGCGCGAGGCCGTGCCCCAGCTGGCCATCGGTGTCGTGTGGGCGGGGCTGCTGCTCGGCGGTCTCGCGGTGACGGCGCCCCCGCTGGCGGCGGCCGCGCTGCTCGCCGCGCCCCTGCTCGTCGTCGGCTGCCGCTGGTACTTCAAGCGGGCGCCCGCCGCCTACCGCTCGGAGTCCGCGGGGTACGCGGCGGTCGCCGCCGCGCTGGCCGAGACGGTCGACGCGGGCCGCACGGTCGAGGCGCACCGCCTGGGCGCGCGCCGGATCTCGCTGTCGGACCGCCGTATCTCCGAGTGGGTGGCCTGGGAGCGGTACACGCTCTTCCTCCGCTCGGTGCTCTTCCCGGTCGTCAACCTCACCCATACGACGGTGCTCTGCGCGGTGCTGCTGCTCGGCGGCGTGTTCGTGCTCCAGGGCTGGATCGACGTGGGTCAGCTGACGACCGGCGCCCTGCTGTCGCAGATGCTGGTGGACCCCATCGGCATCGTGCTGCGCTGGTACGACGAGCTCCAGGTCGCCCAGGTGTCCCTCGCCCGGCTCGTGGGCGTCCGCGACATCGAGCCGGAGGCGGGAGACCCGGGGGTGCGGCCCGACGGCCGGGCCGTCCGGGCCGACGAGGTCCGGTTCGGCTACCGCGAGGGCGTCGACGTCCTGCACGAGGTGTCACTGAAGGTGGCGCCCGGTACGCGGCTCGCCCTGGTCGGCCCGTCCGGCGCGGGCAAGTCCACGCTCGGCCGGCTGCTCGCGGGCATCTACGCCCCGAGGACCGGTTCCGTGACCCTCGGCGCCGCCGAACTGGCACGGATGCCCGCGGAACAGGTCCGCGAACACGTCGCCCTGGTCAACCAGGAGCACCACGTCTTCGTCGGCTCCCTCCGCGACAACCTGCTGCTCGCCCGGACCGGCGCCGACGACACGGCCCTGTGGGCCGCCCTCACGGCGGTCGACGCGGACGGCTGGGCCCGCGCGCTGGGCGAGGGCCTGGACACCGAGGTCGGCTCGGGCGGCCACGCGCTGACCCCCGCCCAGGCCCAGCAGATCGCCCTCGCCCGGCTCGTCCTCGCCGATCCGCACACCCTGGTCCTCGACGAGGCCACCTCGCTCCTCGACCCCCGGGCCGCCCGGCACCTGGAGCGCTCCCTCGGCCGCGTCCTGGACGGCCGCACGGTCGTCGCCATCGCCCACCGGCTCCACACCGCCCACGACGCCGACCTCATCGCCGTCGTCGAGACCGGCCGCATCACCGAACTCGGCACCCACGACGAACTGGTCGCCGCGGACGGGGCCTACGCGGCGCTGTGGAGGTCATGGCACGGCTGACGCGTCGAGCCGTACGCGTCCGGGCCGGGCCGCCGCGAGGCAGCCCGGCCCGGATACGTACGGGAGCCGGCCGTGAAACGACGGCGGCCCGCGCCGGCCGGCTAGAAGAAGCCGAGTGCGGAGGCGCCGCCGACGCCGCCGAGGAGCATGAAGGCCGGCATGAGGACCTTCAGCTCGACCCAGCTGCCGGCGCGGAAGCGCATGCCCTTCGGGGGCCCGATCGGGTACCAGCGCTTGCGGCCGACGGGGATGGGCCAGAGGATCGGGCAGCCGGAGACGGTGAGGGCGTCGCCGATGTCGTGGACGAGGGCGCCCAGGACGATCGGCAGGCCGAGCCACAGGTACTCCTGGCCGGGGCCGGTGAAGAACCAGTCCGAGCCGTTGCCGGGCTTGTCGAGGACGCCCGCGAGGATCCAGGCGCCGGTCGCGCCGAGCAGCCACACGAGGACGTCGCTGGACATCCGCGCGGCCCGCCACAGCAGGCCCTCCACGGCGAGGACGAGGTGGATGAACAGGATCGTGAGGACCGCCCACCGACCGCCGGTGACGGCCGCGACGGAGGCCCCGCCGCCGATGAGGACCGCCCAGAGCCAGGTGTGGGTGAGGGTCCGGTGGCCGCCTGACCTGCGCGGGTCGGCGGTGGAGCGGGTCGCCTTGTAGACGGCGTACGACAGCTTGTCGACGATCTCGCAGAGGCCCCGGGAGACGGGGCCGAAGGCGCGCGAGATGGTCGCGGACTTGTGGTCCAGGTCGGGGGCGAGGGCCGCACCCGCGCAGATGAGCGCACCGACCACGAGAACCGGCCAGGGCATCGGGTGGTCGAAGGCGGCCGCGGCCGCTCCCACACCCAGCCAGGCCGCCGCTCCGGACAGTGAGTGTGCCGGTCCCATCATGGTCGCTGCCGCCCCGTTTCTCGTGCGCCGGCGCTCAGTTGACGACCGGTCGACGGACGAGCCTATCGTCCGTGATCAAGACGGTCGGCGGCCGGTTCCCTCATCCGAGCGGAATGCGGGCAAGATGGTGTCGTGACCCTTATCGATCAGCTGCCGCCGACCGCCGACCCCGACGCCCTCTTCGAAGCCTTCTCCTCCTGGGCCGAGGACCGGGGCATCACGCTCTACCCGGCCCAGGAAGAGGCGCTGATCGAGGTCGTGTCCGGGGCCAACGTGATCCTTTCCACCCCCACCGGCTCCGGAAAGTCACTGGTCGCGGCGGGTGCGCACTTCACGGCGCTCGCGAACGACCAGGTGACGTTCTACACCGCGCCGATCAAGGCGCTGGTGTCGGAGAAGTTCTTCGACCTGTGCAAGCTCTTCGGCACCGAGAACGTCGGCATGCTGACCGGCGACGCCTCCGTGAACGCGGACGCCCCGGTGATCTGCTGTACGGCGGAGGTGCTGGCCTCCATCGCGCTGCGGGACGGCAAGTACGCCGACATCGGCCAGGTCGTGATGGACGAGTTCCACTTCTACGCCGAGCAGGACCGCGGCTGGGCCTGGCAGATCCCGATCCTGGAACTCCCCCAGGCGCAGTTCGTCCTCATGTCGGCGACGCTCGGCGACGTGGCGATGTTCGAGAAGGACCTGACCCGGCGCACGGGCAAGCCGACCTCGGTGGTCCGCTCGGCGACCCGCCCGGTGCCGCTGTCGTACGAGTACCGGCTGACCCCGATCACGGACACCCTGACGGAGCTCCTGGAGACCAAGCAGGCGCCCGTCTACATCGTCCACTTCACGCAGGCGCAGGCCGTCGAGCGCGCGCAGTCGCTGATGAGCATCAACATGTGCACGCGCGAGGAGAAGGACCGGATCGCCGAGCTGATCGGCAACTTCCGCTTCACCACCAAGTTCGGCCAGAACCTCTCGCGTTACGTCCGCCACGGCATCGGCGTGCACCACGCGGGCATGCTGCCGAAGTACCGGCGGCTCGTCGAGAAGCTGGCGCAGGCGGGCCTCCTGAAGGTGATCTGCGGGACGGACACCCTGGGCGTCGGCGTGAACGTGCCGATCCGCACGGTGCTCTTCACCGCGCTCACCAAGTACGACGGCAACCGGGTGCGCACGCTGCGGGCCCGCGAGTTCCACCAGATCGCGGGCCGGGCCGGGCGGGCCGGCTTCGACACGGCCGGGCTGGTCGTCGCGCAGGCCCCCGAGCACGTCATCGAGAACGAGAAGGCGCTCGCCAAGGCCGGCGACGACCCGAAGAAGCGTCGCAAGGTCGTCCGCAAGAAGGCCCCCGAGGGCTTCGTCGCCTGGAGCGACACCACGTTCGACCGGCTGATCGACGCCGAGCCCGAGCCGCTGACCTCCCGCTTCAAGGTCACCAACATCATGCTGCTCTCGGTGATCGCCCGGCCGGGCAACGCCTTCGAGGCGATGCGCAAGCTCCTTGAGGACAACCACGAGCCGCGCAAGGCCCAGCTGCGGCACATCCGCCGGGCCATCGCGATCTACCGTTCGCTGCTCGACGGCGGTGTGGTGGAGCAGCTGGCCGAGCCGGACGCCGAGGGCCGCACGATCCGGCTGACCGTCGACCTCCAGCAGGACTTCGCGCTCAACCAGCCGCTGTCGACGTTCGCGCTGGCCGCCTTCGACCTGCTGGACCCGGAGTCCCCCTCGTACGCCCTGGACATGGTGTCCGTCGTGGAGTCGACGCTGGACGACCCGCGCCAGATCCTCGCCGCCATGCAGAACAAGGCGCGCGGCGAGGCCGTCGGGCAGATGAAGGCGGACGGCGTCGAGTACGAGGAGCGGATGGAGCGGCTCCAGGACATCTCGTACCCGAAGCCGCTGGAGGAGCTCCTCTGGCACGCGTACAACGTCTACCGGAAGTCGCACCCGTGGGTCGGCGACCACCCGGTGTCGCCGAAGTCGGTCATCCGCGACATGTACGAACGCGCCATGACCTTCACGGAGTTCACCTCCTGGTACGAGCTGGCGCGGACCGAGGGCATCGTCCTGCGGTACCTGGCGAGCGCCTACAAGGCGCTCGACCACACCATCCCGGACGACCTGAAGACCGAGGACCTGGAGGACCTGATCGCCTGGCTGGGCGAGCTGGTGCGGCAGGTCGACTCCTCGCTCCTCGACGAGTGGGAGCAGCTCGCCAACCCCGAGGTCCAGACGGCCGAGGAGGCCCAGGAGAAGGCCGACCAGGTCAAGCCCGTCACGGCGAACGCCCGCGCCTTCCGGGTCCTGGTGCGCAACGCGATGTTCCGCCGGGTGGAGCTGGCCGCCCTCGACAACGTGGACGCGCTCGGCGAGCTGGACGCCGGGTCCGGCTGGGACGCGGACGCGTGGGGCGAGGCGATGGACGCGTACTGGGACGAGTACGAGGACCTCGGCACGGGCCCCGACGCCCGCGGCCCGAAGCTGCTCGCCATCGAGGAGGACGCGGCGCACGGCCTGTGGCGCGTCCGGCAGACCTTCGCCGACCCGAACGGCGACCATGACTGGGGCATCAGCGCGGAGGTGGATCTCGCGGCCTCCGACGAGGAGGGGCGCGCGGTGGTCCGCGTGACGTCCGTCGGACAGCTGTAGAGGAGATCTGTGGTGACCAATCCCGCCGAGAGGCTCGTGGACCTGCTCGACCTGGAGCGGATCGAGGCCGACATCTTCCGCGGGCGCAGCCCGCAGGAGTCGCTGCAACGGGTCTTCGGCGGGCAGGTCGCCGGACAGGCCCTGGTGGCGGCCGGCCGCACGACCGAGGGCGACCGGCCGGTGCACTCGCTGCACGCCTACTTCCTGCGGCCCGGCCGGCCCGGCGTGCCGATCGTCTACCAGGTGGAGCGGGTGCGGGACGGCCGGTCGTTCACGACCCGCCGGGTCACCGCGATCCAGGAGGGGCGGACGATCTTCAATCTGACGGCCTCCTTCCACCTGCCGGAGGAGTCGGGCTTCGAGCACCAGCTGCCGCCGCGGCACATGACGGACCCGGACACCCTGCCGATGCTCGCGGACGAGATCCGCGACCACCTCGGCGCGCTGCCGGAGGCCCTGGACCGCATGGCCCGGCGCATGGCCTTCGACATCAGGTACGTGGACCGGCTGCGCTGGAGCAAGGACGAGGTCAGGGGGGCGGACCCGCGCAGCGCGGTGTGGATGCGGGCCGTGGGGCCGCTGGGCGACGACCCGCTGGTCCACACCTGCGCCCTGACGTACGCCTCGGACATGACGCTCCTGGACGCGGTGCGCATCCCGGTCGAGCCCCTGTGGGGCCCGCGCGGCTTCGACATGGCCTCCCTCGACCACGCGATGTGGTTCCACCGGCCGTTCCGCGCGGACGAGTGGTTCCTGTACGACCAGGAGTCCCCGATCGCCACGGGCGGCCGGGGACTCGCGCGGGGCCGGATCTACGACCGCGAGGGCCGGCTCCTGGTGTCGGTGGTCCAGGAGGGTCTGTTCCGCAAGCTGTGAGGGCCCGCGCGCGGGCCCTCCGGGCCGGTCACTCGAACTCGGTGCCGCCCTTGCGGGTCAGATGGGCCGGGCTGACCGCCTTGGCGATGGCCCGGCCGCCGACGACCGGGCTGTACCGCTCGGTGACGGGCCGGATGACGACGCCCTCCCGCAGGTGCGTCTCCCGGCCCGAGACCGTCTCCCGGCCGCTCGCGTACGCCAGGACCGTGTCCAGGTCGTACGGCCCCGAGTACAGCCGCGGCACGACGGGGACCTCGCCCGGCTCCAGCACCTCGGCGGGGTCCAGCCAGCGGACCTGGCCGTCGATCTCGGCCGACACGTCGAAGAGCGCGTAGCCGACGGTCTCGCTCCGCGCGTCGGCGCCGTACGCCAGGTCCTGCACCCCCGCTCCGTACACCTCGCCGAAGAGGCCGACCCGGCGGGCGCCGAGCCGCTCGGCCAGCCGCGCGGCGACGTCGGCGAGACCGTGGCCGTGGACGGCGCGCCAGTACAGGTTGCGCGGGTCCTCCTGGAGGGCGAGGCCCTTCGCCCCGAACCCCTTGGAGGAGACCTGCACGCGCCCGTCCCCGGCGCCGTAGGTCAGCAGGCACGCGGTGCCGTGCAGCTTCTCGGTCAGGACCACGGGCTCCCCGGGCTCGAACAGGTCCGGATAGCGCTGGAGGTTCTCGATGTCCACCCAGGGCAGCAGGTCGGGCGCGATCTCCACGTCACCGCTCATCGTCGGCGGTATCGGCGGCACCCACTTCACGATCCCGAGCGTCTCCGCGAAGTCGGTCCCGTCGGCCGCCGCCCGTCCCAGGTCGACACCGGCGAGGGCGCCCGGCCGGCACACGATCCCCTGCGACAGCTCGCCGCGCAGCCGCACCGCCTTCACCCGGTCCGCGTTGCTCCCGGCGAGGCGGCCGGTCAGCCCCAGCTCGTCGACGAGCGGCGCGGGCAGTACGGCCTGCTCGGGGATGTAGACGGCGGCCTCACCGGTCCGGTAGGCCCCCTTGGCGACAACGGCCCGGTAGAGGCCGACCTGGGCCAGCTCCAGTGCGTCGGCGTTCGGGTGGGGATGGACGGTGAGGACTTCGGCGGTGACACGCAGGGTCGACATGGTTCAGGACTCCGGTCTCGGTGGCTCGGGTTTCGCTCGCATCGCGCCCCACTGTGCCGACCCGAAATTCCCGTGGGCGACCGCTTTACCGCCTGGTAGCGTCGCCGGGTTCCGGCCCTACGGCTCCTGGTCGATGCCCGGCAGGGTGTCCTGTGCCACCTCGTGGCGCCGGGTGCGGATGTCCGGGGCCGGGGGGTGGAGTTTGGCGTCGCAGGTGGGGCCGAGGCCGGTGCGGCGTGAGTCGCTGCCGGTCAGGGGGCGGCCGCAGAGTCGGCAGGTCACCCTGCGGGGTCGTTCGTCCGCCGTGGAATCGATCGAGATTGCCAGTGGTTCGTCTCCCATGCTGAGATCAAACCAAATTCCGACGAGGAGCTGTCCATGAGCCTGTACGACATACCGCTGAAGCGCCTGACCGGCGAGCCGGTCTCCCTTGCCGACTACCGGGACCACGCGGTGCTGGTGGTGAACGTCGCCTCCAAGTGCGGTCTCACCCCTCAGTACGCCGGTCTGGAGCGGCTGCAGAAGGAGTACGGGGAGCGCGGCTTCACCGTGCTCGGTGTGCCGTGCAACCAGTTCGCGGGGCAGGAGCCCGGCAGCGCCGAGGAGATCCAGAGCTTCTGTTCGGCGACCTACGGGGTGTCGTTCCCGCTCCTGGAGAAGGCCGAGGTCAACGGCGACGGCCGCCACCCGCTCTACTCGGAGCTGGTGAAGGTCGCCGACGCCGAGGGCCAGGCCGGTGACGTGCAGTGGAACTTCGAGAAGTTCCTGATCGGCCGGGACGGCCAGGTCACGCGCTTCCGTCCGCGCACCGAGCCGGATGCCCCGGAGGTCCTGGCGGCGATCGAGGCCCAGCTTGTCTGACCTGGGGACGGGAACGGGCACGGGCGCGGGCGTCGTCGAGCGGCTGCGGGCCGCCGGCTGCGTCTTCGCCGAGGAGGAGGCCGAGATGCTGCTCGCGTCCGCCGCCGGGCCCGCCGAGCTGGACCTGATGGTGGAGCGGCGGGCGGCGGGCCTGCCGCTGGAGCACGTCGTGGGCTGGGCCGGGTTCGCCGGGCTGCGGATCGAGGTCGACGGCGGGGTCTTCGTGCCCCGGCGGCGCACGGAGTTCCTCGTCGGGCACGCGGTGGAACTGGCCCGGCCCGGGGCCGTCTGCGTCGACCTGTGCTGCGGCTCGGGCGCGGCGGGCGCGGTGCTCCTGGACCGGGTGACGGGTGCGGAGGTGCACGCCTCCGACATCGAGCCGGCGGCCGTGCGCTGCGCCCGGCGGAACGTCGAGCCGCGCGGCGGCCGGGTGTACGAGGGCGACCTCTTCGCGCCGCTGCCGCCGGAGCTGCGGGGCCGGGTCGAGGTACTGGTCGCCAACGTGCCGTACGTACCGACGGAGGAGATCGGGCTGCTGCCGCCCGAGGCCCGCGACCACGAGCCGCTGGTCACGCTGGACGGCGGCGGGGACGGTCTCGACGTGCTGCGGCGGGTCGCCGCCGAGGCGCCGCGGTGGCTGGCGCCGGGCGGGCACCTGCTGGTGGAGACGAGCGAACGGCAGGCGGAGTCGGCCGCGGCGGTCATGTCGGCGTGCGGCCTGTCGCCTCGGGTCGTCACCTCCGAGGAGTGGTGGGCGACCGTCGTCGTCGCGACACGGCCGTAGCGCCCCGGCGGGCCGGTCCCCGGTGACCGGCCCACGGAAACGGTCCGGCTTCTCTCCCGAGGAGCCGGACCGTTTCCGTGGGTGGGGGCTACGCCGTCCTGGGAACCAGGCGGCAGCGGGCCGGGCCCGCCGTCTGCAGGGTGATCGCGGAGCCGACGGGCACCTCGGTGTCGATGGCCTCGAAGCCGTACTTCTGCAGGATCATCGCCAGGGCGATCACCGACTCCAGCATCGAGAAGTGCTGGCCGATGCAGGCGCGCGGGCCGCCGCCGAAGGGGAACCAGGCGTACCGGGGGCGGGCGGCCTCCGCCTCGGGCGTGAAGCGGTCCGGGTCGAAGCGCTCCGCGTCCTCCCAGTAGGCGGGGTGCCGGTGGGTGACCCAGGGGGCGACGATGACGTCCGCGCCCGCCGGGATGGTGACGCCGCCGACCTCGGTGGCGGCGACGGCGCGGCGCCCGATGACCGGGGCGGCGGGGAAGAGCCGCATGGCCTCCTTGAGGACCTGGGTGACGTAGGGCAGCGAGTCGAGGTCGGCGGCGCCGGGGGTACGGCCGGCGAGGACCCGGTCGATCTCCTCGTGGGCCCGCTTCTGCGCCTCCGGGTGCTTGCCGAGCAGGTGGAGGGCGAAGCCTAGGGAGGTGGCGGTGGTCTCGTGCCCGGCGAGCAGGAAGACGAGGACCTGCTCGCGCAGTTCGGTCGCGTCGAAGCCGGCGTCCTCGGCGCTCTCGGCCTCGACGAGGAGGGTGAGGAGGTCGTCGCCGCCGTGGGCCCGGTCCGAGCCTCGCCGTTCGGCGATGATGCGGTCGCACACCTCGTACAGCGCCTCGTGGATCGCGGCGGCCTTGCGGTTGCCGGGGGTCGGCCAGTCGCGGGGGAACTTGAGCGGGGAGTAGCCCCGGCGCAGCACGTAGGCGCCGAGCTCGGGGAAGCTGCGCTCGACGATCTCGACGGCCGTGTCGACGTCGGTGCCGAAGAGGATGCGGGCGACGGCGCGCAGGGCGAGGCGGGTCATCTCCTGCAGGACGTCGACGGACGCCGCGCCGCCGTCCTGCCACTCGGCGGTCAGGGTGGTGACCTCGGCGGCGACGGCCGCGGCGTATCCGTCGACCCGGCGCTTGGTGAAGAGGGGCTGGACGAGCCGGCGCTGGCGGAGGTAGTCCTCGTCCTGGCTGGTGAGCAGGCCGTTGCCGAAGGACTCGCGGATCTCCTGGTAGAAGGCGTTGTCCTTGCGGAAGTTGGCCGACTCGCCGGCCAGGACCTGCTGGGCGCCGTCGGCGGAGAAGACGCCGTAGACGGTGGCGCGGACGCCGGGCGGTCCGGCGCTGATCCGGACGACGTCGCCGAGCTCGCGCTGGGCCCGCAGGAAGGTTCCCAGGGAGTCCTTCTTGAGGTCGAGCATGGAGCCGAGCAGCGGTAGTCCCGCGAGTTCGGGCGCTTCGGTTCCGGTGGTGATGGCCATGAACGGTTCCCCCTTGATCGTCACCTGCGGCGTGATTCTCCCCCCAGGGGGTGCCCCACGGGGAGAGCTGCCCGAACAGTGGACCGAATGTGGCCGGTTGACTCGAACCGGCCGACTGTCAGTGGCCTCTGGCAGGCTCGTTCCATGGACCGACCCGAACCGCCGCAGCACGCCGAGCGACCCGAGCTGACCCTGCAACTCACCATCGACTGCGCCGACCCCCAGCGCCTGGTGCCCTTCTGGCTGGAGGCCCTGCGGTACGTCCCCGATCCGCCGCCCGCCGGCCACGCCACCTGGCGGGCGTACTGGGAGGCCATCGGCGTCCCCGAGGACGAGCTGGGCGACGACGCCGGGGAGCTCCCGGAGTCCATCGTGGACCCCGCGGGCGTGGGCCCGCGGGTCTGGTTCCAGCGCGTCCCGGAGCCCAAGACCGTCAAGAACCGCGTCCATCTCGACCTCAAGGTCGGCGGCGGGCGCGAGGTCCCGCTCGCGCTGCGCCGCGAGCGGGTGGACGGCGAGGTGGCCCGCCTCACGGCCCTCGGCGCCACCATCCTGTACGCCATGGACGAGCCCAACGGCATGGACTACTACGCGGTGGTCCTCCAGGACCCGGAGGGCAACGAGTTCTGCCTGGTCTGACCACCGGTTCCGGGTCCCCGCCGCGAGGACCCGGACGTCCGGTGTCGCGTTACTTGGCGATGGCCCGGCTGATGACCATGCGCTGGATCTCGCTGGTGCCCTCGAAGATCGTGTAGATGGCCGCGTCGCGGTGCATCCGCTCCACGGGGTACTCGCGGGTGTAGCCGTTCCCGCCGAGGATCTGGATGGCCTGGGCGGTGACCTTCTTGGCGACCTCGCTGGCGTACAGCTTGGACATGGAGCCCTCGGCGGCCGTGAAGGGCTTGCCGGCGGTCGCCATCCAGGAGGCGCGCCACACGAGCAGGCGGGCGGCGTCGATCTGGGTGGCCATGTCGGCGAGCTGGAAGGCGACGCCCTGGTTCTCGATGATCGGGCGGCCGAACTGGACGCGCGTCCTGGCGTAGTCGAGGGCGACCTCGTACGCGGCGCGGGCGGTGCCGACGGCCATGGCGCCGACCGCCGGGCGGGATGCCTCGAAGGTGGCCATGGCGGCGTTCTTCACGCGCTCGCCGCCGCCCGATTTGGCCTTCTCGCGGGCCCGGGCCAGGCGCTCGTCGAGCTTCTCCTTGCCGCCGAGGAGGCAGTGGCCGGGAATCCGGACGTCCTCGAGGACGACCTCGGCGGTGTGGGAGGCGCGGATGCCGTGCTTCTGGAACTTCTGGCCCTGGGAGAGGCCGGGGGTGTTCGGGGGCACGATGAAGGAGGCGTGGCCCTTGGAGCCGAGCTCCGGGTCCACGACGGCGACGACGACGTGGACGTTGGCGATGCCGCCGTTGGTCGCCCAGGTCTTGGTGCCGTTGAGGACCCACTCGTCCGTGGCCTCGTCGTACACGGCCCGGGTGCGCATGGAGGCGACGTCCGAGCCGGCGTCGGGCTCGGAGGAGCAGAAGGCGGCGACCTTGACGTCGTTCGCGTCGCCGTACATCTGCGGGACCCAGGTGCCGATCTGCTCCTCGGTACCGTTGGCGAGGACGCCGACGGCGGCGAGGCCGGTGCCGACGATGGAGAGGGCGATGCCGGCGTCGCCCCAGAACAGCTCCTCCATCGCCATCGGGATGCCGAGGCCGGTCGGGTCGAAGAACTGCTGGGCGTAGAAGTCGAGGGAGTAGATTCCGAGCTTGGCCGCTTCCTGGATGATCGGCCAGGGAGTCTCCTCACGCTCGTCCCATTCGGCGGCCGCGGGGCGCATCACGTCGGCGGCGAAACCGTGCAGCCAGTCGCGGACCTGCTTCTGGTCCTCGTTGAGTTCGAGCGTGAACTCGCCCATGTGCCCTCCCAGCGGTATGTTACTTGCGGTAACACCAGTCTGTTACCGGTGGGTAGGGGCTGTCAACCAGCAGCGGAGCACTTCGGCCCGACCGGCACCGGATCCCGGCCGGGTGTTACGTTGCGACAGCCTCACGGAATCGCACGGGCGGGGAGACACGCTATGGACATCGCACAACGGACCACCGACCGGCAGACGCCCGCCGAGCAGCGGCGCCGCGAGCTGCTGGAGGCGGCGGACCGGGTGGTGCTCCGCGACGGCCCCAAGGCGTCCATGAACGCGATCGCGGCGGAGGCCGGCATCACCAAGCCGATCCTCTACCGCCACTTCGGCGACAAGGGCGGCCTGTACCGCGCCCTCGCGACCCGGCACACCGACGCGCTCCTCGCCGCCCTGCGGGCCTCTCTCGACGCCCCCGCCGACCGGCGCCGCCGCGTCGAGGCGACCCTCGACACCTACCTCGCCTCCATCGAGGCGATGCCCCAGGTCTACCGCTTCCTCATGCACCCCGCGGAGGAGACCCAGCAGGCCGAGCAGGGCTTCGACGTCGGCCGTCACTCCGCCCCCCTCCTGCGCCGCATGGGCGAGGAGCTGGGCCAGGTCATCGCCGAACGCGTCGACCTCGGCCCCGCCGCCGAGGTCCAGGCCCGCATCTGGGGCCACGGCATCGTCGGCATGATGCACGCCGCGGGCGACTGGTGGCTCGGCGAGCGCCCCTGCACCCGCGCCGAACTCGTCACAAGCCTGGCCGACCTCCTCTGGGGTCGCCTCGCGGCAGCCGACGACCTCCCGGGCGGCCCGGGTTTCTAGACCGTTTCGGACGCCCGGACGCCCCACGGCTGCTTGCGGATCGTGCGGAGGAGACGTGACTTGCGCCACCCCGTGACGCGGTCGGCGTAGACGCCGCCGTCGAGATGGTCGGCCTCGTGCTGGAGGCAGCGGGCGAAGAACCCCGTGCCCTCGATCCGGACCGGGGTGCCGTCCAGGCGCACGCCTTCGACCACGGCCCGGTCGTGGCGGGGCGTGGGGGCCTCCAGGCCCGGCAGGGACAGGCAGCCCTCGGGGCCGCGAATCACGTCGCCGTCCGCCTCGACCAGGCGCGGGTTCACCACATGGCCGAGGTGCCGGATCTCCTCGTCGTCGGGGCAGTCGTACACGAAGACGCGCAGGCCCACGCCGACCTGGTTCGCCGCCAGGCCCACGCCGTTCGCCGCGTACATCGTGGCGAACATGTCCTCGACGAGCCGGGCCAGTTCGGGTCCGAAGTCGGTGACGGGCGCGCAGGGCGTGTGCAGCACGGGGTCGCCGAGCAGGGTCATCGCTCGGACGAGACCGGAACTGCCGGGGATGGGGCGGTTTCGCATGGCCGTAAGGGTACGTTCCGCTGTGACCTCCCGGTTTCGGGCGGCCGCTCTACGGTGCCGCTGTTCGGGCTGCTGGCCGGATCTCGATAGGCTGAGCCCGGACCGACGCAAGGAGGAACAAGAACGATGTCAGGACACCCCGGTAATCCAGAGCCGCTGTCGCCGCGCGCCAAGCTGGCCGTGACGGCGGGCAAGGCCGCGGCCGCGGTGTCGCGTGCGGCGGGACGCGGCAGCGGGTCGGTGATCGGCGGCCGGGTGGCGCTGAAGCTCGACCCGGACCTGCTCGGTCGGCTCGCGCAGCATCTGGACGTCGTCCTGGTGTCGGCGACCAACGGCAAGACGACCACGACCCGGCTGATCGCGGAGGCCCTGCGGGCCGCCGGACCCGTGGTCTCCAACGCCCTCGGCGCCAACATGCCCGCGGGCATCACCTCGGCGCTGGCCGGCGGCTCCGAGTCCAAGTACGGCGTCATCGAGGTCGACGAGAAGTACCTCGCCGGCGTCGCCCGTGACACCACGCCCAAGGTCATCGCGCTGCTCAACCTCTCGCGCGACCAGCTCGACCGCGCGGCCGAGACCCGGATGCTCGCCGAGAAGTGGCGCGAGGGGCTCAACGGCACCAAGGCCGTGGTCGTCGCCAACGCCGACGACCCGCTGATCGTGTGGGCCGCCTCCTCCTCCCCCAACGTGGTGTGGGTCGCCGCCGGCCAGGAGTGGAAGGACGACGCCTGGTCGTGCCCCGCCTGCGGCGGTGTGATGCAGCGTCCGGGCGACGACTGGTTCTGCGGCGAGTGCGGCTTCCGCCGTCCCGCGCCGAGCTGGGCGCTCAGCGGCGACCACGTGCTCGACCCGCACGGTTCGGCCTGGCCGATCCGCCTCCAGCTGCCCGGCCGCGCCAACAAGGCCAACGCGGCCACCTCGGCCGCCGTCGCCGCGGTCTTCGGCGTGCCGCCGCAGGTCGCCCTGGAGCGCATGTACCAGGTGCAGGCCGTCGCCGGACGCTACGACGTGGTCTCCTTCCAGGGCCGCGACCTGCGTCTGCTGCTCGCGAAGAACCCGGCGGGCTGGCTCGAAACGTTTTCCCTGATCGACGGGCCGCCCGCCCCGGTGATCCTCTCCGTCAACGCGCGCGGCGCCGACGGCACGGACACCTCCTGGCTGTGGGACGTGGACTACGGCCGGCTCGCCGGCCACCCGATCATGGTGATCGGCGACCGCCGGCTCGACCTCGCGGTCCGGCTGGAGGTCGCGGGCGTGGACTTCCGTGTCTGCGAGACGCTGGACGAGGCCGTCACGATGGCCCCGCCCGGGCAGATCGAGCTGATCGCCAACTACACCGCGTTCCAGGACGTCCGCCGCCGCGTCGGCAACTGACCCGTAAAGGACTTGCAGCATGAGTGACAGCAGCCTGCGCCTGGTCTGGGTCTACCCGGACCTGCTCAGCACCTACGGCGACCAGGGCAACGTCCTCGTCGTGCAGCGCCGCGCCGAGCAGCGCGGCCTCAGCGTCGAGCGCGTCGACGTCCGCAGCGACCAGCCCGTCCCGACCTCCGGCGACATCTACCTGATCGGCGGCGGCGAGGACCGTCCGCAGCGGCTCGCGGCCGAGCGGCTGCGGCGGGACGGCGGCCTGAGCCGGGCCGCCTCCAACGGCGCGATCATCTTCTCGGTCTGCGCCGGCTACCAGATCCTGGGCCACGAGTTCATCAACGACCTCGGCGAGCGCGAGGCCGGCCTCGGTCTGATCGACGTGATCTCGACCCGCGGCGAGGGTGCCCGCTGCGTCGGCGACGTCCTCGCGGACATCGACCCGCGCCTCGGCCTCCCCCAGCTGACCGGTTTCGAGAACCACCAGGGCATCACCCACCTCGGGCCGACGGCCCGGCCGTTCGCCCGGACCGTCTTCGGCAACGGCAACGGGACCGGCGACGGCACGGAGGGCGCGTACAACGACACCGTCTTCGGCACGTACATGCACGGCCCCGTGATGGCCCGGAACCCGCAGGTCGCGGACCTGCTCCTGAAGCTGGCCCTCGATGTCAACGCGCTGCCGCCGACCGACGACCGCTGGTACGAGGCGCTGCGCGCCGAGCGCATCGCGGCCGCCACGCAGCCCGCCTGAGGCAGCGCACGCGCCGCCGTCCGGCTCTCGTACGAAGGTACGTTGTCCACTGTGCGGACATCCGGTTCGGCCCCGCCACCCTGCGGCGATAGGGTGGCGGGGATCCAGCCGGACGACGTGGTCCGGGAGTCGGCCCACGTTGCAAAGGTATTTGGGCTATGCGCATTGGCGTGCTCACCTCCGGCGGAGACTGCCCCGGTCTGAACGCTGTCATCCGTTCCGTCGTGCACCGCGCCGTCGTCGACCACGGCGACGAGGTCATCGGCTTCCACGACGGGTGGAGGGGCCTCCTGGAGTGCGACTACCGGAAGCTCGACCTCGACGCGGTCGGCGGCATCCTGGCCCGGGGCGGCACCATCCTCGGCTCCTCGCGGGTCCAGCCCGCCCACCTGGTCGGCGGCGTCGAGCGCGCCAAGGGCCATGTCGCCGACCTCGGTCTCGACGCGATCATCCCGATCGGCGGCGAGGGCACCCTCAAGGCGGCGAACCTCCTCTCCGAGGCCGGTCTGCCGATCGTCGGCGTCCCGAAGACCATCGACAACGACATCGCCTCCACCGACGTCACCTTCGGCTTCGACACCGCCGTCACCGTGGCCACCGAGGCCCTCGACCGGCTGAAGACCACCGCCGAGTCGCACCAGCGGGTCCTCGTCGTCGAGGTCATGGGCCGTCACACCGGCTGGATAGCGCTGCACTCCGGCATGGCCGCCGGCGCGCACGCCGTGGTCGTCCCGGAGCGCCCCTTCGACATCGACGAGCTGACCGCCCGGGTCGGCGAGCGCTTCGAGGCCGGCAAGCGGTTCGCGATCGTGGTCGTCGCCGAGGGCGCGAAGCCGCGTGAGGGCTCGATGGACTTCAAGACCGCCGGCACCGACATCTACGGCCACGAGCGCTTCACCGGGATCGCCAACCAGCTCTCCGCCGAGCTGGAGCGGCGCCTGGGCAAGGAGGCCCGCCCGGTGATCCTCGGTCACGTCCAGCGGGGCGGCACCCCGACCGCGTACGACCGCGTCCTCGCCACCCGCTTCGGCTGGCACGCGGTCGAGGCGGCGCACCGGGGCGAGTTCGGCATGCTGACCGCGCTGCGCGGCACGGAGATCACGATGGTCCCGCTGGCCCAGGCCGTGGAGACCCTGAAGACGGTCCCGTCCGACCGGTACGCCGAGGCGGAGTGCGTGCTCTGACCGACGTCACGGCGTGACAACCGCCCCCGGTCGCTGCCGCGACCGGGGGCGGTTCTAGTCTGGTGCGGACAACAAGCGCGAATCGGGCTCCAGGAGTACTCACGATGGATCACAGCGGGCACGGCATGACCACGGATCTGCCGCCGTTCACGCTGGGGCGGGGCCTGGAGTTCTCTCCCGACCTCTTCTTCCTGATCGGCTGCCTCACGGCGCTCGGTCTGTACGGGTGGGGCGTGGCGCGGCTGCGGCGGCGCGGGGACGCCTGGCCGGTGAGCCGGACGGTGTTCTTCACGGTCGGCGTGCTGACGATCGCCCTGGTGACGTGCACCAAGCTCAACGACTACGGCATGGTCATGTTCAGCGTGCACATGGTGCAGCACATGGTGATCTCCATGCTGTCGCCGATCCTGGTGCTGCTGGGCGCGCCGGTGACCCTGGCCCTGCGGGCGCTCCCGGTGGCCGGCCGGGGTTCGACGGGGCCGCGCGAGCTGCTCCTGAAGCTGCTGCACAGCCGGTACATGAAGGTGATCACGCACCCCGGCTTCACGATCCCGATGTTCATCGCGAGCCTGTACGCGCTGTACTTCACGCCGCTCTTCGACTTCCTGATGGGGTCGAAGCCCGGGCACATCGGGATGATGGTCCACTTCCTGATGGTCGGCGTGGTCTTCTTCTGGCCGATCATGGGCGTGGACCCGGGGCCGCACCGGCCGGGTTACGTGATGCGGATGCTGGAGCTGTTCGCGGGCATGCCGTTCCACGCCTTCTTCGGCATCGCGCTGATGATGGCCACGGAGCCGATGGTCAAGGCGTACCGGAATCCCCCGGCGTCGCTCGGGATCGACGTGCTCACCGACCAGAACGCGGCGGGCGGCATCGCCTGGGCGTTCAGCGAGATCCCGTCGGTGCTCGTGCTGATCGCGCTGGTCTACCAGTGGTACCACTCCGAACAGCGGCAGGCGGTCCGCATGGACCGGGCCGCCGACCGGGACGGGGACAAGGAGCTGGAGGCGTACAACGCCTATCTGGCCTCGCTCCGGAGTCGCTGACTCCGTCGCCGCCCCCCCCTCCGTGGACCTCTCCGGGTCCGGTGCCGTCCGCGGCGCCGGGCCCGGTTCGCGTTACGGCGCGCGCCGGAGCGTCCGGGGAGTAGCGCGCGCCCCTCCTTCGGGGTCACGATGGCCTGGAGGCTTCCACGGCCCCGGTCGGGAGGAGGACGCATGTCCGGTCCCACGAAGACGATGACGGTGCTCACCTGCACGGCGCTGGTACTGACGACGGCGTACACGGTGGCGCTCGGCAGTAGCGGCTGGCTCTGGTTCGGTCTGATGGTGCTGTTCGTGGCGACGATCGGGATGGCTGCGGCGGACAGCTCGATACCGGACGCTCCCCCGCGCCCACCGACCCGACCCGGCCCGACCCAGCCCTGATCCCTGTCCCTAGGCGCGAGGCGCCAGGACCACCCACACCTGCCCCGGGGCGAAGTCGAAGGGTGCCCCGCCCGGGGTGGTGAAGGTGGTGCCGGAGTCGGCCGTGGGCCGGGACCAGCGGGCTTCGTGGGCGCGTCCGTCGCGCAGGACGAGCGCGGCCCCGCTGCCGACGGTCTCGGTGTACGGGGAGACGGAGCCGAACCGGTCGTGGAAGGCGGAGGGCCGGACCGTGACGCGCTGGACGACGACCGTGGCGGGCTTGAGCGGTCCGGTGTCGGTGGCCCGGGCCTCGCGGCCGTCCATCGCCACCCGCCAGCCGTGGTCGGCGGCGGACCAGGTGAAGGTGTAGCGGGCGGCCGGGTAGCGGACGGTCGTCGAGCCGACCGCGGTGCCGCCGGCGGGGGCGGGCCCGAAGCGGAAGCCGATGTCCTGGGCGTTCTCGGCTCCCGGGTCGGTGGCGAGCGCGCGGCCGGGCCGCAGGTAGAGGTTGTGCGGGGCGGGCCGGTCCGGGGCGCGCAGGAATGCCTGGGGCGCCGTGGTCTCGGTGACGGGGTGCAGGGAGGCGGCCCGGAGCAGCGGGTTCAGGGCGGACTGCGCGCCGGAGTAGGCCAGGACGGGCCGGCCGAAGGGGCGGAGCAGGGCGATGTCGGACTCGCGGGCGCTGCGGACCGGGCCCACACGGTCGGGGAGGCGGGAGGAGTAGACGGCGAGCAGCCGGGTCACTCCGCCCTCGACCTGCTCGACGTAGACGAGGTCGGCGGTGCCGAGCCCGGTCTGGGGACGGGCCGCGGTCACGTTGTCGATCTTCACGGCGACGACGGGGGCGGGGCGGGCGGGGAGACCGGTGAACGGCGAACGGCCGGGCGCCGTGGTGGAAGGCGGGGCGGTGGGCGTGGTGGTGTGCGGGGCCGTAGGGGTGGCGGTCGGCGTCGGGGCCGGTTCCGTGGGACCCGAGCCCGAGCAGCCGTACAGCCCGGCCGCCGTCAGCGCGCACAGCAGCGCGGTGAGGGCGCGGCCGGGGCGTCGGGCACCGCGCTCGCCGCTCATGATGACGCTCCCCCACCAGTGGACCACGGGCGCTCGCGCGGATACAACGGGATCGACGGACGACGAACGGGGGTCGCGGGTGTTCTACCACCTGATGAAGCACGTACTGCTCGGACCGCTTCTGAGGCTGCTCTTCCGGCCGCGGATCGAGGGGCTCGAGCACGTCCCGGAGGAGGGCGCGGCGATCGTCGCGGGCAATCACCTCTCCTTCTCGGACCACTTCCTGATGCCGGTCGTGCTCGACCGGCGGATCACCTTCCTCGCCAAGCAGGAGTACTTCACGGGGCCGGGGATCAAGGGCAGGCTGACGGCCGCCTTCTTCCGGGCGGCCGGCCAGATCCCGGTGGACCGGTCCGGGAAGGAGGCCGGGCGGGCGGCGATCCGCGAGGGGCTCGGGGTGCTCGCCAAGGGCGAGCTGCTCGGCATCTACCCGGAGGGGACCCGCTCGCACGACGGGCGGCTCTACAAGGGGAAGGTCGGGGTGGCGGTGATGGCGCTCACCGCCGGGGTGCCGGTGGTGCCCTGCGCGATGGTCGGCACGTTCGAGATCCAGCCGCCAGGCAAGGTCGTGCCGCGGATCCGGCGGGTCACCATCCGCTTCGGGGCGCCGCTGGACTTCTCCCGCTTCGCCGGGTCGGCGGACGAGCGGGCGGTGGTCCGCGCGGTGACCGACGAGATCATGTACGAGATCCTGCGTCTGTCGGGGCAGGAGTACGTGGACGACTACGCGGCGGTGGTGAAGGCCGCGGAGGCCGGGGAGGCGGACGACGGGCCCCGGGGAAAGTTCCCCCGCCCGGAACGCTGAGGGCGGATCCGCGCACGGCGCAATCGCTTGGGCCGCCGGTTCGGGCGGCCGTAGCGTCGCGGCCATGGCCAAGGGAAACGCTTTCGTACTGGGTGCGTCGGGACAGGTGGGGCGGGCGGCCGTGCGGGCCCTCGCCGCGGACGGCTGGGAGGTGACGGCCGCCTCGCGGGGCGGCGGCAGGGACGCGAAGTGGCCGGAGGAGGTCCGGTCGGTGCGGCTCGACCGGAACGAGGAGGGGGCACTGGCGGCGGCGCTCGGCGACGGCACCGACGTCCTGGTGGACATGGTGGCGTACGACGCCGGGCACGCCGCCCAGTTGACCGGGCTGGCGGACCGGATCGGCTCGGCCGTGGTGATCTCCAGCGGTGCGGTGTACGAGGACGAGCGGGGGCGCGGTTTCGACACCATGGGCGAGCCGGACGGGTTCCCGCGCTACCCGGTGCCGATCCCGGAGTCCCTGGCGACGGTGGCGCCGGGCGACGGTACGTACGGCACGCGGAAGGTCGCCCTGGAGCGGGACCTGACGGCGGCCGGGGAGCTGCTGCCGACGACGCTGCTGCGCGCGGGTGCGATCCACGGCCCGCACTGCCGGTCGCCGCGGGAGCTGTTCTTCGTGAAGCGGGCGCTCGACCGGCGGCCGGTGCGGGTGCTGGCGTACGGCGGCGTCCCGCGGTTCCACCCGGCGCACGTCGACAACCTGGCGGAGCTGATCCGGCTCGCGGCGGCGCGGCCGGGGACGCGGGTGCTGAACGCCGCCGACCCGGAGGCGCCCACGGTCGTGGAGATCTCCGCGGCGGTGGACGCGGTCGTGGGGGTGGAGAGCGAGACGGTGCTCGTGGACGGGCCGCCGCCGGTGGGCGAGGTGGGTGAGACGCCCTGGGGCCTGGACGCGCCGATCGTGTACGACATGACGGCGGCGGAGCGCGAGCTGGGCTATCGGCCGGTGGTCGGGTACGCGGAGTCGCTGCCCGCGACGGTGGAGTGGCTGGCGGAGCGGCTCGCGGGCCGGGACTGGCTGGAGGCGTTCCCGAATCTCGCCAAGTACGGGCAGGACTGGTTCGACTACGCGGCCGAGGACGCCTGGCTCGCCACGCGTTGAGAGGCGGAGGGGGGGGGCCGCCGGGCGGCCCGCCCCCTCCTCACCCGACTGCGGGTGTCGTTACGGCTGCGGAGCGGCGTGCGGGGCGCACGTCTGGTCCGTGGCGTCCAGCTCACCGGTCAGCAGGTATGCCTCGACCTTGGGGTTGAGGCACGGGTTGACCAGGTTGGTGATGCCGTGCGAGCCGGCGTCCTTCTCCGTGATCAGACGCGAGCCCTTGAACCGCTTGTGCAGCTCGACGGCGCCCTCGTACGGGGTGGCGGCGTCGCGCTCGGACTGGGTGATGAGCACGGGCGGCAGGCCCTTGTTCGTCTTCACCACGGTGGGGCGCGCGCTCGGACCCGACCAGGTCGCGCAGGGCAGGTTCATCCAGGCGTTGGACCAGGTCATGAACGGGTACTGCTCGTGGAGGCGGGAGTTGTCCCGGTCCCACTTCTTCCAGCTGGTCGGCCAGGGGGCGTCGGCGCACTCGACCGCGGTGTACACGGCGTTGCTGTTCTCCGAGGCGATGTTGCCGGCCGTGTCGGTGAGGTCGGCGGCCGCGTTGTCGATCAGCGGCTGCGGGTCACCGGCGGCGTACGCGCTCCACGCCTCGGCCACCGGGGCCCACATGGAGTCGTAGTACGGGGCGTTCTGGAAGAAGCCGATGAGCTCGGACGGGCCGACCTTGCCGCCGAGGGGCGCCTTCTTGGCATCGGCGCGCAGGATGGTCCACTGCTGGCGGACCTCCGCCAGGGTGTCGCCGAGGTGGTACGTGGCGTCGTTCTGGGCGACCCAGGTCATCCAGTCGGTGAGCCGGCCCTCGAAGGCGATGTCCTGGCCGAGGTTGGCCTCGTACCAGATGTTGCGCGTCGAGGGGTTCACGACGCTGTCCAGGACCATGCGGCGGACGTGCGTCGGGAACAGGGTGCCGTAGACCGCGCCCAGGTAGGTGCCGTACGAGACGCCGACGAAGTTCAGCTTCTTCTCGCCGAGGGCGGCCCGGACGACGTCGAGGTCGCGCGCGGTGTTGGGCGTGGTCATGAAGGGCAGCATGTCGCCGCTCTTCTCGGCGCAGCCCTTCGCGTACTCGGCGGCGAGCTTGCGCTGGGCGCGCTTGTCGGCCTCGCTGTCGGGGACCGGGTCGGCCTTGGGGCCCTTGACGAACTCGGTCGGGTCGACGCAGGAGATGGGCGCCGAGTGGCCGACACCGCGCGGGTCGAAGCCCACGAAGTCGTATGCCTTGGCGGCGTTCGCCCAGATCTTGTTCTTGGTGGTGACCCGGCGCGGGAAGCGCAGGCCGGAGCCGCCGGGGCCGCCCGGGTTGTAGAGCAGGGCGCCCTGGCGCTCGGCCGGGGTGCCGGTGGCGTTGATGCGGTCGACCGCGATCTTGATCTTCTTGCCGTTGGGCTTGGCGTAGTCGACCGGGACGGTGACCCAGCCGCACTGGATCGGCTTCTCCAGGCCCCAGTCCGCCGGACAGTCCTGCCAGTCGATGCCCGTCTGGGCGGCGCGGGCGGCGGCGACGGCGACGCCGATCGACTCCGCGTCGCGCAGGTGCCGGCTGTCGGCGTTCGCCGCCGGGGCGGCGATCGCGCCCGCGACAAGCGTGCCCGCTATCAGAGTGCCGGCCGAACCGAGCACTGCAGTACGTCTCAATGGTCCTCCCCCAGGGTGGGCGCCGCCCCCGTGGCAGCGCCGCGTATCGGGTTGTCCCGGGGATCCTTTCGTCCCTGGGGCACACGATGAAAGAGCGAACGCCTGTTTCTTTACCGAACCAATAACCGGTGAGAGGTGTACCGCTGAGCGGTCACCCGAAGGAGCCGGTCAGAACGGGGCGAGCTCGGCCAGGGCCGCGTCGAGGACGCGGCGCAGCACGCGGGCGTCGGGGGCGACGGCCGAGACGAGCGCGGCGGGCCCCGCCAACGGCGTGATGGCGGCGAGCTCACCGACCGGCCGGGGCTCCACCGGCTTCTCCTCGAACGCGGGATCGACGACGAGCAGTTGACCGGTGGCACGGTGGCCGCCGAGGACCGCCCCGCCGTCCCAGCCCCCGGCGACCCCCGGGCCGAAGGCCAGCTCCTGGTCGAGCAGCGGGCGTCCGGCGCGGCGGACGGTGAGCCGGGTGACGAGGGTCCCGGACGGTTCGCCGTGCCGGCCCAGGATCTGCTCCTCGCGCAGGACCAGCCGGGCCGTGGCGGCGAGTTCGGCCGTCGTCCGCATCCGCAGGTCCGAGCCCTGGACGGAGACCAGCTGCTCGGGCAGCCAGCGGAGCTCGCCCCCCGCACCGACGACGATCCGGACGTCGTACGCGGCGGGCTCGGCGCTCCGGCCGGGCAGGGCGAGGGTGGCGGCGGCCGAGTCGACCAGCAGCCGGGCCCCGTCGCGTACCTCGGTCTCGATCGCCAGGCGGTCCCCGCCGAGCGGGGCGCTCATCGCCCCGACGACGGTGACACGGGTGCGGGGGCCGACTGCCCGGGTGCGGCGCAGGGCCAGGGGGCCGTCGCTGACGAGGAGCGGAAGGCCGCCGTCGGCGGTCGCGGCGATCCGGGCGGTGGCGCGCAGGCTCACGCGGTCCAGGCCCCCAGCTGGGCCCGGACCCAGTCGGCGACGGGCCCGATGCCGTTCTCGGCGCGCAGCGAGGTGAAGGCGACGGGCAGGTCTCCGCGCTGCTCCTCGGCGTCGCGGGCCATCCGCGCCAGGTCGGAGCCGACGTGGGGGGCGAGGTCGGTCTTGTTGACGACCAGGAGGTCGGCGGTGGTGACGCCGGGTCCGCCCTTGCGGGGGATGTCGTCTCCGCCGGCCACGTCGATGACGAAGATCTGGGCGTCGACCAGTCCCTTGGAGAAGGTGGCGGTGAGGTTGTCGCCGCCGGACTCGACGAGGATCAGGTCGAGCGGTCCGACGGTGTCCTCGAGGTCCTCGACGGCTTCGAGGTTGGCGGAGATGTCGTCGCGGATGGCGGTGTGCGGGCAGGCGCCGGTCTCGACGGCCTGGATGCGCTCGGGCGGCAGGACGGCGTTGCGGAGCAGGAACTCGGCGTCCTCGCGGGTGTAGATGTCGTTGGTGACGACCGCGAGGCTGAGGGTGTCGCGCAGTTCCCGGCAGAGGGCGGCGACGGTCGCGGTCTTGCCGGAGCCGACCGGTCCGCCGAGCCCGATGCGCAGGGCGCGGCGGGTGCCGTCGGGGCGGTGGGCGTCGGCGGAGACGGCGCCGTGGTGGGTGTGGCCGTGGTCGAGGTGCATGGGGCGGCTCCTGGGGGGGGTGGGCGGGTGTCAGGACGCGAAGAGGCGGACGGGCCAGGCCGCGTGCTGCTCCGCGGTGATGTCGAGGAGGGGTGCGGAGGCGGCGGGCAGCGCGTCGACGCCCCCGCGGGCGGCGGCCACCGCCTGCTCGGCGACCCGGTCCATCTCGGGGGCGAGGCGGGCGAGGACGGCGGTGGCCTGGTAGGGGTCGAGGCCGAGCAGGCGGACGACGGCCGTCGTCGGGCCGCCGACCGTCTCGTACGCGACGCAGTGCGCGGCGTCCCGCGGCCCGAGTCCGGCGGCCCTGGCCGCGGTGCCGAGCACGACGGGCTGGTGGGCGCCGCGCGGGAACGCGGCCGCCAGCGCGTCGAGTTCGGGCCCGGGCCAGGTGGCGCGGGCGGCCCGCATCAGCTGGCGGCCGAGTCTGCGGGAGGCGGCGCGGAGTGCGGCCGAGGGGGTACGGGCGTCGGCGGCCGCGTCGAGCTCGTCCGGGTCGAGTCCGTGCGCGGCGCCGGCGGCGAGCGCGGCGGAGGTCAGGCCCGTGGTGTGCAGCCGCCCGCGGCAGAAGGACTCCAGGTCGGCGGCGCCGGTGATGCGGCCGGCCCGGACGGCGGCCTCGGCGCCGCCGGAGTGGGCGTGCCCGCCGGCGGGGAACCGCCCGTCGGCGAGCACGAGGAGAGCCGATCGTGACGTCATCGCGGCCCGCTCAGAAGAGGAAGTAACGCTGGGCCATGGGCAGTTCGACGGCGGGTGCCGGTTCGACCGGCTCGCCGTCGATGGTCACCGAGAAGGTGTCGGCGTCGACCTCGACCCGGGGCATGGCGTCGTTCTCCCGCATGTCGGCCTTGGTGACCCGGCGGGTGGAGCCGATGGCGGTGAACTCCTTGTGCAGCCCGAGCCTGCGGGGCAGATCGTCCTCGATCGCCGCCTGGGCGACGAAGTTGACCGATCCGGCCGCCGCCGCCCTGCCGAGGGCGCCGAACATCGGGCGGGGCAACACCGGCTGGGGCGTGGGAATGGAGGCGTTGGCGTCGCCCATCTGCGCGTACGCGATCTGGCCGCCCTTGAGGACGGTGAGCGGCTTCACCCCGAAGAACGCGGGCTCCCACAGGACCAGGTCGGCGAGCTTGCCGGGCTCGACCGAGCCGATGAGGTGGTCCATGCCCTGGGCGACGGCGGGGTTGATCGTGTACTTGGCGACGTAGCGGCGGGCCCGGTGGTTGTCGGCGCGGCCGTCGCCGGGCAGGGCGCCGCGCCGCTTCTTCATGACGTGGGCGGTCTGCCAGGTCCGCATGATCACCTCGCCGATCCGGCCCATGGCCTGGGAGTCGGAGGAGATGATCGAGATGGCGCCCAGGTCGTGGAGGACGTCCTCGGCCGCGATGGTGGAGGGCCGGATGCGGGACTCGGCGAAGGCGAGGTCCTCGGGGACGGCCGGGTTGAGGTGGTGGCAGACCATCAGCATGTCGAGGTGCTCCTCGATGGTGTTGACGGTGTGCGGCCGGGTCGGGTTGGTCGAGCTCGGGAGGATGTACGGCTCGGAGACGACGGTGATGATGTCGGGTGCGTGCCCGCCGCCCGCGCCCTCCGTGTGGTACGCGTGGACCGTGCGGCCGGCGATGGCGGCGAGGGTGTCGCCGACGAAGCCGGCCTCGTTCAGGGTGTCGGTGTGGATGGCGAGCTGGGCGCCGGTCTCCTCGCAGACGCCGAGACAGGCGTCGATGACGGCCGGGGTGGCCCCCCAGTCCTCGTGGATCTTGAATCCGAGGGCTCCGCCGCGCAGTTGGGAGTACATGGCGTCGCGGGACATCGTGTTGCCCTTGCCGAGCAGTCCGATGTTGACGGGGAAGGTGTCCAGGGCCTCGAACATGCGGGCCAGGTGCCAGGGGCCGGGCGTGACCGTGGTCGCCTTGGTGCCCTCGGCCGGTCCGGTGCCCCCGCCGACGAGGGTGGTGACGCCGGTGGCGAGGGCCTGCTCGACGACGGTCGGGGAGATGAAGTGGACGTGGGCGTCGACGGCTCCGGCGGTGACGATCCGCCCGTTGCCGACGATGATCTCGGTCTCGGGTCCGATGACGAGGTCGGGGTGGACGCCGTCCATGGTGTCGGGGTTCCCGGCCTTGCCGAGGGCCGTGATCCGGCCGTCGCGGATGCCGATGTCGGCCTTGACGACGCCCCAGTGGTCGATGATCACGGCGCCGGTGACCACGGTGTCGGGGGCGCCCTCGGCCCGGGTGGTCCGGGCCTGTCCCATGGACTCGCGGACGACCTTGCCGCCGCCGAAGACGGCCTCCTCGCCGGCGCGTCCCGGGCCGCCGCAGCGGTCCTCCTCGATCTCGACGAGCAGGTCGGTGTCGGCGAGGCGGATGCGGTCGCCGGTCGTGGGGCCGAACAGGTCGGCGTAGACGGCGCGGTGCAGCTCAGGCACGGGGGGCTCCGTTCGTGTCCGGGTCCACCGGGTGCGATGCCGCCGGGTCCGGGTCCGTGGGCGGCGGGTCCAGCGGGCCGGCGGTCGCGCCGCGCAGGCCGGGCACGATCCGGCGGCCGGCCAGGGGCACCAGCTCGACCTCGACGGGGATGCCGGGCTCGAAGCGGACGGCGGTCCCGGCGGCGATGTGCAGCCGCAGGCCGTACGCGGCGGCGCGGTCGAACTCCAGGCCGGGGTTGACCTCGGCGAAGTGGTAGTGGGAGCCGACCTGGACGGGCCGGTCCGCGGCGTTGAGCACGGTGAGGCGGGTGACGGGGCGTCCCTCGTTGAGGGCTACGGGGCCGTCCCCGTACAGGATTTCTCCGGGGATCATCTGCGGCCGCCCCGTTCAGACGATGGGGTCGTGGACGGTGACGAGCTTGGTGCCGTCCGGGAAGGTGGCCTCGACCTGGACGTCGTGGATCATCTCCGGGATGCCGTCCATGACCTCGTCGCGGGTGAGCACCTTGCGTCCGGAGGCCATCAGCTCCGCGACGGTCCTGCCGTCCCGGGCGCCTTCCAGGATGTGGGAGGTGAGGAGGGCGACGGCTTCGGGGTGGTTGAGGCGGACGCCCCGGGCCCGGCGCTTCTCGGCCACGTCGGCCGCCACATGGATGAGCAGGCGTTCCTGCTCGTGCGGGCTCAGTTGCACTCTTCCACCTCACAGTCGTCGACCGGGACGGCACCCGGACAGCTGCGGACCCTACCGACCTTCAACACTGTGTTGAACGGCGAAGATGCGGCGCGCGGCGAGACATTGCACGTTAGGGCGGAAGTTTTTCCGGCTCGTTAACTGCGGCTTTGCATTTTGATGATCATCGGCCCGGATCGGCCTCCGGGCGATCGCCGAGTGGCGCGATGTATACGGCGCAGATAGACGGTGCAGGCATACGGCGCAGGCGCCTGGACCCCGATTCTCGCGCCCCGAACGGCCGCGGGGCCCCCACCCCGGCGGGGGGGGGGGCCCCGGCCGTTTGGGGGGCCCCCCACGAACCCCCCCCCGCGCGC